>JALSIV010000121.1 GCA_026989685.1 Pirellulaceae bacterium | reverse complement strand
CCAAAACCAAAACCGAAACCCAAACCGAAACCAAAACCAAAACCAAAACCAAAACCAAAACCCAAACCAAAACCCAAACCCAAACCGAAACCAAAACCCAAACCAAAACCCAAACCAAAACCGAAACCGAAACCAAAACCAAAACCCAAACCGAGTCCCAAACCTAAACCGGGGCTTTGATCTCGGCCGACGGACGGCCACCCGGCACCAGTGCACAGCGTACTTCGCCCTCGCGCGGAGTACGCTGTTCTGGTTTCCGGGCTCAGCTCGCGCAGCCGTCTCTCCTCTTCGCCGGATCGGGCGGTTCCCGAACCGACTTTGGCCGTACCGCGTCTGTCCGGGGCACTGCCCCTCCTACGAAGCCACCTCGCCTATCGCAACGCGGCATCCCAGAAGAGCCCAGCGCCTTTCCCTGGTTGGTGTGGGCATGGACCCTCGGGAATCAGCCGAGTGTTCTCACGTGCCCGGCGAGCCGCAGGCCAGTTGCCCGCGGGTGCGTCACCATCAGCAGGTCAGCCGAACCGAGCGCGCAAGCGCGTGCACCCAGTGGTAAGAGACGGAAGACGACAACGAGTACGCACACGAGCACGAGCAAGGGCCCCGAACTGAGACCCAATGGGCAGAACTGGGTGATGCATGAGAACCGGTAGGGCGCGGCCGGTTTGCTCTGATCATCGGCATCGACTCGCGCCCGCGTGATTCGAGTCGACCATCGACACGCAATTACCAACCGATCCGCGCAGTTGCGCCATAAGGAAAGGCGGCACCGGCGGGCGGCACGTCGAGCGCCGACCAGCACCGGTGCCGCCCGTGCGTCTGGCATCACAGGGGCACGCGTCGAAGCCCATCACTTCACGAGTTTCAAAGGTCGGTGGCCGGCGATCTGCTTGAACACTTCGATCAAGTCGGCTCGGTAGGCATCGACGGATTGACCGCCGGGAACATTGAAATGGATGCCGTCGGTGATATCGGCCACCTCCTGCATCACCGAAGTGTCGGCACCGGCTCCCAGACTGATCGTCAGTACGGGGAATCCGTCGTCCTTCGCCGCGTTGGCCTCATTGATGAGTTCGGCTCGAGCGGCCGAGGGGTTGTATCCTCCCCGATACCAGTTGGCGTTGCCATCCGTCAACAGCACGATCATCTTGAAGGTGCCGGAGCGGGCGTTCTGCAGAAGTTCCTGGCGAGCCTCTTTCAGTCCGGCGGCGATATTGGTCATATTGTGATAGTGGGCTGCCTGGCGGTGGCGGCTGGTGTAACTGACCAAGCCGAAGTTGTCCGTAAGTGAAATCTCCAGTTGTGCTTCGCCGTCGGCCGCATCGTAGACGGCCAGTGCCATGCGGTCGTCGGTGTCGACCATGGTTATGAAGTCGATGAAAACGTCCACGGCATCCTTGACGGCCGTGATCGGCTGTTCACTGACCATCCACAGGTCGGGGGTTTGGCTGGCGCGGGGACGTCGTTCCAGCCAGTAGTTGATCAGAGTCAGCATTCCATACTTCTTGCGATAGCCGGCATTGTTGACATCTCCGTCCGACTTGACATAGTTGATAAAATCGTTCCAACTGCCCGACGGATAGGGATAGGGAACGCTGGACAGTCCCAGGGTCTGCTTGATCGTGTTGGTATCGTCGGAGGAGACGTAGACCGGGGTGAACCCCATGTTGCCGTACGTCGGAGACCCCAGCTCCTGCCAGATTTGGAACAAATTGTCTTCGATCTCGGCCTGCGACAGTTTGCCGATCGACCGCAGCTCGCTGTCATCGTTCATCGAACCGGAGAGATCCAATACCAGAACGATGTCGCGAGGTTGATAAGTGGCAATCGCCTCGGCGCGGACGGTGAAGACCGAGTGTCCGAGGACTCGGCCGAAGAACAGCGGAAGATCGCGATACTCCATCCTCACGCGGACGGCATTCGGCTGATCGGCTCCTGAGACGTAGCTGCCGCTGGCGTTATCCCACAACACCGACTCGATCTCCAGCTCGTCGGAATGGTCGGCCAGGAACTGCGCCTTCTGGGATGCCAGTCCAGCGGAGTCGTTGGGGACGATGGTTGAGTCGATCGGGTTGCGAACAAGAAACTCGACGGCCTTGTCCGACGCCGCCGCACTCCCGTCGACCAACGCGCCGGCGCCGGCCAAAGCGGCCGAATCGACGGCACGTTCCAGACGACTTTGCAGCGTGTACATATAGCCCAGGTCGACGCTAAAGGCGATCATGGCAAGCAACACCACCAGCATGACGCCGGTGTAGACGACCATCATGCCGCGACGGGACGTACGGGTGGAACGAGACATAGCGGGACTCCTCACAGTAACGGGAAAAGGACGAGAACGGATCGAAGACAAGACGTAAAGCCGGCTTCGCCGGGCGGCGTAGCTCATCTCGTACTGGCGCTGCCCTGGTCGAGTCGGTGCACGTGACCGCACCATCGGCGCCGGGCGCATTATGGTCTTGGGTGCTCGGGGGCACCTTCTTTTTGGTGAGGAGTTGGCGGGAGCGGCGTAGTTGTCCGTCCCGGCCTATCACAACCCTAGCTTGCGTTTTCTTTCGGAAGCGGCTCGGACAGGCGGGACGAGTAAAATGGCATTGCTTTCACGCCTGGCGAACCGGTATAAACGCGCCGACGACCGTCCGTCTCCCCCCGCGGACTTGCCAGGAGTCGAACTTCATGCGTATTCGTCGCTCTGTCACCCCTTGGACAATCATGGTGCCCGTTTGGCTGTTGACCTCTTCCTGGGCGCCGGCAGCCGCTGAGAACGAAGCCACCGCGGCCGGCCACCAACCGCCGTCTCAAGCGTCCTCGGTGGCGACCGAAGTGACGCAACTCTACCTGGGGAACGAAGCCTGGCGCTTCGGCGCCCTGTTCCTGGCGATTCTGGCAGGATGGATCGCCGGACGCGTGGCCCGCGCCGTTCTGCATGGGTTGGCCAAACGGTCGCAGCGCCGGGGCCGCCAAACGACGGCTGCCGTCTGTGACGCACTGCGCCGAGGCGTGGCTGCCTTGTGCCTGCTAACGAGCGTCTACGTGGGCACCCGTTTCTTGTCGCTGTCTCCCCAAGTCCAGCAGATCGTGGGCACGACGTTGGCCGTGCTGTTCAGCCTGGCGGTCGCCTGGATGGCCTATTCGCTGGTCGACGTCGTGGAAATCGTGCTCACCCGATTCGCCAGCCGGACTCCCAGCAAACTCGACGACATGCTGGTTCCGATGGTGCGCGCCTCCCTGCGGGTCACCGTCGTCGTGCTGACCATCGTCCAAGTGGCCACGATCCTGAGCCAAAAACCGCTGACATCCGTCATCGCGGGCTTGGGCGTGGGCGGCCTGGCCATCGGACTGGCCGCACAGGATATGATCAAGAACTTCTTCGGATCGATGATGATCTTCTCCGATCGCCCGTTCGAGTTGGGAGACCGGATTGTGGTGGACGGCTTTGACGGCCCGGTGGAATCGGTCGGGTTTCGCTCCACCCGCATCCGTACGCTCGACGGACACCTGGTGACCATCCCCAACGGCGAACTGGCCAACAAGGCGATTTGCAACATCAGCAAACGCCCCAATATCAAACGGTCGTTCAATATCGGAATCACGTACGATACGCCGCCCGAGAAAGTCGATCAAGCCATTGAGATCTTGTACGAGATTCTGGACGACCACCAGGGCATGGCCCCCGAACTGCCGCCCCGCATCTATTTCACCCGATTCGACGACAGCGCTCTGGTGATCAACGTGATCTATTGGTACCACCCGGCCGACTATTGGAGCTACTGCCGGTTCAACCAGGAGGTCAACATGGAAATCCTCCGCCGATTCAACGCCGAAGGTATCGAATTCGCATTTCCCACTCAGACGCTGCATCTGGTGCCGCCCGCCGAATCGGAATCTCCGGCCGCCTGAAAAGCCGGTCGCGGCCGCTCCGACCACACGCCGCAAGTCCGTTTCGCGTCGCAGGACGCCGCACCGGTCCGGAATCCGTCCGATTCGCAGTCGCCAAACGATACCGTAAGCCATACTTGGATGAGTCCTCACCAAGTTGGACAACCATTACAGGGAGACTGCTCGTGTCGTCGATCGAAGCCACACGTCGGTGGTTGGTAGTGGAAGTCGCCGAACAAGCATTCGGTATCGACGTGGAATCGGTTCAAGAGTTGCTGGA
>JALSIV010000120.1 GCA_026989685.1 Pirellulaceae bacterium | reverse complement strand
CCCCCGGCCTAGTCAAGCTATACTGCACGCCACGGCGGGAGTGCTGCGGCAACGATCGGGGAGTCGACAATGATTCGAGTGGGCATTCTGGGAGCCACCGGTTACACGGCGAGGGAGCTGGTGCGGATACTCCTGCGTCATCCGGAAGTGGAGATTCGAGTCCTTACAAGTCGGCAAGAGGGCCGGCCGCCCATTTCGGCTGTGCATCCCCAGTTCGCGGGGCGATTGGAGTTGGAGTTGACCCCGACGGAGCCGCATCACGTGGCCGGTCAGACCGATTGCATTTTCAGTTGTCTGCCTCACGCCGCCTCCGCCGACGTGATTGCTCAACTCGCCGACAGCGACGTACGCATTATCGACTTCAGCGCCGACTACCGGCTCGACGACGCCGCCACCTATCAGGAGTGGTACGGCAAGCGCCACCCCGATCCCGAGCGTTTGGGTCAGGTCGCCTACGGTCTGCCGGAACTGTTCCGCGAGCAGATCCGGGAGTCGAAGCTGGTGGCCAATCCCGGATGTTACCCGACTGCCGCCATCTTGGCCCTGGCTCCGTTGCTGAAGTCGGAGTGGATCGAGTGCCACACCATTGTGGTGGATGCGAAGAGCGGACTCTCGGGAGCCGGGCGAACTCCCAAATTGACCACCCATTTCGTCGAGGCCAATGAGAGCGTGTCGCCCTACTCGGTGGGGCGCCATCGTCACATGCCGGAGATGGAGCAGATCTTGGGACGCATCATCGGCCATCGCCCCTCGATCCTGTTCACACCCCATCTGATTCCGATGGACCGAGGGATTCTCGCCACGGTGTACGTTCGCCCAACGGTGAACAAGAGCGAGGACGAGTGGCTGGATCTGCTGCAAACGTTTTACGAAGGGGAGCCGTTCGTACGAGTCGTCGAGCACCTGCCGGCTACCAAGGACACGTTGAGTTCCAACTTCTGCGACTTGACGGTGCGACTGGTGAAGGAACGTCTGGTCGTCTTTTCGGCCATCGACAACTTGGGCAAGGGCGCTTCGGGAGCCGCAGTTCAGAACCTCAACGTCATGTTCGGCTTCCCTGAAACGCTGGCTCTGTGAAGACCCAACAGGACTCAGGCTGATGGATCAGAACGCCACTCCACTCCCTCGAGGGTTCCGGGTCGCCGGTGTCCACTGCGGCATCAAACAACGGTCAGACGCTCTGGATCTGTCATTGGTGCTGGCGGAACGCGAAGTCGTCGCCGCCGGGGTCTACACACAGAATCGGGTTGTGGCGGCTCCCGTTGCCTGGGATCGCGACATCACTCCCAGCGACCGCGTCCGGGCCGTGTTGATCAACTCGGGCAACGCCAACGCCTGTACCGGCGAGCGCGGTGCTACCGACACGGCAGCCATGGCGGCGGAAACAGCGCGGGCCATCGGGGCATCTGCCGAGCAAGTGCTGATCCTGTCGACCGGCATCATCGGCGAATACTTGCCGATGGAGGCGATCCGAGCGGGAATTCCGATGGCCGTGGCCGAGGCGGCCTCGGACGAACCGTCGCTCTTGCAGGCAGCCCGTGCCATCATGACGACCGACCGGGTTCCCAAGGTGTCCCATCGTTCCTTCCCAGTAGGAGACCGGTCGGTTCAGCTCACGGGCATCGCCAAGGGGGCCGGCATGATCGGGCCCCGGATGGCCACCATGCTGGCGGTGATCATGACCGATGCGGCGCTGACACCACAAGCGGCTCAGCGATTCCTCTGTTCGGCCGTCGAACGCTCATTCAACTGCATCAGCGTGGAAGGGCACACCAGCACCAACGACACCGTGCTGCTACTGGCCAGCGGTGAGATCCCGTTGGACAGCGGCGCTCAGGCGCGGTTCGCGGACGAGTTGGAGGAGCTGGCCATTGATCTGGCCAAGCGGATTCCGGCTGATGGCGAGGGAGCCACCCACCTGATTACGATCCAGGTGCAAGGCGCACCGGATGAAAGGGCTGCCCGGCAGGTGGCCCGTACGATCGCCGACAGCCCGCTGGTCAAGACGGCGATCACCGGAGGTGACCCCAACTGGGGGCGCATCGTTTCGGCGGCCGGCTACGCCGGTGTGCCTTTTCCTCCGGATCGACTCCGGTTGAGCGTCAACGGCGTCGCCTTGTTCGCGAAGGGCGTTCCGCTGGAGTTCGATGCGGCGGCGCTGAGCCAATCGATGCGGCGGGCATTCGACGTGCGGATTGAACTCGAGCTCGGCATGGGAGAGGCGAGTTGCACGTTTTGGACGAGTGACTTGACTCACGAGTACATCACGATCAATGCCGAATACCACACATGAAGACGCCTCTCCAGAGAATTCGCGCCGGTCTGTCGTGGGCTGCACTGGTCCTGGCTGTCGCCTATGGTGGATACGTCTGGTTCGGCTATTCGTGGTCCGAAGCGCTGTGGATGCTGGCCGTCACGATCTCGACGGTCGGCTACGGCGAACATTCGCAGCACGGCACGGCGTTTCAATTGTTCACCGTGGGGGTGATCGTTTTCGGATTGACCGCCGTCGCCTATACGTTCGGGGGACTGGTGCAAATGGTGGTGGAAGGTGAACTGACTCGCACATTGGGAAAAAGGCGACAGATGGAGAAACTCAAGCAACTCCGTGATCACGTGATCGTCTGCGGGTTCGGCCGCATCGGAAAGACCATCGCCGGGAGCCTGACCAAGCAAGATCGGCCGTTCGTCGTCATCGAGCAGGACGAGAAACTGGCCGAAGAGGCGGTGGAACATCACTACCTCTGCGTGGAAGGGGACGCTACGCAAGACGAGTTGCTGTTGCTGGCTGGTATCGAACGGGCCCGCTCCATCATTACGGCTCTCTCTTCCGACGCCGCTAATGTCTTCATTACGCTCACCGCTCGGGAAATGAACCCCCAGGTGTTTATCGTGGCTCGAGCCGAAAACTTGTCGACCGAACGAAAACTGCGAGCCGCCGGGGCCAACCGGGTCGTCATGCCGGCTCGCATCGGGGCTCACATCATGGAGCGGTTGATCACGCGTCCCAACACCGCCGATTTTCTGGAACTGGTGGCTGAGAGTTCTTTCGGCGACATCGAAATGGACGAGATCGACGTCCCTCGGAAGAGTCCGATCACCGGCAAGCAACTGGCCGAGGTGACGATGTTCCGCGAACATCGGCTGCTGGTGGTGGGCGTGAAGCAGGCCGACGGCGAGATGACCTTCAATCCTCCGACTCACCACCGATTCGAACAGGGACAGGTGCTGATCGTGATGGGGCACTCGCAGGACATCCGCCGATTTCGCGATCGACTCGGATTCGTGTACGATGGAGGGGAAGCCGCCGACGCGACGGAAAGCGGAGAGCCGGCCGACTAGCACCGCAGCGATTGCCGTGCCCGATTGGCGAGGGAATCGATCGACAGACCGCCGTGGCGGGCCGACCGGACAACGACGCCGCGAAAGCGGGAAAGGAGCAAGTGCGATGCGACTGCAGTTCAGGAATGATCGAGTGTTGGCTGTAGTGGCTCACCCGGACGATGCCGAGTTGCTTTGCGCGGGCACGCTGGCTCGAGCCGCCGACGACGGCGCTGGGGTGGGAGTCGTCATCCTCTGCCAGGGAGACCGGGGACAGACGAATCCACCAACCGAAGATCTGGCGTCGATCCGCAAGCGCGAAGCGACCAAGGCCGCCGAACTGGTCGGCGCCGAATTGCTGTTCGGCGGAATCCCCGACGGCACGCTGGCCGACGTGCCCGAGCAACGTCAGATGGTCGTGGAGTTATTGCGTCAATTCCGCCCGACCCTGGTGATCGCTCACGCGCCCAACGACTACCACGCCGACCATCGCGCGGCGTCCCGCCTTGCCGAGACCGCATCCTGGTTCGCCGCGTCTCACGGACATCAAACCGAATCTTCCGTACTCGAACAAGTTCCCGGTCTGTGGTACATGGACACGGTGGGCATGTCCGGTTTCGACGCCGGCTTCTACATCGACATTTGCAGCTACGTTGAAGTCAAACGCCGCATGCTCCGTTTCCACGAAAGCCAGTTGGCTCGAGGCAACGACCAGAGCTTCTCCGCACTGGAAGCCATGATGCTCCAGCAATGTGCGGCTCGAGGCGAACAAGCGGGTGTCGGAGCCGCCGAAGCATTCCGTTGGGCGGGCACCTGGAAACGAACACTCGCGTTTTG
>JALSIV010000119.1 GCA_026989685.1 Pirellulaceae bacterium | reverse complement strand
GCATCGCGCCAACTGCTGAAGAACCGTCTGCACCGTGGCGGCGTGATCGCCATCAACGGCGCTGCGGCCCTGTTGGTCACGCTGTGGCTTTCGCAGGAATGGGGGCCGCTGGGGCCCGAGCTGGGTATGCTGCGGAATATGCTGTTCGTGGCCGGCACGATCGGCGGGCTGCTGTTGGCGTTCCAGATCTTCCAGCACTGGATCTATCGCCCTCTGTTGACCTGGTGCTTGCAGAACAAACTGCTGTTCCTTTTGATTCCCCTGCTGGTGATCGTTGCCGGAATGACGGCTTGGCTCGGCCCCGGTTTCCTGCTCGGACACATTCCCAGCGAGTACGGCGAGCAGTCGCTGGACGAAAAGGAACTGGCGCAGCTCTCTCCGCTGGAACGCTTCAAGTACGAACTAGCCGGCATCGAGTCGCGCCAGTGGGAATCGGACATCGAGCGAGCGCCGCTATCGTTGAAAATCAAGTGGACTCTGGCACAAGGATGGGACGGATTCGGCAAGGAGTTCATGCCGCCGTTGGACGAGGGGTCCTTTCTGTATATGCCGACGACGATGGTGCATGCCTCGATCGGTGAAGCCCTCGATGTCATCGCTTATCAGGATCGGTCGATTTCCGCCATTCCCGAAATCGAGATGGTGGTGGGGAAAATCGGACGCGTTCGCAGTCCGCTCGATCCGGCACCCGTTTCCATGGTCGAAACGGTGATCAACTACAAGTCCGAGTATCTGGTCGACCACGACGGACACCGCCTTCGTTTCAAATTCGACCCCAACGGCATCGACTGGGTGCAGGATGCCGAGGGAAATCTGCTGATGGCCAAGGATGGGAAGCCGTATCGCGTGCGGGGCAAGTTCATTCGCGACAAGAAGACGCACAAGTTGATCCCCGACCGCTCGGGTGCTCCGTTCCGCCAGTGGCGACCGCCTCTCGACCCGAAACTCAATCCGGGCCGGTCGGAGTGGCCCGGCATCCGGACCGACGACGACATCTGGCACGAGATCGTGGATGCGGCGCAAATTCCCGGTACCACATCCGCTCCCAAGCTGCAGCCGATCGCGACGCGGATCGTGATGTTGCAGACCGGCATGCGAGCCCCGATGGGCGTCAAAGTCAAGGGGCCCGACCTGAAGACGATCGAGAAGGTCGCCATCGAAATCGAAGGCTACCTCAAGCAGGTTCCGAGCGTCGAGGCGAGTGCCGTGATCGCGGACCGTGTGGTGGGAAAACCCTATCTCGAAATCGATTTCGATCGAGTGGAACTGGCTCGCTACGGTCTCACCATTCGGGATGCTCAGGATGTCGTGGAGGTCGCCATCGGAGGCAAACCGGTCACGCGGACGGTGGAAGGCCGGGAGCGGTTCGTCGTGCGGATTCGCTACATGCGCGAGTTGCGCAATGAAATCGAATCGTTGGGGCGGATCTTGCTGCCGACCAAACAGGGGGCGCAGATTCCGCTGGAACAAGTGGCCGACATCAAGTACGTCCGTGGGCCGCAAGTCATCAAGAGCGAAGATACGTTTCTGGTGGCTTATGTGCTGTTCGATCGCAAACCCGGATTCGCCGAAGTGAACGTCGTGGAGGATTGCGTCGAGTTCCTGCAAAGGAAGCTCGATAGCGGTGAATGGGTGTTGCCCCCCGGCGTCAGTTACCGATTCGCCGGAAACTACGAAAACCAGATCCGCTCGGCCAATACGCTGAAGATCGTCCTCCCCATTTCGCTGTTCATCATCTTCCTGATCCTCTATCTGCAGTTCCGCTCGCTGATCACCACCCTGCTGGTCTTCTTCGGCATCGCCATCGCCTGGGCCGGCGGCTTCCTCATGATGTGGCTGTATGGTCAGCCGTGGTTTTTCGATTTCGAGATCTTCGGCAAGAGCATGCGGGATTTGTTTCAGATTCACGAAATCAACTTGAGCGTGGCGATTTGGGTCGGATTCCTGGCCCTGTTCGGCATCGCCACCGATGACGGTGTGGTGATCGCCACCTACCTGGGGCAGAGTTTCAAGCGAGCGGACATCAAGACCAAGACCGATGCGCGGAAAGCCACGGTCGAAGCGGGAATGCGCCGAGTCCGCCCCTGCCTGATGACGACCGCGACCACGATTCTGGCCCTGATTCCCGTGCTCACGTCGACCGGCCGAGGAGCCGACATCATGGTGCCGATGGCCATTCCCAGTTTCGGCGGAATGGCGATCGAAGTGATGACGATGCTGGTGGTGCCCGTGCTATACTGCTCGGTGCAGGAATGGAAGATCTGGCTGGGCATTCAGGATCCCAGCTTCGCCGCTCACCCGGATCCGCATCATGCCAACCGACCTGAATCTCCGCAGCAGGAGGGATAGGGTGTCCGAGTCGATCGGGCGCCGCCGCGGCAGCGTGACGCGCGTCCGCGGCAGCGTGGTCGATGTGCGATTTCCCGACGGCGTGCCCGAGCTGCGGCACGCGCTGCGAGCGGGCGAGCAGGGAGAAATCGTCGTGGAAGTCGTCAGTCAACTCGATGCCAACACCGTTCGCGGCATCGCGCTGACGCACACGGCCGGGTTGGCGAGAGGAACCGACGTGATCGATACGGGTGCTCCCATCGAGGTTCCCGTCGGTCGCGAGCTGCTCGGACGGATGTTCAACGTCTTTGGCGATGCCATCGACGGAGGAGCTCCGCTGACCGATGTGCCCCGGCGCTCGATCCACCAACCGCCGGCGCCACTCACGCGGCAGGTGACCCGGCCGGAGATCTTCCGCACGGGGATCAAATTGATCGACGTGTTGGCGCCTCTGGAACGAGGCGGTAAGGCGGGACTGTTCGGCGGTGCGGGCGTCGGCAAGACCGTGGTGATCATGGAGTTGATCCACAACACGGTCAGTCGCCACGAGGGAGTCAGTCTGTTTTGCGGGATCGGCGAACGCTGTCGCGAGGCCGAGGAGCTCTATCGGGAACTCGATGCGGCGGGAGAACTCGCCAACACCGTGCTGGTGTTCGGGCAGATGAACGATCCGCCGGGCGCCCGTTTTCGGGTTGGCCACGCGGCGCTGACGATGGCCGAGTATTTCCGAGATGATCAGCGGCAGGACGTGCTATTGCTGATCGACAACATTTTCCGATTCATCCAGGCCGGATCCGAAGTCTCCGGTTTGCTGGGGCGATTGCCGTCGCGGCTCGGTTATCAGCCCACGCTGGGCACCGAGTTGGCGGAGTTGGAGGAACGCATCTCCAGTACGCCCAGCGGCGCGATCACTTCTGTCCAGGCCGTCTATGTGCCGGCTGACGATTTCACGGATCCGGCCGCCGTACACACTTTCGGACATCTCTCGGCCACGATCGTGCTGTCGCGGCGACGAGCCAGCGAAGGATTGTACCCGGCGGTCGATCCGCTGAAGTCCCGCTCGAAAATGCTCTCGCCCACCGTCGTCGGCCGCCGGCACTACCGGATCGCTCAGGAGATCCGCAAGACGTTGGCGCAATATGAGGAACTCAAGGATATCATTGCCATGCTGGGACTGGAGGAGTTGTCTCGCGAAGACCGGCAGGCGGTGAACCGCGCCCGCCGACTGGAACGGTTCCTCACGCAGCCGTTTTTCGTCACCGAGGCCTTTACCAGCTTTGCCGGGAAGTTTGTCGAGTTGGAGGACGCACTCGACGGTTGCGAGCGGATTCTCGACGACGAGTTCGCCGATCGGCCCGAGAGTGACCTGTATATGATCGGGGCCATTGACGAAGCCAAGCAGCGCGAGTGATTCCATGCGATTGACGATCTGGCTTCCCCACCGAAAGCTGCTGGACACCACCTGCGTCAAAGTCATTGCCGAATCGACTCAAGGGGCCTTCTGCCTGCTTCCTCACCACATCGATTACGTGGCCCCCTTGGTCCCCGGCATTGTCGTCTTTCAAGTCAAGGGTGATCCGCGAGACCAGTTCGCGGCCGTGGATGAAGGGGTGCTCGTGAAGTGTGCCCAAGATGTTCGCATATCGACACGCCAGGCCGTGTTGAGTGCCGACTTGGGTGAACTGCAACGGACCATTGAGAAGGAATTCCTGGTGCACGACGAGTGGCAGCGCAAGGTCCGATCGGCAGCCGCTCGGTTGGAAAGCAGTCTGGTAAGGAAATTCCTGGAATTCTCGAAGTGACGAGGCGTCGGAAACGCAACGAGCAAAGAAC
>JALSIV010000118.1 GCA_026989685.1 Pirellulaceae bacterium | reverse complement strand
GTGTGGCGAGAGCCACCGCTGCATCGGGAGCGTCCAGTCTCGCGAGAACTTGCAGGGTGGTTTCCCATCGGGGCGAGTCGAGGAGGGGAGTGGACTCAGGGAGGATCGGTGCGAGCAGTCCCCACTCGTGCAACAGTTCGATGGCCTGGCGTCGGTGGGGGTCGACCAGCATTTTCAGCATTTCGGCCGAAATGCGTTCGGCACTGATGCCGGTGATTTTCGCCGCATGGCGGCGGACGGCCGCAGCCGTGGCCGGATCGGGCGTCAACTGGTAGCAGGCGGCGAAGCGGACGGCGCGCAACATCCGCAGCCAGTCCTCGCTGAGGCGTTGGTCGGGGTCGCCGATGGCTCGCAATACCCGCTTTTCCAGGTCGGCCTGGCCGCCGACATAGTCGATCACTTGATTGGTCCGCGGGTCGAAGAACAGACCGTTGACGGTGAAGTCGCGTCGGAGGGCGTCTTCTTCGGCCGATGAGAACTCGACCGAATCGGGATGGCGGCCATCCGAGTAGGAGACGTCTCGGCGAAAGGTGGCAACGTCGATTTGACCGGCACGATCCGGCCCGAGCACGGTGATGATGCCGAAAGCCTGTCCGACAGGGATCGTCCGTGTCCGGCCGAACAGCTTGCGAACCTGCTGTGGTTGGGCCGACGTAGCAACGTCGTAGTCTTTGGGGAGCAGTCCCAGCAGCCAATCGCGTACGCACCCGCCGGCCCAGTAGGCTTGATGGCCGGCCCGTTGCAAGCGGCGGACGACGTCGATGGCGAATTGTCGCGCCGCTTCGGGGTCGATCGAGTTGGGAGAGGCTGAAGCGGCGTTCACGAACCGGAAACCGAAAGGCGGCGTGAGAGTGCGGGTGAGAGGAGTCGAACCTCCACGGGCGTAAATTGCCCACAGGAACCTGAATCCTGCGCGTCTGCCAGTTCCGCCACACCCGCGGCAGCGTTTGCAATCGTATCGGGGCGCGCCTCGGTGATCAAGGGGGGCCTGCCACGCACTCGGCCCGCCGTTCGAGCCGGAGACGGTGGGCTGTCGGGCCGATTGGGACGCCCCTAGCGGATGTCCGGGGGCGCACGGCATGTTGATGCTGGGGAGTGGCACTTCTGCATAGGCGGAGTTTGCCGTTGTCATCCGGTTTTGGGATTTTTTCTCAAGTTTTGACGTTGGGCGTTTGACAGGCTCCAGGAGTGACATAGGTTTCAATTGACGGGAGGCGGCGAACGCTGCTTGCCCGCCGGGGCTTCGCCCAGCGAACCGACTCATCCGATTCGTCTCTCTTCTCAGATGACTGGTCGCGTGATTTGGCACCGCTTGGGGGATGCCGCCAGTTTGCCTCGCATCCTCGATAAGGGCAATCTGCGACCGGCGACGGTCCAGAGCGCAAAGCCCAGGGACACGCCACGGCGTGTTGGCCGGGTTGCCGAAAGGGTGTGGGTGTGCACGAGCACCTGTACCGCGAGGACGGAGGCTGGATCGGTTGGATGGCCGCGTGCGAGAGCGCGGTCGATCCGAACAGTTTTTCAGTTAGTCTCTCTGAGTTTGTATGAGCTGGAGGAAGCTATGAAGAATCTCGCGAAGAAGGTGCAACGATTCCTCGTCTCCGAAGATGGCCCCACCGCGGTGGAATACGCCGTCATGCTGGCCCTGATCGTCATCGTCTGCTTGACGACGATTCGTGCCATCGGTACGAACGCCAACTCGACGTTCGACCAGGTTTCGCAGCAGCTGTCCAGCGGAAGCTGATTGCCATCTCACGTCGCACGAGTGTGACCTGATTTAGCGAAATGGGGCCCCTCCCGGCTGTCCAGGCGGCAGCGGGAGGGGTTTTTTCGGGGTGGAACGAAGCGACCGGGTGAGTCAGAAAAAAGTGAAGTCGTGGGATCGGGGCATATGCTAGTTTTGCAGAGAAGGGACGCTGGAGACGCCAGCGGCCCCAGGCAGTACGCGACCTCAGCCTAGTGTCCCGCGGGGGGAGATGAAACCATGCAACTAGCCGACTTGGCAGCTTCAGCAGCCGAAAACTGGCCTTACTGGGCCGTGACCGTTTTTCTGATCGTCGGTGCCGTGATCGACGGCATCCAACTTCGTGTTCCCAACTGGCTCACGCTGCCGATGATCGCCGCCGGGTGGATCTACAGCGGCATCTGGCATGGTGGGGAAGGGCTGGTTTGGAGTCTGGTCGGCACGGGGGTCGGATTGGCCTTACTGCTTCCCGCTTATGCGATCGGCGGCATGGGAGCGGGCGACGTGAAGATGCTCGCCGCCGTAGGGGCCTGGGTCTACGGCTGGCACACGTTCTACGCCTTTTGTGCGTCGACCATCGTAGGGGCCGTGCTGGCCGTACTGATGGTCGTGGTGCAAGGACGCTTTCGCAAACACTACAACCAGTTCCTGATGATCTGGATGGAGATCTTGACGGTGAGGGATCCCGAGAAACTGTCGGCGATTGCCGCCCAGCGCAAGCCATCGATGATGCTGCTTCCGTACGGCATTCCAATCGCCATTGGCACGATCGGTTACTTTGCGTGGACGGGAATGCTGCTATGAGGTCAACTCTGGTTCGCCACCTGCACGGGGGGAATTCTTGGGGTTGTGAAGTTGGGCAAGCTGCTGCGAGTCTACCGCAAGAGCACTGCAGGTTGGACAGACCTTGCCGATCGTTCCGAAAAGAACGACGGGGAGCAGCCGTTGTCGAGTTTGCGATAGTGGCCCCCGTGTTTTTCCTGTTCGTACTGGGAATCATCGAGTACGGCAGGATGGTGATGGTGTACCAGATGTTGACGAACAGTTCACGGATGGGTGCCCGGATGGCCGTGTTGGAGGGAACGACCGAGCAGGACGTGTCCGACGCGATCTCCAGCCACTTGAACTCGCTGGGGGTGTCGGGGGAGACGGTGACGGTGACGGCGTGGGACCAGCAAGATCCGCCTCAGACGATCAACCTGTCCGATGCGGTGACCGGAGACACGGTTGAAGTGAGTGTTTCGATTACTTTCGATCAAGTCAGTTGGTTGCCATCGCCAATGTTCTTGGGAGGAAAGGAGCTTTCGGCATCCACTCAGATGAGACGTGAAGGGGGTTAGCGACGGGACACCGGAACACTTTGTTCTGGCTTGGCGAAACTCAACTGGCAAGTTCCTCCCATGATTGGGGACTGATTATGCGAACGAAATCAATTGTACTGATCGTGATTGCGTTGGGATGCGGCTTGGTGGCCTCGATCGGCATCAGCCAGGTGTTGGGGCAGCGGGGCACGGGAGGCGCCGGAGTCGAAACGGTTCCCGTTTATGTGGCGCTGGCGGACATCGACATCAACGAGAAACTCGACGCCTCGCATGTCAAACTGGAAGATTGGCCGAAGGACAAGGTCCCACCGGGGGCACTGCGGAAAATCGAACAGATCAAAGGCAAATTCGCTCGCGTCCGTCTCTATCAGGGCGAGCCGCTGACTCAGCGGAAGATCGCCGACGAGGTGAGCAACAAGTCGGTGGATATTCCGGTCGGATTCCGCGTCTCCAGCGTGAAGGTTCAGATGGACACGGCCGTGTCGTTCTTGATTCAGCCGGGAGACCGCGTCGATATCATCGCCACCTTTCATCGCAGCGCGGACATTCCGCAGACGATGACCATGCCGATCTTGCGGAACGTGCGGGTATTCGCGGTGAATTCGGAGACGGAGACCGAAGTGGACGACGGTAAGCCGATCGTGGCCAAGACGGTCTCGCTGCTTCTGAGGGAAGACCAGGATGAAGTTCTGTCGCTGGCGTCGGAGATGGGATCGTTGCGGCTGTCGCTGCGCAACCCCAAAGAGCAGGAAGAACCGGAGGAAACGGCACAGAATAAGCGGCGGATTACGTTGGAGGAACTTCTTTCGGGCAAAACGGGTGACGGGGACCAGGGTGATGCTTCGCCTGGCGTGTTTGGGTTGTTCACGGGGAGGTCCCAGCCGGAGCCTCAAGCCGAGCTGCCCGTATCACCACGATTACCGGAACCTCCCAAGGAGAAGTGGCGGATGACGGTGCTCTCTGCCGATGGTACCTCCACCTACGTCTGGGATGACGAGAAGGAAGCACCTCGACTCACCGAGCCGGGCGTCGACTTCCCGAGCGACCTTTCGTCGGATGACGAAGATTCGATGGAGGAACCGGAAGAAGAATCGGTCGAGGACGAAGGGCCGTTTGACGAGTAGGGATCGCGGATTGGTATGGAAACCCGGCGCTTCGGTGCCGCAATGCGCAGAGGAATGACACGGATGGTCAAGACATACTGCTTCACTTTGGCGTCGACATGGACGGGGCGCAAAGGGCATGGCACCGTTCGCGGTGCCGGCTTGTTGGGCCGACCGATGTGGCTTGCGGCGGTTGGCGTCTGTTTGGCTGCCACCTGGGCGGTCGGCCAGACACAGCCGGGCACCGGGGCCTCGGCCACCCAGCCGATCGTCTCGCGGTCTCCCATCTTCAACATCGACGGTCCGTCACAGCGTTTGGAGATCATCGTGACCAACAGCCGGTTGCTCACGATGAAGAAGAAGATCCCGCGTCTGCTGGTCAACAACCCGGAAGTGGTTCGGGCCACGCCGCTCTCTCCCAATCAGATTCAGTTGGTGGGGGCTCAAGTCGGTGTGACGACCGTCAATGTGTGGGACGAGGACGGCAAGATCTATTCGATCGACGTCATCGTCAAGCCCGATGCTCGCCAGCTCGAGGAGATTCTCAAGACCGAGTTTCCGGATGCCTCGGTGCGCGTTCGCCCCTTGGCCAACAGTGTCTACTTGACGGGATATGTGCCGCGAGGCGACATGGTGGATAGTATTGTCCGCATTGCCGAGGAGTACTATCCCAGCGTGATCAACAACTTGTCGGTCGGCGGCGTGCAGCAGATCGCGCTCAAGGTCAAGGTGATGGAGGTGTCGCGGACGAAGTTGCGTCGCGCCGGATTCGACTGGTCGTACATCGATGGCAATACGGCCATCGTGCAGTCGGTCAGCGGGTTGCTGGGCGGCGTTGCCGCGGGTGTGGCAGCCAACGCGGTGACGGGCGATCCGGCCACGCCGCCGACGGCGACCGCCACCGGGTCCGACACCGTGCGGTTCCAGATCGTCGACGGCAACCGGGGCTTTTTCGGTTTCATCGATGCCTTAAGGCAATACGACTTGATCAAGGTGTTGGCCGAGCCGACCCTCGTGACCGTGAGCGGACGGCCCGCCAGTTTCAACTCGGGCGGCGAGTTTCCCGTGATCGTGCCTCAGAGCCTGGGAACCGTATCGATCGAATATCGCGAATTCGGGACGCGAGTCGATTTCGTGCCGCTCGTGCTCGGGAACGGAAGTTTGCGGTTGGAAGTGCGGCCATCGGTCAGCGAAATCGATCCGGCGCGCAGCGTGGTGATCAACAACATCACGGTGCCCGGACTGCGGACACGCTGGGTCGACACCGCAGTGGAAATGCAGGCGGGCCAGACCTTGGCTTTGGCCGGGTTGATCCAGAATCGCGTCGAGGCCCGCAATCGCGGACTTCCCTGGCTGGCGGACCTGCCCTGGGTGGGAGCCGCGTTCCGGCACGTGCAGGAGGAAGTCAACGAAATCGAGTTGCTGATCATGGTGACGCCGGAATTCGTCGACGGCGTCGATGCTCACGAAATGCACAACGTGGGACCGGGCATGGCGACCGCCAACCCCAACGACGTCGAGTTGTATTGGCGGGGTTACCTCGAGGTTCCCAATTGTGAACAAGGCGGAGTCTGCCCGGACTTCCTGAACGGGTATGGCGAGGAGGCGATTCCCCAAGGCAAGCCGACACCGGCGCCGGCTTCGGCCGAGCAAGCGTCTCGCAAGACCGGCGGCGGGCTGCAGGCGGACATTCGCCAGCCCTCCTCCTATCTTCCCAGTCGTTCGATTCCGGTGAAGCCGGTGCGGGCGACCGTACGCAGCGAGCCTACGGGACTGATCGGGCCGGCCGGTTACGACGAGTTGAGACGATAGCGTCTGGAGTGAAAAGGGGCGAGCCGAGCGGACCACCGCGGTTCGCTCGGCGCTACTCATTACGGGATTGCCGCTCATGAGTCAACTACTGCGTGTCGCACTAGTCGATCCGAACGACGCCACGCGCGAGGCCGCCAAGCAGTTGCTGCTGGGAATGGACACGGTGTGGCTGGAAGCGGAAACGTCGCGATACGAGTTCTTCGCCGACATCATCGGCCAGACGACGCCCGATATCAGCATGGTCGCTCTCGACGCCAACCCGGAAAAGGCGATTGCGTTGCTGCAGGACCTTGCCGAGTCGTCTCCGGAATGTGCGCTGTTGGCGATGAGCAGCAGCACGGATGGACAGTTGATCTTGCAGGCGATGAGGGCCGGCGCGCGTGAGTTCCTGACAGTGCCCCTGGTAATCGAGGAGCTACTGGGGGCACTGGAACGGATTCGGTGTCAAAAGAGCGGCGGGGAGGGAGGCGGCAAGCGAGCCTGTCAGACGATTGCCGTCGTCGGCGCGACGGGCGGAGCCGGCACGACCAGCATTGCTGTCAATATCGGATCGGTCCTAGCCTCGGAGTCCGACAACATGGTGGCTCTGGTCGATCTCGATCTGGCCATCGGTGTCGCCGATGTATTCCTGGACGCCATCCCCGACTACACCATTGTCGACGTGGCGCAGAACGTTTCCCGGCTCGATTTCTCGCTGCTGAAGCGCTCCCTTACCAAGCACGCTTCCGGCCTCTATCTGCTTCCGCGTCCGGTTCAACTTCAAGACGTCGAATTGGTCACGCCCGATAGTCTGCAACGCGTCATCGGGCTGCTCAAGGCGACCTTTACCCACTTGATCCTCGACCTGTCGAAAGCCTTCGGTCCCGTGGATCTGAAGGCCATGGAACTGGCAGACGATATTCTGCTAGTGACCCAACTCGACCTGCCGGGTTTGCGCAATGTGGTTCGCCTGCTGACGTCTTTGGAGAGCGTCGAAGGCGTACTGGAAAAGGTCAAGGTGGTCGTCAATCGAGCCGGATTGGAGGAAGGGCAGATCAGCTTGAAAAAGGCTCGCGATACCATCGGGCGCGACATCTTCTGGCAGATTCCCAACAACTATCGCACCATGGTCGAGGTGCGGAACAACGGTGTGCCGTTGATCGAACAGGCCCCCAAGGCGGCGATCACCCAGTCGTTCGTCGAGTTTACCAATGTGCTGACCGGCCGAGACCCTCAAGGGGAAGGACTGGAAAGCACCAATGCGCGCTCGCGGTGGCTTGCCTTCTGGCAGAAAAACAAGGCGACCAAGTAGCCGGTCGTGCTCTGTGATGGTGGCCCGTCAATCTTGCCGTGTGAGCGCGGCGATCTAGCCGACCCTCGGCTCTCTCTCCCTTCTGTTGCCGCTGCTTGTTTTTCGGGTGGAGAGGATTGCGGCGAGTGGTCGCTGTACCTGCCCCGACTCCCGCTGCCGGTGGGAAGAATCGGGCGAAGAAGGTCTCTGCGTGCTCCCGGTGTGCTATGTTTGCATGGGCAATCCGGATAAATGCTTCGGTTCGCGCCGTTATTGACGAGTGGAGCGGTTATCCCAGCGAGTCGGTGGGCCACTTTGGATTGGAGGAGTTCGTTTCATGGCGCTGAACGTCGGGAATTCGGCGAGATCCGCGGACCAAGCAAAGGCAGAGGAATTCGACAACCTCAAGCGGCGCATCCACAACAAGCTCGTCGACAAACTCGATCTGTCGAAGATCGGCGAGCTGGAAGGGGACGTGTTGCGCCGCGAGATTCGGCTGGTCGCCGAGCACTTGTGCGACGCGGAAGAGACGTTTCTCAGTCGAGCCGAGCGCGACCGGCTGATCGAGGAGGTGTTGGACGAAACCTTCGGGCTGGGGCCGCTCGAGCTGCTGCTGAAGGACAACACCATTTGCGACATCCTGATCAACGGCCCCAAGAACATCTATGTGGAACGACGCGGCAAGATGGAAAAATCGCATGTCGAGTTCCGCGATAACGGCCATCTCCTGCAGATCATCGACCGGATCGTCTCTCGAGTCGGCCGGCGGGTTGACGAGGTCTGTCCGATGGTCGACGCCCGCCTGCCCGATGGATCCCGATTCAATGCCATCATTCCCCCTTTGGCGCTCGATGGTCCGGCAGTCTCCATTCGCCGGTTCGGCTCGAATCCACTCAAGCTGGAAGACCTGCTCAACTTCAAGGCGTTGACGCCGGAGATGGTGATGCTGCTGGAAGGCTGCATCAAGGCCCGGCTCAATATGATCATCGCCGGGGGTACCGGTTCGGGTAAAACGACGTTGCTCAATACGTTATCCAGCTTCATTCCCAACCACGAACGGATCATCACCATCGAAGACGCTGCCGAACTGCAGTTGCAACAGGACCACGTGGTCCGCCTGGAGACGCGTCCTCCCAATATCGAAGGAAAGGGCGCCATCACGGCCACCGACCTGGTGAAAAACGCTCTGCGTATGCGTCCGGAACGGATCATCATCGGCGAGTGTCGTGGTCCGGAAACGCTCGATATGCTCCAGGCGATGAACACGGGCCACGACGGTTCGCTGACCACGATCCACGCCAACACGCCGCGCGACGGGATCGCTCGTCTGGAAACCATGATCATGATGGCCGGTTTCGAGCTTCCGATTCGGGCGATGCGGCAGCAGATCAGCAGCGCGGTTCACATCATTATTCAGGCCAACCGGTTGCAAGGAGGGGCGCGACGCGTGACCAGCATCACCGAGATCGTGGGAATGGAGCAGGATACGGTAGTGATGCAGGACATCTTTCGCTACGAACAGGACGGAATCGACGAAACCGGTCGAGCGCGCGGACGTTTCGTGGCGACGGGGGTTCGTCCCACATTCATGTCGAAACTCGAGTCGGCGGGGATCCGGCTTCCTTCGAGTATTTTCCGGGAACGGGTGATGTTGATGGACTGATCATCGCGACAACCGCCGGTCCTTTCCCAACCAGCACTATTGATTTGGATGATGTGCCATGACGACTGTCACTTTAGCCATTCTCGCAGCCGCCTTTATCGGCGTTGCCGCACTCGTCGGCGGCGTGGCGCTGCTGTTTCAGGGGGACGATTCCTCGACCGCCGAAGAGCGACTCGACGTGTTGACCGGTAGCCGGCGCGCGGGGAAAGGCGGTGACGAATCGGAATTGCTGCTGCTCTCCAGCCCTCTCGACGAGACGCGAGGCCTGTTGGACCGGTTGATCGAACCGTGGGGCGGGTTCCAGCGGTTTCTCAAACAAGCCGACTCTCCGCTGTCGGTCGGACAACTCGGCGCGGTTTCGTTGCTGCTGGCCGGCGGAGGCTTCGGCGCGTCCGTGATGGCGGGTCTGCATTGGGGAATCGGTGTCGCCATCGGAGTGACGCTGATGTTCCTTCCCATCACCTGGCTTTTTTTCCGTCGGCGCTTCCGCTTGGCCAAGTTCGGGCGCCAACTGCCCGAAGCTCTGGAGCTGATCAGCCGCGCGCTCCGCGCCGGTCACAGTCTGGCTGCCGGGATCTCCCTGGTTGCCGAGGAGATGCCCTCGCCCATCGCCGACGAGTTCGCTCGCTGCTATGAAGAGCAGAACCTGGGTATTCCGCTGGAGGAAACACTCGAGTCGATGACGGAGCGGGTTCCCAATCTCGACTTGCGGTTTTTCGTGACTGCCGTGATTCTGCAGCGGCAGACCGGTGGTGATCTGGCCGAGATTCTGGACAAGATCGGTCGGCTGATTCGCGAGCGGTTCCGAATTTGGGGACAGATCCAGGCGCTCACGGGAGAAGGGCGCCTTTCCGGTATCGTCCTGCTGGCCCTGCCGCCCGCTTTGTTCCTGGTGATGTTGCGGCTGAACCACGACTACGTCATGACACTGTTTACCGATCCGATGGGTCAGCAAATGCTGGTTGGTGCCATTGTCATGCAGCTGCTGGGTGCCGTGGTGATCAAGAAGATCATTACGATCAAGGTGTGATTCGGCGACGACCATTCCAATCGAGGTAACACGAGACAGGAAACGCGAGAAGATGCAATTCGATCAATTCAACCTGACCTACGTTGTCCCGATCGCCGCGTTTGGAGCGGTCGCCGCGATTGTTTGGGTCGTGCTGGAGATGTTCTCCAAACGCGCCAGTCGCGCCGAAGAGCGGCTCGACGAGTTTCGTGATC
The DNA here is from genome assembly GCA_026989685.1 of Pirellulaceae bacterium. GTDB lineage: Bacteria > Planctomycetota > Planctomycetia > Pirellulales > Pirellulaceae > S141-3. The sequence continues at coordinate 14,860 of JALSIV010000118.1, read as the reverse complement.
CCATGTTGCGCCGACAGCGGGAAGCCGAAGCCAAAAAGGGTTCAACCAAGGATGCCATCTCGGACTTGCTGTCCAAGGCCACGCCGGCACTGGCCAAACCGCTGCAGCCCAAGAGTGAAGCCGAGGCGGACAAGCTCCGACTGCGCCTCACCCAGGCCGGTTTCCGCAGCGAACACGCGCCCACATTCTTTCTCGGGCTTAAGTTCGCCTTCCTGGTCGGGGGCTTCGTGCTGGGGGGCGGAACCGTGGCGCTGTTGCAGAACATGGCGGGAGGCAGCGTGCTCGAGGTCTCGGCACTACTCAAGATCCTGTTCGCCGCCGGCATCAGCTTCTACATTCCGGAAGTGCTGCTGATGCTGCTCAGCCGGCGACGCAAGCAGGCCATCTTCCTGGGACTGCCCGACGCACTCGACCTGTTGGTCGTCTGCGTGGAAGCCGGTCTGGGACTCGACCAGGCGATGCGCCGCGTCTCGGAAGAGATGAAACGCAGCTACCCGGTGATTGCCGAAGAATTCGGTCTGTGCAATCTGCAGTTGCAAATGGGAAAGTCTCGCAAGGAAGTGCTCGAGGCGCTGGGAAAGCGAACTGGCGTGGAAGATCTGCGGTCGCTGGCCTCCATCTTGATCCAAGCCGACAAGTTCGGCTCGAGCATTGCCCAGGCACTGCGCGTGCAAAGCGACTCGATGCGGACGCGCCGCCAGCAGATCGCTGAGGAAAAGGCGGCCAAGACGGCGGTCAAGTTGATTTTCCCGCTGGTGATCTTCATTTTCCCCGCTATTTTCGTGGTGTTGGTCGGCCCGGCCGCCATTACCATGGTGCGCGAGATGTTCCCCGCCATGCAGGGTGGCGGGTAGGCTGCGTCGAGTTTGCCGGTTGTGAAAGTTGTCTCGGTTTGCCGACGCAAACCGTAGCCGGCCGATCGCCCGGCCGATACTCAGGACAGTGGACGGATTCGTGCCTTGCCCGAGGCACTCGCAAGCGGCAATTTCGGCGTAGCATGGAGCGACCCCATCATGAAGCGCGCTTTCTTGTTCGGTGTAATCGGTTTGACAATGGCGGTGTTTCCCGGTACAACCCGGGCCGGCTGGCACGAATTCTGGGATCGCGTTCATCTCGACTGGCATCGCAACAACGCTTGGCCTCAGCCTTTTGTCGACATGGATCGGCACGCCACGCGGGTTCCCTTTGCCGCCATGGTGCGGAGTGGCTGGCAGATGCAGAATACCTTGGGGGATGACTTGTTCGATCCCGAAACGCAGCGATTGACAACCGCCGGGAAACACAAAGTCCACTGGATCTTCACACAGGCTCCGCCGCAACGCCGCATCGTCTATGTGCTGCACGGCGAGACCGACCGGGCTACTCAGGAGCGTGTGGCGTCGGTGAAGCAGGCACTTCGCACACTGGCCGGTATCGAGACCGACCCGGACTCCGCCGTCGCCGTGATCGGCATTCCACCTCGGAATGGGTCCGGAGGTTATCTGGACCGGGTCCGCCGCAGTTACGAAGCGTCCGCGCCGGCTCCCAGACTGCCGAGCCTGGGCGACGACAGCGGCGGCAACTAGGCGGCACGCCTGGAGGACTCGACCAACGAGCGGCCGGCGCTTGCACTGGAGCGACCGGCCGCTTTCGCATCAAGCCGGCGCTCGGCCCCATCGGACAGATTGTGAGCGCTGCGGATGGCATAGGGCGCCAGGCCTCGAGTCCGAAAGAAGATGCGAGCGGTCGTCTCGCCCAGAATCCCGAGACTCACGAACTGCACGGCCAGCATCGTTGCCAACACGGTGACCAAAAGCAGCGGATTGCCCGTCATGTCGGTTCCCCACGCGAGTTTCATGGCGAGTACAGCCAGCAGAGCCACTCCCGCCAACATCCCGCTGGCCATGCCGAGTAACCCAAACCACTGCATCGGTCGAGCCGAGTACCGTAGCATGAAATGAACGGTGACCAGATCAAGCAGTACGCGGATCGTACGCGAGAGGCCGTATTTGGTTTCGCCAAAGCGGCGGGGGCGGTGGTGCGTGACGACCTCCTTGCAGCGAGCCCCGCGCCAGTGCGCCAGGATGGGGATGAAACGGTGCATCTCTCCGTAGAGTTCCAGCTCGCCGGCGATGGCACGGTCGATGACCTTCAGCGTGCATCCCAGGTCGTGGATGGGAAACCGGGTTACCCGGGAAATGAGGCGGTTGGCGATCAGAGAAGGTAGTCGTCGCGTGAGCCACTTGTCTTGCCGCTGCCGGCGCCAGCCGTGGACGACGTCGACCCGCTCCGCCTCGGCGACCCGCACCATCTCGGGGATGTCCCGAGGGTCGTTTTGCAAGTCACCGTCGAGCGTTACCACCCATTTCCCCGACGAGGCGTCGATGCCGGCCTGCATGGCCGCCGTCTGGCCGAAGTTGCGGCGGAATTCGATCACCACGTTGCGACCGTCCTCATTCGCCAATTCGGTGAGGACGGTGAGGCTGCCGTCGCTCGACCCGTCGTCGACCCAGATGATCTCGAAATCTCGCCCCATCTCCTCCAACACCTGCACCAATTCACGGTACAAGATGGGGATGTTCTCCACTTCATTGTGGATGGGAACGACGATGGAAATGGAGGGATGATCATCCATGATCGGGATCTCCTGAGGCGAATTCGGCCGGCGAGGCGTGTCCGCGAAAGGGAGTGTGCAGAACCGACGCCGTTGGCGGGAATCAGTCTATTCGCTGCCGCCCGAACCACCAACGGCAATTCCGACAGGGGGGCGGGCAGCCGGGCGACCCGGGCGTCGGAGAAGGGGCACCGACAGGCCGTCGCGCCGTTGCTGGCTTCAAAACTCCGCGTTTCCGGGGGTTCGCGGGAAGGGGATCACGTCACGGATGTTTTGCATGCCGGTAATGAACTGCACCAGCCGCTCCAGTCCCAGGCCGAAGCCGGAGTGTGGGACCGTGCCGAAGCGGCGCAGGTCGAGATACCACCAGTAGTCGTTCGGATCGAGTCCCTGCTCGCCCATCCGGGTTTGCAGCACATCGAGCCGCTCTTCCCGCTGGCTTCCCCCGATGATTTCGCCCACGCCCGGAACCAGGAGGTCCATTGCACCGACCGTGCGCTGATCGTCGTTGAGTCTCATATAGAACGGCTTGATGGTTCGCGGGTAGTCGTACACGATGACCGGCCGCCGGAAGTGCCGTTCGGTCAGAAATCGCTCGTGTTCCGATTGCATGTCGGCGCCCCACTCGACCGGAAACTCGAACGACTCGCCGCTGCCTCGAAGTATCTCGATCGCCTCGCCGTAGGGAACTCGCACGAATTCCGAATCGATGATCGCCTGCAGCCGCTCCACCGCCGTCTTCTCGATGCGCAGTGCAAAGAAATCCATGTCCTCTTCGCACTGCTGGAGTACTTGCCGGAACACCGACTTGAGGAAATCCTCGGCCAGGTCCATGTTGTCGTTCAGGTCGTAAAACGCCATTTCCGGTTCGATCATCCAGAATTCGGCCAGGTGTCGCGACGTGTTGGAGTTCTCCGCGCGGAAGGTGGGACCGAACGTGTAGACCTTGCTGAGAGCCGTGGCGTAGATCTCGGCTTCCAATTGGCCGCTGACGGTGAGATAACTGGGGCGTTCGAAGAAATCCCGGCTGTAGTCGATCCGTCCCTGCTCGTTGCGAGGCGGATTTTCCAGGTCGAGCGTGGTGACCCGGAACATCTGTCCGGCTCCCTCGCAATCGCTGGTGGTGATCACCGGCGTGTGAACGTAGAGGAAATCGCGCTGTTGGAAGAAGTCATGGATGGCGCGGCAGACCGTATTGCGCACGCGAGCCACAGCTCCGAACGTGTTGGTGCGCGGCCTCAGGTGAGCCCATTCGCGAAGTTTCTCGAACGAGTGTCGTTTCTTCTGCAGCGGGTAGGTTCGAGGATCGGCTTCGCCGTAGAGCGTGAGTGATGCGGCGATCAGTTCGGTGGCCTGCCCTTTGCCTTGCGAAGGCTTGATTTCTCCCGTGACCGCCACGGCGGCTCCGGCCGACAACCGCCTCACGTCCGACTCGTAGTTGGGCAAATCGGCATCCGCAATGATCTGTAGATTGGCTAGGCACGACCCGTCGTTGATTTCCAAGAAGCTGAAACCTCCTTTGGAATCGCGGCGAGTGCGAATCCATCCTTGCACGGTCACCGAACGTCCGATCGACGACGGCTTCCTGGCTTCGACGACGGGCATCACTTCCGAGGAATTGTCTGCCATCTTATCCCTGGGCTCCCTCCGGTGTATGGGGCGTTTCCACGGCGCTGTCGGCCGATTGTTCGCGGCGGCTTCGTTCATTGTAGCGGTTGATGCCGACCAGCAGTGCCAGCAGCACGAACGCGGCCACCGCAGCGATGCCGTAGTATCCGGCCTTATCCCAAATCGTGTAGACGCTGCCAATGGTGGCGGCTCCGGCCGCAACGATCATCAGCACGTTCCACACCAGCCGCTTGATGCCTCGAGGACGATCGTCGCCCAGGAGGCTCTTCGAGTTCATCAGCAGCACGAATGTCACATACGCGAACGGCAGCAGCACGAATCCGAAGACCGACGTGGGAACGGCCAGGTAGAACAGCGCTTTCCCCTTCCAGATGAAGGGTCCGAACACGCCGCCGATCGCGGCGACCAGCGCGCCGAGTCGATGAGGCCAACCGCCCGGTTCGAATCCCAGCATCTCGCAGATGACGAATCCGGAGATGAGCATCAAGATGGTGATCGAGGAAATGGTCATCGCCACCACCCCGAAGCCGAAGATGTAATTGGCGACGACTTTTCCCGTCAATTTCTCCAGCGAGGCCGACAGATGGTTGGCCTTGCGGTTGACCAACATGGCCGCCAACTTTTGCTCGGCCAGTCCTACTTCGCCGGCGACCTTGTTGCGGCGGTTTTCCAGAAATTCGTTGAAGGGACGGGCGAACTCGGCGGGGGGAGTGACCGTTCCTGCGGCCTCGTCGATCTTGAAGTCGGCGGTGACCTTGGTGTGAAACTGAGTCGCCGAGGCAAGGACGATGCAACCGGTGGCCAGCACGAAGGGAATGAACATTCCGGTCGCCAGGTCGAAGATGGTGAGTCCGCGGAATTCGCGAGTCCATCCCTTGCGCAGCAGCGAGTAGGGGAACAGAAACGTCATGTTGATGCCGACCGCTGTCGCCGCAGCACTGATCACCACGTCGCGCTGCTTGTGCACGATCAGATCGGACCAGTAAGCTCGCGCCGGTTCGTCGGCGATGGCATCGAGGATCGACTGGAAGCCCGGGCTGGGACGCAGCACTTTCTGCACATCGGGAATCAGTCCCTGCCAGACTTGGTCCCACGGCAGCTCTCCCTTGACGCTCATCACGATCACCACGCCGAAGAAACAGATCACAATCACGGCCACGAAGATCTTCAGAATGGTCTCGTAGATCCGGATTCCTTTTCCCTTGCGGTCGTAGCTCCAGGTGATCGCCACACTGAGAACGAAGATCACCGCGACGACAACGAACTTGTCGGCGTTGGGGCGGACGAACTCCCAGAAGGGGGTTCCCGACGGGAGCATGCCGGCGGCGGCCCGGTTGAGACTGCCGTCGGCTCCCAGGACGCCCGGCAGCAGGTTCTTGCTGGCTGCGTCGTACGAAAGAGCGAATTGGGGAAGGCACCAGACAATGTTGGCGGCTGCCACGGCCAGGGCCCAGCCCCATCCGAGTACCGGATTGACGTGCTCATTGATGGCTCGAAAGGGGCGTTCGCCCGTGGTCAGTGTCACATAGCCGATGGCACTGAGCATGATAATGCCCAGGATCATGGCCACCGGCTGCAGCCACATCATGGTGTAGCCGGCCAGGATGCCCAGATAGAGGCCGCTGGCCAGCGAGCCGCCGCCCAGTGTGATGGCGCTTTGCAGCCAGCCGGGGCCGGACAGCCGGGCATAGGCGGCCAGCGTCGCCCAAGAACCTCTGGCCTGCGCGGCGGCCAGAATCTCCCGATCGGTTTCCACTCGCTTTTCCGACATGAAACGGCTCCCTGGTCGAGGATCATCACGGCTCGGCTCCATTGTAATTGCCCGGCAAGGCTCTCACATGGGTTGCCTCCGCGCCGGCTATCCTTCCCGCGCCGCCAAGTAGCGTTCGGCGTCCAGAGCCGCCATGCATCCCGAACCGGCTGCCGTAATCGCTTGCCGGTAGTAGTCGTCCGCCACGTCACCGGCTGCGAACACGCCCTCGACGCTGGTGTTGGTGCGAAACGGTGTCGCGAGCTTGATATAGCCGTTGTCTTGCAGCTCGAGTTGTCCCTGGAGAAACGCCGTATTGGGCGTGTGGCCGATGGCCAGAAACATCCCGCTCGCCTCGAGTTCCCGGGTGGAGTCATCGACCGTGCTGCGTAGACGTACGCCGGTGACCCCGTCCTCATCGTTGCCGAGCACTTCATCGACGACGTGATTCCATACGACTTCGATCTTAGGGTTGTTGAAGACGCGTTGCTGCATGATCTTCGATGCCCGCAGCTCGTCCCGGCGATGGACCAGGTAGACGATCGACGCGAACTTGGCCAAGTAAGTGGCTTCTTCTACGGCGGAGTCCCCACCGCCGATGACCACCAGAGGACGGTTGCGGAATCGAGGCAGTGCGCCGTCGCAGACGGCACAGGCACTCACTCCCCGGTTCTTGAAGCGGTCTTCCGACGGGAGTCCCAGGTAGTTGGCTCGCGCTCCCGTGGCGATGATCACCGCGTGCGCTTCGGTCGTATTGCCTTCTCGGCTCGTGAGCTGAAATGGTGTGCGTTGGAAGTCGACCGATACGATGTCATCCGTGATGATTCGGGTGCCGAAATTGACCGCTTGCTGCCTCATCAGTTCCATCAATTCGGGGCCGGTTACGGCGTGCTTTTCTTCACTGGGAGGCGCCATCATGGCGAAGCGTTGGGGATCGATGGCCGATTCGAGAAACGGTTTGAGAACGCCCGCGGGGAAACCGGGGTAGTTTTCGACCTCGGTCGTCAGCGCGAGCTGTCCCAGGGGAAGTGTGCCGGCTTGCCGGTTTTCCTCCGTGACGGCTCCTTCGAAGACCAGAGGTTGGAGATTGGCTCGAGCCGTGTAGATCGCCGATGCCCAGCCCGCCGGACCACTGCCGATAATGACTACGTTTTCCGCCACGACATCCATCCCTTTCTCTTCTGGGTCGCACCTCCGACGCCAACGATGACCGTGCTATCATAGACAGAGCCGCCCCTGCGTGGGCAGGGGGCCGCAACGACTTGGGAGGAGGATCTCGACGATGAGCACGGTGTTGGTGGCAGTCGCCAGTTTCGTAGGTTTCTTGGTGGCCTACCACACCTATGGCCGCTGGCTCTCCCGCCGCATTTTCGCCCTGGACGCCGACGCTCGCGTGCCGAGCCGGCAGTATCGGGACGACGTGGACTACGTGCCGACTCCCAAGGAAGTCGTATTCGGCCACCATTTCACCAGCATTGCGGGGACGGGACCGATCGTCGGCCCGGCGATCGCCGTGTTTTGGGGGTGGTTGCCCGCCTTGATCTGGGTCGTGTTCGGCTCGATTTTTGTCGGGGCCGTCCACGACTTCGGGGCCCTGGTCGTGAGCCTGCGGAATCGGGGTGAGACGGTGGGACAGATCGCCGGACGCATCATCAGCCCGCGAGCTCGGATTCTGTTCCTGACCATCTTGTTCTTCGCATTGATGATTGTGTTGGCGATCTTCGGTTTGGTGATCGCCCAGATCTTTACCTCCTATCCCGAGTCGGTTCTCAGTGTGTGGATCGAGTTGCCGCTGGCACTGCTGGTCGGGTTCTGGGTCCATCGCAAGGGGCATCATCTGCTGATCCCCTCGCTGCTGGCGCTGGTGGCGATGTACGCAGCCATCTACTTGGGCGTCTATTACTTCCCGCTGGCGTTGCCCAAGTCGCTCAATCCGGTGATGACCTGGACGGCCATCCTGTTCGTCTACTGTTTCTTTGCGTCCGTGTTGCCGGTGTGGGTATTGCTGCAACCGCGGGATTTCATCAACAGCCATGAGCTGTTGCTGGCACTCGCCCTGCTGGTGTTGGGGATGTTGGTCGCCGGGCTGACGGGCAGGGCCGATCTGGCGGGTAGTGCTCCCGCCGTGGCGGCAGCGGCCGATGTTCCACTCGACGCCCCGCCGGTGTGGCCCTTCTTGTTCATCACCATCGCTTGTGGAGCCGTCAGCGGGTTTCACTGTCTGGTCTCCAGCGGAACGAGCAGCAAGCAGATCGCCAGCGAGCCGGATGCCAAGCTGGTGGGTTACGGAGCCATGTTGCTCGAGGGAGCTTTGGCCGTGGTCGTGATCTTGGCTTGTTGTGCGGGAGTGGGAATGGGGAAGTTCACCCGCTCAACGACCGGCGAGTTCGGCTCGGCAACCCGTTATGTGGCCATGGTCGAAGACGGGAGTCCGCTGGTAGGGCGAGCCGCCTGGCAGCAGCGGTACGACGCCAAGCGGGGATGGCGGCAGTTCAAGCTGGTCGACAAGGTGGGAGCCTTTATCGAAGGAGGCGGCAACTTCCTTGCTTCGTTGGGACTGCCGCTGGAGCTGGGGATCGGCATGATTGCCGTGCTGGTAGCCAGCTTCGCCGCAACCACACTCGACACGGCAACACGGCTGCAACGGTATGTCGTTCAGGAGCTCGCCGCGACTGTCTCTTTTCGGCCTTTGCAAAACAAGTATACCGCCACGCTGTTCGCACTGGCGACGGCCGGAGTGATCGCCGTGATGAAAGGTGCCCCCAATCTGCCTCGAGGCACCGGTGGGTTGTTGTTGTGGCCGTTGTTCGGTGCCACCAATCAGATGCTGGCGGGGTTGGCGTTTCTCGTGACGGCATTTTATCTGTGGCGGCGCAGCAAGCCGGTCTGGTTCATGATTCCGCCGATGCTGCTAATGATCGTGCTTCCTGCGTGGGCTCTGGTTGTCGAGATTTTCGGTGGCACCGGCTTCGTCAGAAAAGAGAATTGGCTCCTGGCCGGCATCGGCACCATCGCCTTGGCGCTGCAAGTGTGGCTGGTGGTGGAAGCTCTGTTGATTCTCCCCAAGGCTCGAGGCGTGTTGGAAGAAGCACTACCCGAGATGACAACACCTGAGAGAACAACGGCCGCGCCCGCACGTGCCGCTGATTTGTCTACGCCTTGACCTTCCGGCTCTGACCTTCCTGCCATCGAGAGGATCTGACCATGACGCACCACCCTGCCACGCTCGACCGCCGCACAATGCTGGCCGCCGGCATCGCCGCTCCTCTTGTCGCCACCTGCGGTCGTGCCGAGGATGCTCAGAACAAGATGGCATTTGGGCTGGTGACGTACATGTGGGGTGCCGATTGGAAACTGCCGACTTTGTTAGATGCTTGCCGGCGGGCGGGAGTGCTGGGAGTCGAACTGCGGACGACACACGCTCACGGTGTGGAGCCCGGTCTCAACCGGCAGCAGCGGGCCGACGTGCGGAAGCGATTCGAGGACAGTCCGGTGGAGCTGGTGGGGGTGGGTTCGAACGAACGGTTCGACAATCCGGACAAGGCCACCTTGCGAAAGGCCATCGATGCCACCAAGCGGTTTGTCGAGTTGAGCCACGACGTGGGAGGGAGTGGAGTGAAGGTCAAACCGGACCGTTTCCACAAGGGAGTTCCTCGCGAAAAGACCATCGAGCAGATCGGAGAATCGCTCAACGAGGTGGGGGAATTCGCCGCCGGATTCGGGCAGCAGATTCGGCTGGAGGTTCACGGGCAGTGTGCCGAAATTCCTACGATCGCGGCCATCCTCAAAATCGCCAACCATCCCAACGTGGCCATCTGTTGGAACTCGAATGCCCAGGATTTGCGCCCACCGGGGCTCGAGGCCAACTTCAAGCGATTGCGGCCGCGGTTCGGTAGCACACTTCACGTTCGCGAGCTGGATAACCGGCAATATCCATTCCCCAGATTGCTCGAATTGCTCATCGCTAGCGATTACGCTGGATGGGTCATGTTGGAAGGAACGAAGTTCCCCAAAGAGACACCGTCGCGCATCGAGGCGCTGGCTCGACAAAAGCGACTGTTCGACCAACTGACCGGGGAGTGAACGTGGGCGAACGACCGGGTTCCAGAGGAAACGAGGGGGGGACTCCGCGCGGCGACGATTCGGGCGGGGACGCAACCGCGTGGCAGAGCTGGGTATCGCTGGCGATCGTCATTCACGGAATCTGCATCGTGGTTGCGTTGGCCGCCAACTTCTCACCCTCACCGTTGCAATCGCGAGTGCTTGAGATCTTGGGGCCCTATGTCAACGGCCTGAGTTTCCATCCGGCAGGGACTCCGTTCTACATGACGCACGGCACGTTTCTCGACGTCGACTGGCGTCTGGAGTGGTTGCCCGAAGGGAGCGACGAGTCGGACGAAGCGGCCTGGAAAGTGGCTTTTCCCTCGTCGGCCAACTCGATCTCACACCGCCGGCAACGAGAAGTCGCTCTGTTGCGGGAGTTGGCCGCGCAGCAAATGGAGACGGAGGCACCGGGCGCTGCGAGTCGCGCTGCACTGCTTACCAAGGCTCTGGCGTACGACCTGCGGATCATCCAAAGACTCCCGGCCGTGTCGCTCCGACTGCGCCGCCACACGTTGCAATCGCCCGAGGCCGTTGACTCGCCCGACGCCGAGAGCCGGGATCCCGACAGCAGCCTCTATTTCGACGTCGTCTACCGAGCCGACATCGTGGTGGACGGCGAGCGAGTCGAGATTATCGGTCGCACCAGTGCGGCAGAGGAAGCAGCCACACGGGAGATCACACCATGACCGGCGTGCAACCAAGTGGTGGTACTTGCCAATCGCGTCCGGTCGGCTGGAACCAGTTTTGGTTCGCCCCCAGCGACTCCACATCACTGGCCGTGATTCGGATCGGATGCGGGATCCTGGTCCTGGGGTACTTGCTCAGTTACGGCAGCGACGCCCCTCGGTGGCTGGCCAATACGGCGAGCGTGGTGCCCACGTCGACGGTCCGCGAGTTGATGGCCCGCTCGTGGGCCGAGTTTTCGATCTTCGACTACTGCTCCTCGCCCGCTGCCGTGTGGACTGTCCACGGAGCGGCGCTATTGGCGGCGCTCGCCATGACGCTCGGCGTGGCGACTCGCGTGAGTACGGCCGTGACTTGGCTGTTGCTGCTGAGTTACCTCCATCGCGTCCCGTTCGCCAACGGCTTGGCCGAACCGGTACTCGCCATGTTGCTGGCCTATCTGGTGATTGAGCCGGGAGCCCGTTCCCTCTCGCTGGACCGCTGGTGGGTTTTGAAACGCGGCGGTCGACCGGGCGATCCGATCGGGTGGACGGCGACAGTAGCCACGCGGTTGATACAGCTCCACCTCTGCGCGCTGGTGCTGATGACGGTCACCAACCGGCTGGCCGGTGAGCCGTGGTGGTCGGGGACCGCCGTCTGGTGGTTGATCGCTCGCACGGAAACCCGACTGATCGATCTGACGGGCTTGGGCAGCCTCCCTCAGTACTATCTAGTCAACCTGTGGACACACGCCGTCGTGGCGATCGAACTGCTGGGAGTGGTTCTGCTGTGGTTGCCTCGTTTCCGTCCGGGGACGCAAATCGCGTTGGGCGTGATCTGGTTTTCGTTGGCACTGCTCACCGGACAGTTGCTTTGGCTGGGCATCATGTTGCTGGGACTGGTCGCGTTTGTTCCGCCAACGGTGCTATCTCGCTTGCTTGGGCGAGCTGCCGTTGGATCGGGGCGCGCGCAGCCGGCATAGCTCGAGCAGCGCCGGTTGCCAGTCGATCTTCTCCCTGTCACAATCGATGGACTGAGGCGACTTCAGGGGAGAGCAGACGATGCCCGCGAATCTCACGCCGCAATATCTGAAGGCGGAAGAGGCGTATCGGCGTGCGTCGACGCCGGAAGAAGAGCTGAAGTGCTTGCAGGAAATGCTGCGCGAGCTGCCCAAGCACAAGGGCACCGACAAACTGCAGGCGGAGCTGAAGCAGAAGATCAGCAAAGTCCGCAAGGAATTGCAGTCGGGTTCCGCCGGGAAACGCCGCGCCGGGCTGCGGATTCCCCGACAGGGGGCCGGGCGCGTCATTTTGTTGGGAGGCCCCAACGCCGGCAAGAGCCAGTTCCTGGCCGGTGCAACGCGAGCGACTCCTGCCATAGCCGAGTATCCCTTCACGACCCGTGAACCGGCTCCCGGTATGATGCCCTTCGAGGACATCCAGATTCAGTTGATTGACACGCCGCCCATTACACGGGATGTCCTCGATCCGAATCTGCTGGGGCTGATTCGAGGCTCCGATCTTGCCCTGCTGCTGGTTGATCTGGGAAGCGACGAGGGCCCTGAGCAGGCTCAGGAAGTGCTCGATCGCCTGGGGGCAACGAAGACGCGCTTGGCGACCGAGTCGTACCTGGATGAAAACGACGTGGGGCTGTCGTATACGCAAACGTTTGCGGTCCCGAATAAGATCGACCTGGCGGAGGCGCCCGACCGATTGGAGATCTTGCACGAATTCTTTCCCTGGCAGTTTCCGGAATATGTGATTTCCGCCGTGCAACAGACGGGGATGGACGAGCTGAAACGGGCGATCTTTCAGGCACTCGATGTCGTGCGTGTTTACACCAAGGAGCCCGGCCAGAAAAAGCCCGACATGGATCGCCCCTACACGATTCGACGCGGGGGCACGTTACTGGATGTCGCCGAGTTGATCCACAAGGATTTGGCCAGCAATCTCAAGGGAGCCAAAGTGTGGGGTAGCCACGTGCATGACGGAACGCTGGTGAAGGGAGATTACGTCCTGCACGACCGGGACATTGTCGAGATTCATGCCTAAAAGGCTGTCACAAAACTCCAGGCCGCAAGCAACACGCCCGAGGCCGAGAAGTGGTGCGGCGGGTTTTGTTGCAGGCTTTAAGAGGTTGTCACAAGACTCCATGCCTCAAGCAACACTCCCGAGGCCGAAAAACGGTGCGGCGGGTTTTGTTGCAGGCTTTAAAGCTCTTGCAACGGCACTTTGTGAACAGACGGCTGCGGGCCGCGACTCGAGTGGACAACGCTCCACTGTCTCAGAAGCTCAACCTCGAGACCGAATCCGTTCCTGCAACTTGGCAAGCAGTGCTGAAAGGTCATCCATCGAGTACTCTTGCAGCTCGACCCTTGGGCCAGGGGCGTCGCCAAGCAACTCCCGCAACAGCTCGATCTTGCCGATCAGCTTGCCCTTCTCTAGTCCCTTCTCCAGTCCCTTCTCCAGTCCCTTTTCTAGTCCCTTCTCGATACCCTTTTCCATGCCCTCTTCTAGGCCTTCTTCCCTGCCTTCTTTTCGGGCATCCCGGATGGCCCACAAGTAATCGCGCTGAGCCTTTTCGCGCTGGTCGTACATGATTCGGTCCTCGGTCTTGTCCCGGATCGTCTCCATTGTCGAAATCGCTTCCTCGAACTCATCCGCCGGAAGCAACTTCCGCAACTCGTCTCCTTCGTAACGGTCGGCATACAGGAGAAAGAACGCCCACTGTTCCAGTCGCGAAGCCTGCGAGATCGACGCCTCATCCAGATTATACTTCATCAGCTCAACCGTATGCACCTCCACAGTGCCGTCCAATGTTCTCCCGTGTGCCACGTCTGCCAGGCGGAACCGGTGGTGTGCCACCGAATCGCCGAACAAGTTGGCGCACAATAGACAGATCGAAATGGCAGGCCGCAACAGGTCGAAATCCTCTCCTTTGCCAAGCTGATCGGTGAAAAGCGAACACGCATAGTAGACCAGCCGCTGTCGCAGCGCTCCCCTTACCGTGAGCTGCATCTCAATGTTCAACTGCCGCCCGGCGGCATCGCAAGCCCGCACGTCCAGCACGATTAGTTTGTCGTCCGCGAAATCCTGGTAGCTGAACGGATTGAGGATCTCGACCTCGATAATCCTCTCGTCCGGTTCCAACACGGCGTTGAGGATCCCAATCAGAGGCTCGGTCTGCACCGCTGTCCCAAAGATCTTCTTGAACGCGAAATCGACAATGGGTTTGATTCCCAGCGGCATGACATCCTCCTTGTCCCGGCGTACCGGTTCGCCCTCTTCAGTCTCAATCCGTTCCAACGTACTGAGTGTGAGTGTATTCAAAATTATAGATATATACTAAAATTCAGTCAATGCTTGCCAAGTCGTGACGGCGAAGACACTCACCGGAGGCGCGGCGACTTGGCCCCCGGGCGAATACGGCCATAATGGACCGGACAGCCAGCCGCCGATCGAGGTCTGGCTTCATTGGTTGTGCGAATCGCCGTTCTTCCGAACACGCAATCCTGCAAGAGAAATCCCTGCGAGCTGATGCCAGACGCGACGTCCGATCCCACCCCGCTGAACAATTCGCAGATCGCGGACCTATTCGAGCAACTCGCCGATCTGCTGGAATTTCAGAATGAGAACCCGTTTCGTGTGCGCGCCTACCGCAATGCGGCTCGAGCCATCCGCGACTATCCCGGATCGATCGCGGCGATCGCCCGAGAGAACCCGAAAGAGCTGGAGAAGATTCCCGGTATCGGTGCGCACGTCGCGCAGAAATGCGGTGTGATTGTACAGACCGGCCGGCTTCCGCAACTCGATGAACTGCGGCAGCAAGTGCCGGCTTCCATACTGGACCTGCTCCGCATTCCCGGGATGGGCCCCAAAAAGGCATCCGTGCTCTATCGCGAACTGCAAATCGAAACGCTGGATGACTTGAAAAAAGCGTGCGAGCAGCAGCAAGTGCGGAAGCTCAAGGGGTTCGGCGCCAAGACTGAAGCATCGATCCTCAAGGCCCTCCAGCGGCCCGACTTGAAAGAGCACCGCATGTTGTGGGCTCGAGCCGATGCCATCGTGCAGTCGCTGCGGATGCACCTGGGCGGTGTGTCCGAGATTCGGCAGCTCGAAGTG
>JALSIV010000117.1 GCA_026989685.1 Pirellulaceae bacterium | reverse complement strand
AGCAGATACCAGCCTGACATTGGAAAGTGGAGTCAGCGAGCGTGAAGACGGCCCTGATCAGCGACATACACGCCAACCTGGAGGCGCTTCGGGAAGTGCTCGCGGATATCGCCGACCAGCAAGTCGACGAGATTTACTGTCTGGGAGACATTATTGGATACGGTCCGAATCCGTGCGAATGCCTGGACGAAGTGATCGACCATTGTCAGGTGACGGTGTTGGGTAACCACGATCAGGCGGCGTTGTTCGATCCGGACGGTTTCAATCCGCTGGCACTGACTGCCGTCTATTGGACTCGGGATCAGCTCGACCACGGCCCTGGAACCCCCGACGAGATCCATCGGCGGTGGGATTTTCTGGGGGAACTTCCCCGCATGCACCGCAATTCGGCGTTGGGGGCACTGTTCGTTCACGGATCGCCTCGCGAGCCGACGAACGAGTACATCTTTCCGGAGGACATCTACAATCAGCGGAAGATGGAAGCGTTCTTTGAGCGGATCGAGCGGTATTGTTTTCAGGGGCATACTCATATCCCGGGCGTGTTTACCGAATCGGGCGAGTTTATAGCGCCGGACGAATGCGATTATGTCTTTCCGTTGGGGGCGGAAAAGGTGATGGTCAACGTGGGCAGTGTCGGCCAGCCTCGGGACACGGACTGGCGTGCCTGTTACGCGATTGTGATTGACGAGTCGGGAGACCGGCGGGTCGAGTTTCGGCGGGTGGAATACCCGGTGGAGGAGACCGTCCGCAAGATTTACGCCGTGACGGAGCTGGACAACATGCTGGGTGACCGTTTGCGATCAGGGCGCTAAATCCGTGCGGCAAGCCATCATCAGCGACATCCATGGGAACCTCGAGGCCCTGCAGTCGGTATTGCAGGACATCGCATCGCAAGACGTCGAACGCATTGTCTGCCTGGGCGACATTGTGGGCTATGGCCCCAATCCCATGGAGTGTCTTGATTTGGCGATGGAGTTCGACTGGTGCATTCTGGGCAATCACGACCAGGCGGCGTTATTTGATCCCGAGGGGTTTTCCAGTGGAGCGGAGAAGGCCATTTTTTGGACACGGCAGCAACTCGAGCGGAACAACGGGGATTCCGAGTTGGTCCGCCGTCGCTGGCAGTTTCTGGCGGAGTTGCCCCGTTGCCGCCGCGAGGACGGTTTTCAGTTCGTCCACGGCTCGCCGCGAGACCCGCTGAACGAGTATGTATTCCCCGAGGACGTACACAATACCCGCAAGTTGGATCTGTTGTTCTCGCTGGTGGAGAGGACCTGCTTTCAGGGACACACGCACGTTCCCGGCGTATTCTTGTCGGACGGCCGGTTCTTACCGGCCGACGAGCTGACCAGCGGGTACTTGCTCACACCCGATCACAAGACGATGATCAATGTCGGCAGCGTGGGACAGCCTCGAGACGGAGACTGGCGGAGTTGTTACGTCTTGTTGGACGACGCTCGAGTCTTCTTTCGGCGCGTCGAGTACGACGTGGACACAACGGTCGCCAAGATTCACCAGGAGCCCGATCTGGATGACTTTCTGGGCGACCGGTTGCGCGAAGGACGCTGAGCCGGACAGAAGCAGGCATGGACTGGGCCGCCTTCGGCCGGCGGCCGGTTCCCCGATCGACCATTAATCCTACACGAAGACCAATTGTGGACACTCGACGATATTTATTGTTCGTTGCCGTTTCGATCATAGCGGTCATTACCTATTCGACACTGCAACAGAAGTTTGCGCCTCGCCGACCCAAACAGGCGGTGGCGAAGAAAGCGGACCGAAAGGCCGAGCAACCGAAGCCGGGTGACGAGGTTGCGGAGACGAAAAAGAATGCGGTGGCCTCTTCGGATTCCGAGTCGTCCGGCGAAGGAGACGGGAATGCGGACGCGGGTGCGGAAGACGAGCCCGCCACTTTGGCCGTGGAGAATCTGTTTCCTCAGAAATACGTGGTACTGGGGGACTACACCGGCCGTCGCACTCCGTTTGTGCTCTATTTGAACACGATCGGCGCATCGTTGGAGCGAGTCGAGTTGGTCGCTCGCAAACCCAACGGCAAGCTGCGCTATCGCAATCTGGAACAGGATACGGGCTATTTGGGCTACTTGGCGCTGGCCATGGATGCAACGCGGGGCGGGTGCAAGGTGCGCGTGGTGGCGGCAGGTACTCCGGCTGCCACTGCCAGGCCGATTGCCGGCACGACCCGGCCGGGTGTCCGAGTCGGCGACGTATTGGTTTCAGCGGCGGGCAAGGAGATCAAGAGTCCCATCGACCTGGAACAGGTGCTCAAGTCGCGGCGCAAAGGGACTCGGATCCGGCTGGAGTTGCTGCGGCCACCGAAGGACAATCCGGCGGGGGAGTTCACCAAAGTCACCTTGGAGGCTGAACTCGGGCCTCATCCGCTGGAACTGGTCCAGTTGGAACCCGATGCGCTGGGTAACATTCGCCGTCCCATGCTGACAACAGTGCGTCAGTTGAACGAATTGCAGTTGGGACAAGCCGATGAACTGCCGGGTGTCGGAATGCGCCGGCAGGCATGGGAGTTGGTGCGAGCCGACGAGCGGGAGGTGGTCTTCCGTTTTCCGCTTCCCGAATCGGTGTGCAAGAAGGCGAAGACGGGAGGCCCCGTGGCCATTCTCAAGCGATACGCCTTGACGGAGCGACGTTCGCAGGGCGAGTATGCCGGTGCGCCGGGCGAGTACGACGTCGAGTGCACCTTCGCCTGCGAATACGCCGGAAACAAACCGCTCAAGATCGCCCTGCGTCAGGAAGGTCCCAACGGTCTGCCACTGGAAGGCTGGTGGTATGCCAGAAAGACCAGTCCGACGTGGGGTGGGGCCGGCGCTCGCGACGTGGTGTGGTACAACCAGCACAAGCGCCGAGGACTGCTCAGTGCCGGCAAGATCTACTCCAAGGCCACCAAAGGCGAGCTTTCGACGTCCCTCACTCCGGTGAAGACTCGAGAGGACCGCACCTTTTCCTACGTCGGAGTCGATGCCCAGTATTTTTCAGCGGTGATCCTTCCGCCGGGCGAGCCGGGGTCGACGATGGAGGTGGTCGAGGTGACGGCGTTTCCGGTGGGAGTCCTGGGGAAAGTCAAGGGACTGGCCCGCAACACGCAGAATACCTCCTTCTCGATCGATTGGCCGGCCGTCTCCTGCAAGGGCGATCCTGCTCGGGCGCAGTCGCTGTGCAGTTTCCGCCTGTTTCTCGGGCCCAAAGACCCGGACGTGCTCGCTCACGATCGGCTCAATGGACTGGTGGAGTATGGTTGGTTCGGGTTTGTGGCCAAGCCGCTGTCGACCGTATTGCACGTCTTCTATCTGGTTGTTCGCAACTATGGGATCGCCATTATCTTGTTGACGGTCATGGTCCGAGGCGCCATGTTTCCGCTGGGACGCAAGGCGGCGCGCAACGCCCAGATGATGCAGGAACTGGCACCGGAAATCAAGAAGATCAATGAGAAGTACAAGGACGACATGGAGAAGCGGGCGGAGGCGACCAAAGAGTTGTGGCGGAAGCACAACTTTCACCCTTTGAGTGGTTGCTGGGTGATGTTTCTGCAGCTACCCATCTTCATCGGGCTGTACCGGGCGCTGTCGGTCGACATACATCTCCGGCAGGCGCCGTTGATTCCCGGTATTTCCTGGTGTTCCAACCTGGCCGGTCCCGACCAGTTTCTGTATTGGAAGACCGAGGCGCTCGCGTTTCTCACCAGTGAGACGGGCTGGCTGGGCCCCTATCTGAATCTGTTGCCGATCGCCACCATCGTGCTGTTTCTGCTGCAGCAGAAGATGTTCACGCCACCGCCGACCGATGAGCAGAGCGCGATGCAGCAGAAGATGATGAAGTACATGATGATCTTCTTCGGCGTGATGTTCTTCAAAGTACCCGCCGGCTTGTGCATCTACTTCATCGCGTCCAGCTTGTGGGGGATCGCGGAGCGGAAACTGCTGCCCAAACCGGCGCCCCCCAAGCCGCTCGATCCCAATGCGCCTCGCCCCAAGAGTCTACTGGATCGCATGAAGGAGATGGCGGAGGGAAAAACGGAGGGGAACGGAGCCGCCACCGACCGCCGCAAGCGGAAGCTGCCCAAGACGAAAAAGAAGCGGTAGGGTTCGGCCGTACCATGTCCCTTGCCGTAAATGACACGATCGTGGCACTGGCCACGCCGCCATTGCCGGCGTCGCGCGGCATCGTTCGGATTTCGGGACCGCGGACCGTCGACCTGGTTGCCGGCTGCGTGATCGAACCGCTGGAGAGACCGCGGCGGGCCGGCTGCTTCCCGGTGACGTGGCGGTGCCGTCCAC
>JALSIV010000116.1 GCA_026989685.1 Pirellulaceae bacterium | reverse complement strand
GTCGCCGTACCGCTGGTCGGTCCCGTGAAGGTCGCCGGGTGGACGCTCAGCGATGCCGAGCGCGTGGTTCGCGATGCATCGATCGAGCGCGGGATCTATCGAGATCCTCAGATCACTCTTGTTCGCGAGCAACGCGAGGTTCGTCGCATCACCGTCGTCGGCGCCGTAGCCGAGCCGGGTGTGAAGGAGATTCCCGTGGGCGAGTCTCATCTGCTCTCAGCGCTCGTTCATGCGGGCGGCCTCGCCGACGATGCCGCCGCTGTCGTGAGGCTCCGACGTCCGTCGGCGGGCGGCCTTTACGAGCGGATCGATCTGCGAGATCCGCAGCGAGTACGCGACATTCGGCTCGCCGACGGAGACGTCGTGATGGTCGAACGCCGATCGCCGGCGTCGGTCTACGTGATGGGGTTGGTGAAGCGTCCTCAGGAGATCGAGCTGCCGCCGGGCAAGTCGTTGCGGTTGCTCGATGCCATCGCGGCGGCTGGCGGGCGGCGGCTGCAGATCGCCGACAAGGTCAACATCATCCGCTACCGCGAGGGCGAGGAGGAGCCGACGGTGATCGAGACTTCGATCAAGGACGCCAAACGGAGTGCCCGAGGCAACGTCGTGCTGGCTGCCGGAGATGTCGTCAGCGTGGAAGAAACGCCGCTGACATTCGTCGTGGAGATGTTGCAGAACTTCGTTCGTTTCGGATTCTCGTCGGCCATCCCGTTTTTCTAACACTCGCACGACCGCCTTCAGTCTTCAGCCTTCAGTCTTCAGTCTTCAGTCTTCAGCCTTCAGTCTACCCATCCCCATGCCCGAGCACGCGGAACAACCTGACTCGCAGTCCACTCACGGTGTTGCCGAGCTTGTATTCATGGCAGCCGGTCTGGTGCGGTTGTTGCGCCGCCGATGGGTGATCGTGCTGGCGGTAGTCGCCGTGGCCGTGGTGGCCGCGGCGGTGCACTATGGGACCGCTCCGCGGATCTACGAATCGCGAGCGACGGTCTTGGTGAGTCCGCGGGGAACCGACGCCGGAGAAGGCGGAAGTCGGCCCGCCCGTCTGGCCGATGTAATGCCGACGTACGTCAAGCTGTTCGCCAGCCGAGTCGTACTGGCGCGTGCCGCACAGAGTCTGGCCAAGACACCGCATGTGGGGAAGGACTGGAAGAAGCACCCGTCGCACGAATGGCCGGAGAAAATCAAGGAGCAGTTGACCGCTCGAGGCGTCCGCAGGACGCATCTGATCGAATTGTCTTACCGGTCGCGATCTCCCCGAGCCGCTCACGCGACACTGGAGGCCTTGATCGGTTCGTATCTCGATTTCATCGATCGGCATCATCGCGGGATGGCGGTCGAGGTGGCGGCGCTGTTGGACCGGGAACGGCAGGACGTGCGCCGGCAGATCGAATCGAAGCAGCAACAGTTGCGCACCATTCGGCAGCGCTTGAGTGCGTTGGGGTTGATGGGCCGTCCCGATGCCGTCCACCCCATGGTGGCTCGAGTGATGGCGGTCAACGAAGCGCTGATCGAAACGCGATCCCGCAGGCTCGAGCTGGAGGCGCAACGGACAGCGCTGGATCAGGCACTGCGCGAGGGACGTGACCTGGGGCCGTTGCTGTTGAAGATCGAACCGTTGGTGGGACGCGAGTTGCTCCTTTCGGCGTTGGGGCTGGACGCCCATTCGAGCGAATCGAGTCGGGAGGTCCAACAGAAGCTCTTGGCGGCTCGCGCCGAACTGAAGTCGGTTTCCGACTACCTGGGTCCCGCCCATCCGCGAGTGCGTCAACTGCAGCAGCGGATCGCCGAGCAGCAACGGTTCTTGGCCCAGGCGGGCCCGACAGCCGCTTCGCTTGCCGCGCGCGACCCCGCCAAGCTGGGCCCGCTACTGAGTTCGCTGTTGGCCGAGCGGCTGGTGTCGCTGAACGTTCAGGAGCAAAAGCTGAGCGAGGCCTACCAGGTGGCCGAGCAGGAAGCAGCCCGCCTCCAGGATCAATGGGGAGAGCTGCAGTTGGTCCAGCACGATCTGGATCTGCTCCGCAATCTTCACGACACGCTGGTGAACCGTCTGGCCCAGCTCGATCTGACTCGGGAGCAAGCGGACGTGCGGATGGCGGTGGTCAACCCCCCTGCCCTGCCCCTCCGGCCGGTATCGCCTCGCGCTGCTTCGCTGTTTCCGATGGCACTGTGCGCTGGTCTGATCGTGGGACTGTTGGCGGCCTACGCCGCCGATCTGCTGGATGACCGTTTTCGCTCGCCCGATCAGATCGAGCAACAACTTGGATTGCCACTGCTGGCGGTGATCGGGCAGCTCGAGACGATCCCCGAAGCCGGCGTGGACCGGATTGCGGTCGGCCGCAGGAATGCGTCGCGCGACGCCGAGTCCTTCCGTACGCTCCGCACCACGTTGCACTTTACCGCCAAGGATTTGAAGTCGCTGGCGGTCACCAGTCCCGAACCGGGTGACGGCAAGACGACGGTGCTGATTCATCTGGCTTCCTCCTTGGCTCATACCGGCCAGCGGATCCTGGTGATCGACGCGGACATGCGCAAGCCGGCGATGACTCGAGTGTGTCAGTTGCGAGGGCGTCGCGGCCTGGTGGAGTTGTTGAGCGGCGACAGCGATCCGACTGCGTTTCGCGAGGCCGTTTGCCGCCTCGAGTCGCTGGACGTGGACGTGCTGCCCAGCGGGAGGAAGACGTGCGAAGCGGCCGAGCTGCTGCAGACCGAGTCATTCGTGCGGCTATTGGCATGGGCCGAGTCCCAGTACGACTTGGTGCTGGTCGACTGTCCGCCGGTTGCGGCCGCCAGCGACGCCGCGATCGTCGGTCACCGCGTCGACGGAACGATGGTGGTCGTGCAACCGGGCAAGAACAAGCGTCGGCTGGTGACTCGAGCCATCCAGCGGCTCCGGTCGCTGAACGTCCCCCTTGTCGGTGTCGTGGCCAACCGCGTGACACGAGCTTCCGGCGACGAGTACGGCGAGTATGGCTACGGGTACGGATATGGTTATGGTTATGGCGCCGACGGCGAGGAAGAGGAATCGTCGACACCCCGCATTTTGCAACTGCCGGAGAATCGGGCCGCATGAAGCGAGACAGGGCTTTGTCGGCACAGGGTGACGTCGACCATGCGGTCGCCGGAAGCGGGGATCGTCGGTTGGCGTGGCTGAGCCAAGGGGCGATCGTGAGTGTCTTGCTGGTCATGCCGCTGGCCATGGGGGGACGGCATGTGTGGGGACGTTTGCTGTTTCTGGTATTGGTCACGAGCGGCCTGGTTGCCGAATTTCTGAGACGGGCCGAACGGCCATCGCTACGACGCAGAGTGCCCTGGTTGCCGGTGTGGATGTTCGGCGCTGCAGCGATGCTCGGCGCTCTGCAGATCGCTCCTCTTCCCACCAGTTGGATTGCCGGCTGCACTCCCGCTCTGCATTCGTGGTTCTCCGAGGCGATGACGCAACAGTGGCAGCCACACGCGACCTGGCGGACGATCAGTCTCGCACCTGCCGACTCGCGTGATACACTGACCCTGTTGGTGGGCTATCTAAGCTGGAGTTGGCTTGTCATCCGGCAGCTCGAGCGTGGGCTGCTTCCCCACCGTCTGATCGGCTGGGTGGGATGCGCGGCAATCGGATTGGCGGGCCTGGGACTGTTGCAATTCACGTTCAACAACGGGCGGTTCCTCTGGTGGTACGATCATCCCAGCCGCACGACGTGGTATGTGGCCAAAGGTCCTTTCGCCAATGAGAACCACTTCGCCCACGCCATGCTGGTCGGTGGCTGGGCACTGGCATGGTGGTTGCGCGGTATCGCAAGAAGGCACCGCTCGGAGCATCGCCCCCGTTTCGCTTCCTGGCGATCGGTCGCCCGGTGGCGGCCGGTGATCGGCTGGACGGGAATTCCGCTGATCGCCGGTTCCATCGCGCTGGCGAGGTCGCGAGCCGGACTGGCTCTGTTGGTGCTGACCCTACTGGGAAGTCTCTCCGTCGTGCTAGCGCGACGCGGTGCAAGAAATCGGCAGCGAGTCGGCCGCCTGCCGGCCCGTTTCCGGCGGACCCGGCAGTGGGCGGCTTTCGCTTTGTTGGGACTGGCCGGGCTGTCCTTGGGGATGGCTTGCGCGGGCGACGCCGGACGGCCAAGCCGGCTCAGCCCGTCGCGCTTGCTTGGGGAGGCGCGATGGGCTCTGTGGCAGGCCGACTGGAATCTTCTGCCGAACGCCTCGTGGTTGGGAACCGGAGGGGGAACCCACCGCTACCTGTATCGCCAGTCGTTTCGAGGACCGCTCGACGTGGAATTCGTGTATGCCGAAAACGGATACCTGCAAATCGCATTGGAATATGGAGTCGCCGGAGTGAGCATTTTGTTCGGCGGACTCGCGGTCGCCTTGTTTCCGCGACGTCGGCAGGTGTCCAATGCCGAGACCACGGCAGCCAACGGAGGAAACAGCGAGTGGCACCCCGGATGGCACCCGCGGCGATTGGCCGGAATCACTCTCGGCGTGGTGGTGCTGCACGGCGGTGTCGATTTCGTGTGGTGGATTCCCGCTTGTCTGGCACCAGCCATTGCCGTCTGGCTGGCCGCCGTTGCGTGGGAACAGCGCGGCGATGCAGGATTGGAGGCATCGAACGGTCGCCAGGCGTGGACTACCGGGAGCCGTCCTTGTTGGCGAACCATCATAACCGCCGGCTTGGTGGTGCTTGGCGGCTGGGCCATCGCACGCCTCCTCCCGGCTGCGGCTGCCGCACCGGCCTGGGAACGCTATCTTCGCTACGAGCGCGACACGCCGGCGATCGAGTTGGCAAGCCAGGCATCGCTCAATCGCCGGATCGGCATGTTGGAGCAGGTCGTAGCCGCCGATCCCCGTCAATCGCGGGCATCCGCCTGGCTGGCCGAGCTTCTGTTGGCGCGTTTCGATCAACGTCGGAATCGGCGAGCCAACGCCGTGAGTCTTTCCGACCTTCGCCGCGCGGCGAGCGGTGCGCACTTTGCCGACCGAGACGCGGTCGTAACGTGGATGCGGAAAGCGGTAGGAGAAGACACGTCACTGCTGCTGCGAGCCGAGGCATTGTGCGAAGGGGCGTTGGAGCACCAACTCGTCGAGTGGCGACTCTATGCTGTGGCCGCCCAGTTGAGTTTTCTCCGTCCCCAACAAAGCCGCGAGGAGTGGCTGTGGCAGCGGGCCGAGCGACTGGCACCCCGAGATGCCGAGTTGCTGTACTTGCTCGGTGAGGAGGCATTGGCTCGAGGGGAAGCCGAACGGGCCTGGAGATACTGGCGACGCGCTTCGGTCGAGTCGGCCGAGATGGCCTTGCTGCTTCAGCGGACGATCCTGCCCAAAATCGGTGTTGACGGCTACGTTCGGGCCATGCGACCATCCACCGAACAAGTTCGGCGCCTGTACCGCTTATGTTGCCGCGAATTCCCTCAGCAGGCCGATCCGGCTTCCCGGTGGCTCGTCGCCTACGTCAAACGCGACTTGCGGGGTTCGCGAGTCATCGATGAGCGCTTGCTGGCCGACGCCGGCGATGCAGCTCGCCGGATCGGAGCGTGGGACGATGTCCGGTTGCTGGCGGAGTACCGCCTGCAACGCGACCCGACCGACGTGGTGGCTCGGCGGAAGTTGGCCGAAGCAGAAATACGTCTCGGTCACAGCGCGGCCGCCCGGCGCGCCATTCAGTGGCTGGAACGATTCGGGGCCGCCCGCGATACCAGTCAGCGACTATGGGAACAATGGAGAACGATGGCGCTGTCGGCGACCGTCGAAATGGCGGACAGGCGAGTAGAAGCAGGAGTAGACCGGGATGGCAAATAGTGGACTTGGCCGAAGATTCGACCATCGACGGTGGGGCACCTGGACGATCTTGCTGTTCGCGTGGAGTCTGATCTGGTCTGCGGGTGCTTCCGTCACTGAGAACACGGACGGCGGTATCGGTTCCGCCTGGGTGTGGGGCACGGTCGCTGTCTGGAGTCTCTTTTCCAAGTTGGTTGTTATGCGAGTGCTCCGGTTCGCCATCGACCGGGTTCGCTTCGTCACCTTTCATGATTTTCTTCGCCTTACGGGCGTTTCCTGCTTGTCGCTCGGTTTGACTCTTCCGCTGGCCGTTGCCTTCGGACAATCCGTCGCCGTCGTATCGGTCATGGAGTGCGGGTTGGTCTGGGCGACGATGATGGCGCTCAGCGCGTGGCCTCGCGCCTGGAAGGAGTGGCGGCGCTGGCGGTGTGCTCCCGGAGATCGGACGCGAGTCTTGATCTGGGGGTGCAGTGGCGCCGAAGAGCGTTTGTTGCGATCGCTGCACCAGCATCCCGAGAACCGATACCACGTCGTCGGCTTAATCGGTGGATCGGCGGATGAGATCGGCGTGAGAGTCGGTGGCGTTCCCATCGTCGCCACCGTGAAGGATTGGAAGGCCACCGCGGTACGACTGGGCGTGGACGAATTGTTCGTCGTCTCGGGTACACAGGTGGGGGACGCCATCCGCCGTGCCAGCGATGAAGCATCCGCCATCAAAGTAAAGCTGCAAGTGCTTCCCAGCTACCACCAGTTGCTCAGTGGCGACGTGCACGTGACACCTCGGCCGGTGTCGATCGAGGATCTGTTGCAGCGCAAGTCGATCGAACTGCACTCGGATGTTCTTTCGGACTGGATCGATGGTCGGCGCGTGCTGATCACCGGTGCGGCCGGCAGCATCGGATCGGAAATCGTGCGGCAGATTTTGGCGTTTCAGCCGGAGCAGGTGATCCTGGTCGACCGATCAGAGCACGGCATTTATCAACTGCGGCAGGAGCACGGCGAGGCCGATCGCGTGGTCAGTTGCCTGGCCGATGCGTCCAGCCGCACTCGGATGGCCGAAGTCTTCTCGCGTTACCGGCCTCACATCGTATTCCACGCGGCAGCCTACAAGCACGTACCCATTCTGGAGGATTTTCCTCAAGAGGCGGTGAAGAATATCGTAGGATCGACCGCGGCGGTAGCTCGAGCTGCCGAACGATCGGGCGTGGAGTCTCTCGTACTGGTTTCGACGGACAAGGCGGTGGCTCCCACGAGTGTCATGGGAGCGTGCAAGCGGATCGCCGAACGATACCTGCAGGCGATCGCCGACCAGTCGCCGTGCCGGATGGTGGCGGTGCGGTTCGGAAATGTGCTCGACTCGGCTGGCAGTGTGGTTCCACGCTTTCGGGAGCAGATCGCCAAAGGGGAACCGATTACGGTGACCGACCCCCGGATGACTCGTTTTTTCATGACGATTCCCGAGGCTGCACAGCTCGTGCTGCACGCGGGCGCGATGGGGAGCGGCGGCGAAATCTTCGTACTCCGCATGGGCCAGCCGGTGCGGATCGTCGATCTGGCTCGGGAACTCATTCGCCTTTCCGGCCTGGTCCCGGACGTCGACGTTCCCATTCGGTTTTGTGGACTGCGGCCGGGCGAAAAACTGGAGGAGCAGTTGGCGGACGAAAACGAAATGCTGGGGCCGACATCGCACCCTGAGATCGACGTGGTGCAGACCAGTCCCCTTCCCGATTCGAGTTTCTGCGATAAAGCGGAAATGCTGATTGCGGCCGCCAACGATTCTGGCGAGGATGGTCTGGTGGAAAGAATCACCCAACTGGTGCCCGAGTTTCAAACGGCGGGGCACCGGAAGCAGGGTTGTTTGGCAGCGGCCTGTTTTTCGCGCATTGCAAATTGAGAATCGCCAATCGGGAACTGGGAATCGAAAAACGCCGTGGCGATGAGATGGGCATGGTCGTACCGGAACGACGACTCCCCGTCTTTCTCCTCGCAATGCTCATTCGTCCACTCATCCCGCTGTCACGTTTACAGCATGACGTGTGCAAAGCGACCTGTCTCCCGCTCACACCTCGTACTCGTACTCACACCTCGTACTCGTGCTCGCGATCTTCCCTCACCCCTCACCCCTCACCCCTCTCTTCCCAGGGGTTTGCAAACGAGCCGACGATCGCCGATAATCAACGAATGAGTTGCGAGGCAGTCGGCCCCAGACCGCTTGAGTGGGAAGGTAGTTCGCTATGTTGCTGCGGCAGTGTTGGGCAAGTCTATTGGCAGTGGCCACGATGTTGGCAGCCGGTCCGGGAATGGCCGGTGACGCGCCGGAGGGATGGAAAACGGCGGCGCCTCGGGATGAAATCCGCCCCCATTTCGCCTATCACCGGGGCAAGGGGCGTTCGGGACGCGGCGAGTGGGTGATCGAACAGGATGGTCCCGGACAGGTCGGATACTGGCACAAGACGTTTCCGGTCAAGGGTGGGCAGTTCTACCAATTCGAGGTCTACCGGCAGGTGCGGGATGTCTCGAATCCTCGCCGTAGCGTGGTTCCGCGCGTCGTGTGGCAGGATGAGCGAGGGCGCGCCGTCCCCTTGGGCGGTCCGGCGGTCGACTTCTATCGTTCGCCCGGCTCCGTGGTGCGGGCCCAGCCGGAGTATCCGCCCGACGGAGCCACCGACTCCCAGGGATGGACTCGTATTCATGCCATCTACCAGGCGCCGCCGAACGCCGTCCAAGCCAGGATCGAGTTCTGGTTTCGCTGGGCCGAAGGCGGGCGTGTCGCATTCTCCGATTTCCGTTTCGCACCTTGCCCGCCACCTGCGCCCCGCAAAGTGCGACTGGCCACGATCCACTTTCGCCCGACGGCGCGAGATCCCAAAGGAAACCGGGAAGAGTTCGCGCCGCTGATCGCTCAGGCCGCCGAGAAAAACGCCGACCTGGTGCTCCTTCCGGAGACGCTGACCTATTACGGCACCCGGAGAACGTACGCCGAGTGCGCCGAACCGATTCCGGGGCCGTCGACGGATTATTTCGGCAAGCTGGCCAAACAGCACGACTTGTATATCGTGGCGGGGCTGCTGGAGCGGGACGACGCGGTGGTCTATAACGTGGCCGTGTTGATCGGCCCCGATGGGAAAGTAGCCGGCAAGTACCGCAAGGTCTGCTTGCCTCGGGGGGAAGCCGACAATGGCGTGACACCGGGAAGCGAGTACCCCGTTTTCGAAACTCGGTTCGGCAAGCTGGGGATGATGGTCTGCTACGACGGGTTTTTTCCGGAAGTGGCGCGTGAGTTGACCAAGGGGGGAGCCGAGGTGATCGCCTGGCCGGTTTGGGGCTGCAATCCCTTGCTGGCGCGGGCTCGCGCCTGCGAGAACCACATCTATCTGGTTTCCAGTACCTACACCGATGTGCAGAACAACTGGATCGTCAGCGGAATCTTCGACCACAGCGGCAAGCTGCTCGATTACGCCAAGCACTTCGGCGAGGTGGTCGTGGTGGAGGTCGACCTGAACGCACGCACGCAATGGGCTGGTCTGGGGGATTTCCGAGCGGAGATGAACCGGCATCGACCGTGACGTGCGACGTGCATTTCCGAGACAGGCTATTTTCGAATGATCGTTTTCCGCTGAAGTGGGCGCTGGCCGTGCTGCTGCTGGCCCTCGGGTTGCGCCTCGGCGCGGCGTGTTGGTGGGAATCCCGGCGTCCGGCCGATGCACCGTTCGCGTTCGGCGACAGCGTCAGCTATTGGCATCTGGCTCGCCGAATCGCCCGCGGCGAGCCGTACGCTTACCCGGATGAACGGGCACGCATTTTTCGCACGCCGCTCTATCCGCTCGTACTGTCTCCGCTGTTTCTCGTGTGGGGCGATCATCCTCCGGTGCTGGCGGCTCGGCTGATCGGCGTTGCCTTGGGCGTGTGGGCAGTCTGGGAAATCATGCGGTTGGGACGAAGTCTGGCCGGTTGGCGAGCCGGTTTGGGGGCCGGTGTGTTGGCGGCTTGCTATCCCGGTGCCGTGGCGATGAGCGTTTTCGTGCTGGCGGAATCGCTTTTCTCACCGCTCATGGCGGCGGGTCTGGTATGGCTGGTACTTGCCTACGAACGAGTGAAGCGACGAAAGAATTCGGCCATGGTGGCTGTTGCGGCCGGGCTTCTGTCGGGTCTGGCTTCGCTGGCGCGGCCGAGTTGGCTGTTGTTCTTGCCGTTTGCGTTGGTCTTTCTGCTGCTGGATCGACGTTGCCGACTATGGGATCGCGGCCGACTGGCTGCGTGGGCACTGCTGGGTTTGGCGGTGGCCATGACCCCGTGGTGGTATCGCAGCTATCGATTGACCGGTCACTTCGTGCTCACGACATTGCAGGTGGGAGCCAGCCTGTACGACGGATTGCACGAGGGTGCGACGGGAGCGAGCGACATGACCTTCACGCGCTCGTTCGATCGTCGCTTTGCTGCCGACTGGCAAGCCGATCAGGGCGAGGACTACGAATATGCGTTG
Organism: Pirellulaceae bacterium; assembly: GCA_026989685.1. GTDB lineage: Bacteria > Planctomycetota > Planctomycetia > Pirellulales > Pirellulaceae > S141-3. Next base: position 14,905 of record JALSIV010000116.1, on the reverse strand, counting down.
GACCGGGCCTACCGTCGAGCCGCGTGGCGATGGGCTCGAGACAATCCGGCTCGCGCGGGGGCGCTGGTGTGGGCGAAGCTGCGGCGGATGTGGCTGCCGTGGCCTTCGGCTCAGATGTTCTCGGGGGGGATGGTGAGACTCGCCGTCGCTGGGACGTTCTTGCCTATTTTGACATTGGGCGCGATCGGTTGGTGGCTTCGGCGGCGCGACGGGTGGCCGATATGGCTCTTGGCGTTTCCGGCCATTTACTTCACAATACTGCATGTGATTTTCGTCAGTTCGATCCGCTATCGCCAGCCGGCGATGCTGGTGTGGTGTGTGCCGGCGGGTTGGTGCTTGTTGTGGATGTGGCAGCGCTGGTGCTCGAGGGGGAGCGACTAGCGGGGAAGGAGCCGGATGGCCGCCGCGCGAGAAGGAACTCGCGATTCCCACTCGGCTGCGACGAAGCGCCGTCGCAGTTGGTGGTCGTCTCTGCGCCGCATCGCTTTCTGGGTACTGCTGGTCGCAGCCGCCGGACTGATTTTGGGCCGAATCCTGATTCGCGAACAGCTCGAATTGCGGATTCGTCAATATGCCGAAGGCAGGATCGAGCAACTTCTGCCGGGCATTTCGGTCGACATTCATGCAGCGCGTCGGGTTCGGGGGCGAGGAATCGAACTGCGCGGCATCCGGCTGTTCGATCGGTCATTGCCGGTGGACCAGCGCGAGTTGCTGACGATCGACCGTGTGATGTTGGCGGCACCGACCGAATGGAGCCAGTTGATAGCCGGTGGCGGCTTCGACATCTTCGGTGTTGCCGTCGACGGGTTGCGGATTCGCGCGATGCGAGGTCGCGATGGGAAGTGGAACTTGGAACATCTGCGGGACTGGAAACCGCCCGAGAATTCCGATGTGCCTCGTATCACCATCCGCGATGCGCGGATCGAACTCGCCGATGCCGCGCGTGCCGGTCGACCGATCGAACTGCACGGCATCTCGGCGGATATTGAGCGCAAAGGCGACTCATGGCAACTCAAGGGGCGATTGGCGGCCGATCGTTTCGGCCGCGTCGCTCTGGTGGCGGAAGGCGATCGGAAAGCGGGAAGCTGGTCGCTGCACGGAACGCTGAGCGAGTTGGACGTATCCTCCGAACTCCGTCGCCTGCTTCCGCCGGAGATTGCTCGATCGCTGAGTACGCTGGAGCATGTGCGAGCGCGGGGGGAGTTGCGATTTACCTGCCGAGGCGGCGCTCGAGGCGTTCCCCGGTTTTCGGTGAAGGGGACGATTCGCAACGGTCGGCTGGACGATGCTCGACTTCCCTATCCGCTCAACGACATTTCGGCTCGCATTCACGTCGACAACGACCGCATGGTCGTCAGCGACGGAACCGCTCGCATGGCAGGAGCTACCGTGCGGGTCGAGGCGACCGTGGAACAGTGGTTGGTGGAGCCTCGAGTGCGGCTCGATGTGAGCGCTTCCGATTTGACGTTGGAGCCGCGGTTGCGGAGCGTGTTGACCGAGCGCGCCCGGCGGGTATGGGACCAGTTTCGGCCCAGCGGCCCGAGCGATTTGCGGGCGACGGTCGAGTGGGCTGCCGAGAGTGGATTGCGCTGGGACGCCACGGTGCGTTGCCGCGATGTTTCGATCGTCTATGCCAAGTGCCCGTACCCGCTCCATCACTTGCAGGGCGAAGTTCGTTTCGGTCCCAACTACATGGAAGTACTCGACCTGATGGCTTCGGCCGCCGGGACGCCCCTCCACATTGCTGCGTCGATGCGCACGATTCCCGGCAGTTGGACCGGGGAAGTTTCGATGTGGACCGACGGGACCGTCCCCATTGATCGGCGGTTGGTGGGAGCGCTGAGCCCATCGGCGCAGGAGTTCTTGGTCAAACTGGAGCCCACGGGGAGGATCGAACTGAGGAAGGCTCGGTTTTGGCGTCCACGTCACGGCGAGCCGGTGCAATCGGAGATCGAGATCGGAGTCGTCAATGGCTCCCTTGTCTTTTCCGATTTCCCCTATCCGTTGACTCGCGTGCAGGGGACTCTCGAGGGTCGTGACAGAGAATGGTCGCTCGTCGATTTTCAGGCCCAGCATGGAACGACACGCATTCATGCTTCGGGCAAGTGGCATCCCGAAGACGGCATTCCTCATGCCATCGACTTGACGCTGGAACTGGTTGCGGTCGATGTCGACCTCGATCCCGACTTGCGTGCCGCCATGTCGGTGAAGTCGCCTCATGTGGAAGCGTTGTGGAACTCGCTTCGGCCTCGAGGCGTGATCGATCGGGTCACCGCGTATCTGCGGTATCGGACCAGTCGTGGCATGGAACGCTTTCACGTGGAGGCGAGCGAGTCGGAACCGCGATCGTCCAGTACCAGCCGGACGGTCGCCGTGCATCCCACCTGGTTTCCCTATTTGCTGGAACGCCTGACCGGCAGGTTCGAGTATGAACAAGGGCGTTTGGAAATGAGAGAAGTCAGCGCCTGGCACGGCGAGACTCAAGTGCGACTCGATGGCCTCTGCGAGTTTCGGCCGGATGGGAGTTGGAGCGTGAGGTGGAACCGGGTGAGCGCGGATCGAGTCACGGTGAACCAATCGCTGCTGCGGGCGCTGCCGGGCGCTTTCGGGAGAGCGTTGGCGTCGATTCGGCTGGAGGGTCTGTTGGTGTTGGACGGCACGATGGGACTGGCTGGCCGTCCGGGGCGCCCGCCGCTGGTGGACTGGAATGTGCGCGTGGACGTGGCGGATGGTCGAATGCAGGCGGGCTTGCCTTTCGAACAGATTCACGGCGGGGCGCAACTGTATGGACAATCGGGGCCGGGGACCTTCGTCTGTCAGGGTGAACTCGACATCGACTCGGTCCACGTGCGGGGAGTCCAAGTGAGCCGTATTCGCGGGCCGCTGCAGTTCGACTCGCAGCGACTGCTGCTGGGGGCATGGTCGGAAAGTGGGCGGAGAGATCGGCCGCCCCGGTCACTGACGGCACGCGTCTTCGGCGGCCAAATGACGCTCGATGGGCAGTTCCTGATGCAAAAGCGGCGTCCCTACGATGTGCAGTTGGCGTTGACCGGCGCGAGTTTGGTGGACCTGCTTCAGCAGTTCCGCGGCCGAGCGGCAGGCGATCTACGGGGTAAACTTGAGGGTAACTTGCGACTGCGCGGAGAAGCGCAGGCCACGCATGCGCGCCGAGGCAGTGGGGTGGTGAGGCTTCGTGAGGCCAGTCTCTACGAGCTGCCGGTGGTGGTCGCCTTGCTCAGCGTGCTCAGCCTGAAGTCGCCCGACCGGACAGCGTTCGAACAAGCCGACATCGACTTCCGTGTGGAGGGTGATCAGATTCTGCTTGATCGGATCGATCTGGTTGGGAATGCCATCACGCTCAAGGGACGCGGTTGGGCCAACTTCCAACAGGAGATTCTGCTGGATTTCTATTCGCTGGTCGGCCGAGACGAATATCAGATACCGCTGTTGCGCTACGTGCTGGCCGAAGCGAGCAAACGAATCCTGGAGATTCGAGTGGCGGGCACGTTGAGTGATCCACGGGTGCAGGGAACCGCGTTTCCGGAACTCGATGAGACGTTGCGGCGTTTGTTCCCCGAGCTGGGACGGCTGGCCGCACCGACCGGCAACGGCGAACCGCTGCGACGCCCCTGACCACGGGAGGTAACCGACATGAGTGTAGGTCCACTACCCCCAGCCGGCAACATCGCCGGCGCTCCGCAGGCTCAAGCCGCCAGTACCGACAGCAGTGCTCGCAAGGAAGGTGCCGATCAGACGCGGCAAAACGCGGCGGTGCAGCGTGCCGACGACGCGGCCGGTATCGGCAAGACCGAAGAAGACTCGCAAGCCGAAGACCGTGACGCCGACGGTCGGCTAGCCTGGGAGCGTCCCAAATCCGGCCGCACCGAGCCCGATGCCGGCGAAGCCGACGATGCGCGGGCGTCGGGCGAAGTCCGCAAGTCGATCGATCCCGACGGCGTGTGCGGGAACGCGATCGACTTCTCGGCTTGAGATCGGCTGGTTTGTGGCCCGGTGCGGCGCGGGTAGGGTAGAGGCTGCCGCTGAGGCTGCCGGCCTGCAATCGGACCGATGGGATAGAGGACCGATGGGACGGATAAGACCGATAGGAGGACGACAAGGAGGGCTCCGGTGCCGGCGGCCACATACTCGGGCTGGCCGTTCGAATCCCTTGCCGTCCCATCCGTCCTCTCGGTCTTATCCGACCTATTTCCTATCGCCACGCTTGCCGGGAAGTCGCGCGTTCTTCGATAGGCGGATGGATGCCGCTGCGTGGTCCGACTGGAACGCCAGACCTACGAGGAAAAGACAACGTTACACGCTGGTGATCCGCACATGGCGGTCGTAGTGGGCCGTCGCAAAAAGTCTGCCGCTGGAGTCGACATCCATGCCGCGGGCGATGTCCGGCAGCTTGAATTGCACGACCGGTTTTTCGCTGCCGGGCTGCCAGAACAACAGATACCCCCCGCTGGTTCCGCCGGTCACTCCGACCAGCCACTCGTTCGATACGTAGACGACTCGCGAGGCAACTCCCTTGAGGTCGCTGAAGTGTTTGCCGGCGACGTTCGACTCGTGTTTCCGTGCCCCTTTCGTGTCCATTTGAGCCTTGGCGTCTTTGTTCGCGTCCTCCGACGTTTTCGGTTCCGCCTGCTCTTTCGGTTGCAAGTCGAACAACAGGACCAGCGGCTGGTGGACGGCGCCGAGCGGATTCGTGGCTTTGAACAGTCCCGCAGCGGCGATGCGCCTGCCGTCGGGCCGCACGGCGATGTCGCGCACGCCGCCGAAGTCGACTCGCTGGCCGACGTTGTACGAATGGAGTTCCTGGGCCGCGAACTTCTGAAGAATCCGGCCCGACGGCAACGCGCGGCGAATCACATTGCCCATCAAGTCGCCGCTGAAGATCGACTTGCCATCGGGATGAAACCGCACGCTGTAGATCTCCCGTTCGTGATCGCCCCACTCGGCGAGCGGTCTGGCCGACTCGAGTTCCCACAGCCTCACGCGGCCGTCGTTGCCGGCGCTGGCGAGGAGGTTGCCGTCGCTGCTGACAGCGACCGAGCGGATCCATCCCTTGTGAGCCTCGAGTTTGCGAATCGGCTTGGCCGGTGACGAGTCGGTGTCCCACCAGATCAGCAGGTCGTCGCTGCCGCCGCTGACGACGATCGGCCGGGTCGAACTGGCTGCCAGGCAGCGAGGCCACGATTCGTGACCGTCCCACGCGTCGAGCTTGCCGTCGGGGATCGTCCAGCGAAGGACCTGTCGGTTCTCCGCAGCGGCCACGACGAACTTGTCATGCGGATCGAAGCAGCAGGCGATCAGCGGAGACGGCCCCTTCCACTGATGGACGACCTTGGCCTGCTTGGGATCGAAAGCGGTCGGTGGCTGGTTCATGCCAGAATCTCGTCTATCGGCTGGGAAGAAGGATCGGCCACCGGAAGCGAACGCCCCGCCACTTCGAACTCGCCGGTCGCGTCGACTCCAATCGCCTCGAGGTAGGTATGGAACAGCATGGCGTGATCCACCTGTCCGTCCGCCACGGCCGTGCCGTTGGCGTTCGTCTTGCCGTAGGCGGCTCCGCGCTGCAATCGGCCTCCCGCCAGGCAGACCGACCAGGCCGCCGACCAGTGATCCCGCCCGTACCGATTGTTGATCCGCGGCGTCCTGCCGAACTCCGACAGCACCACGATCAACGTATGTTCCAGCATCCCGCGATCGGCCAGGTCGGCCACCAACTGAGCGAACGGCCGATCGAACTCGCCCATCTGCTCGAAATGGAACGTGAAGTTCTCGTTGTGCGTGTCATAGTTCGAATGAGACACCTGCACGAAGGACACACCGTGTTCGACCAGTCGCCTCGCCAACAGGCAATGGCGGCCGAAGTCATGCTTGCCGTAACGCTGCTGGTCCTTGGCCGGCTCGCGGGAGACGTCGAACACTTCCCGCTTGGCCATCAATTGCAATGCCTGCTCGTAGTTGTACGTGTAGACATCGGTCATGGCCGTTCTGCGCTGGCTGAGGAACCGCTCGTTGGCGTGCCGGCGAAGGCGGTGGCGCACCGCATCCCGATCGCTCGAGACTCCCTTGGGGAGCGTAGTATTGGGAGGCGGATTGCCGTTGCCGAGGACGACGCTGGAGTATTTGGGACCGAGGTAAGCCGCGTCGTTGCCGCGACCGCCGCTCCCGCCCGGTGTGACGACAATGTGTCCGGGAAGGGATTGGTCTCGGGTTTCCAGCGACTTGGCGACCACGGCGCCGAGCTTGGGATAGTCGGCGGCAGGGGTCCGCCTCCGTCCGGTCAGCATCATGTACGCTCCTTTACCGTGGTCGTTCTCTTTGGTGTTGATTCCTCGCACCAGCGTCAGGTGGTGCATTTGTTTGGCCGTTTCGGGAAGGAGCTCGCTGATATGAACCCCCGGAACGCTGGTGGGAATTGCGCGAAACGGTCCTCCCGTGTCGGTTTTCGGCTTGGGGTCCCAGCTCTCGAGTTGGCTGAGTCCCCCGTGCATGTTGATGACGATGACATGCTTCTGCTGGGACTCGAGTTGCCGGGCGGCGGCGGGCCGCGCCAGCCACGCCAGCCCGCCGACGACAGCCGTTCCGCCTGCGGCCATGTCGCCCAGGAATTTTCGTCTTGCGATTTGGTGCTGATCGGATCGGCAGGCATATCGGCAACGCATCTCGCTTCTCCTTCTGCGGGGCCGGCCACGCGATCGTGGCCGAATCGAGTGAGGACCTAGTGATTGAAACGGAACTCGGCGGACGCCAAGAGAGCGCTGAGCAAGTCGGCGATGGCCGCCGCCCGGTCTTTACTGCGGCTATTAAGCATCTGGACGACTTCACGCCGTTCGGTGTCGTTCGGCGGGCGCGAGAGCACCAGCCAGTAAGCCTGGTCGGCTTGAAACTCCGGTGGCTGGTCGGCCCACTCTTTCGCCAGGCGGTTGGCCGCCGCCCCGATCCAGCCTTGAACGAGTGGCCCGTTGGTCATGAACAGGGCCTGATCGGCGGTCGCGAAAAACTCTTCCTGAGGCTGTCCGGGGCCGGCGCCGAACACGGAGACGAAAGCTCGGACGTGAGACTGCAACTGCGTACGTGCCGTCTGTTCAATGGCGCGATGCCGCTCGGCCAGTTTGGCTGCGTCTTTCTGAGCGTCGGCCGGGAGGGGTGACTCCTTCTCCAGTTTGCTCGCGACCGCCGCTTTCTGCCTTTGCAGGACTCCGGTAGCCGTCATGGTACTCCAGGCCAACTGTTCCGGTGACAGAGGCCGCAGGCGGGCAATCGCGTAGCATTGCTCCAAGTCGGCAGTCACCAACTTGGCTGCCTCGTCGATCCGCGATTGCAATGCCGGCGCACTCTTGCGCAGTTGGGCCAGCTCACGGTCGATCCGGGCAATGATCTCGGTGGACTTCTTGAGCTGCGACTGGACTCCCGTGAGTTGCTTTTCGATGCCGGCAAGGGACTGGCGGATTTGCGTGACTTCGTTGTTTGCGGCATCCGTTTCGGCGGCGGTGCGAGCCGCCTGCGACTGGACGGTGGCAACGCGTTGGGCGATGGTCGCGGCGGCCTGGGCCAACTGGGCGTCCTTGCTGTCCAGCTTGGCGGCGGCTGTTGCTGCGTCCGCCGCACGGCGGAAAACTTCCAGCTTGGCCGCGATCGGTTTGCGCTGCGATGCCAGCTCCGCCGCACGGCGCTCGGTGGCGGTAAGCTTCGACCGCAGCTCGTCGAGCCGACTCATTAGCTCACTCTGCTTGGCCGCGGCGGCCGCGCGAGCCGACTCGGCGGACTGGCGCTGCTGACCGAATTGTGCCAGTCTCTGCCGCGACTGCTGTTGCTCTGACAACAGGCGACCATAGTCGATCCAATGCTCGGCCGCGGAGACTTTGCTCTTCCAGGCGGCAACCAAGCCGGCGGCTTGCCACAGGGACTCGGACAATTCGGCTCGCCGCCGATCGACCTCGGCCAATTGAGCCGCCGTCGTCTGCTGGGCTTTTCGCGACTGGTCGATCTTGCCCTTGGCCTCGGCCACGGCGCGGCGAGCCGACTCGGCAGCCGAAGCCAGTTTCGCGGCGGTTCGACTTGCTTGCGCCAGTGCCTGTTTCGCAGCGTCGGCTCGCGTCCGGAAGAGTGTGGCGGCCTGAGCCAATTCGGAATCGGAGGGTTCGAGTTTGACCGCCGCAGACGCCGCTTGTGCGGCGGCAAGGAGCCGGTCGTATTTGGTTTGCGTTTCGGTCTGGGCCTTTTGGGCTGCTTCGGCAGCGGCGACCGGTTTGGCAGCGGCTTTCTCGGCGTTGGCCAGTGCTTTCGAGGCGGCGGCCACGGCATCGGTCGCATCAGTCCATTTGGCCGCGGCTTGGTCCCACTGGTCGGCCACATCGTCGTACTGATCTTGCAGCGACGCGAGCGCTGCCGCGGCCTTCGCCAGCTCACTTCGCCACGATTCGATTCCGGTCTGTGCGGCACTGACCCAGCGGGACCGCAGCGACTCGTCCGCAGGCTCGGCGATCGGCCGGCTGTACGTTTGGCTGAGGACGATTTCCTTGAGGAATGATCGGAGATTGAACTTCTGTTTGACGAGTTCGTCTGCGAGAAGATCGAGTAGTTCCGAGTGCGTGGGAGGTTGTTCGAGCGAGAGCATATCGAGCGGATCGGCTAGGCCACGGCCCATGGCGATCCACCAGAGCCGATTGGCCAGGTTGCGGTTGAAGGCCGGATTGGTGCCGTCGGTTGCGCGGCGAGCCAATTCGGCGCGCCGGCTATACGTTGGGATCGGACGCACGTTTTTAGCTGGTGCGACCTTGTAACGCTGGTCAGTCGGCAAGTCCGGGTCGAAGACGAATGTTCCGCCGGGCAGGCGAGGCGCCATGAAGCGGCGTTCGCCGGTAAAGACGGATTGAAAGCTGGCTTGGCCTTCCGCTCGCTCGGCAAAGAACAACTTCTTCTTGGCGTCGGTGAAGGGGAAGCTGCGCACCAGAAAAGCGTGGATGCCGTAGTAGTCGGCTTGAAAGTAGTCGCCTACCAGCGGATGGTCGTGGCACTGGGCACACTGCAAATCGCGGCCGAAAAAGAACCGTCCAATGTCACGAGTCAGCAAGTGGGATTCGCCGCCGCGAGCCAGATAGAAGCGGGCGGCACCGCGCTGGCGATCGTCGGCACCATCGGCAGAGAGAATCTGGCGGGCGATTTCGTTGAGCGGGACGTTGCCACGGATCGCACCGGATAGGAATTCGCGCCACGGGCCGGTCTTGATCCCCTGCTCCGGCCGCCGCTCCATCCACATCACATCGAACAGCTCCGTCATCCTCCAGACGAACTCGGGGCTGGAAAGGCAGCGATCGACCCACTGCTCCCGCTTGGTTGCGTCGGTCGAGGCGAGGAACTCTCGGGTCTCTTCCGGTGTGGGGATGCGTCCCAAGAGGTCGATCGAGACTCGTCGCAGGAACTGGGCATCGGTAATCGTCGCTTCCACGGGGCCGATCTGCCAGCGAGCGATTTCACGATCGATCCGGTCTCGCAGCCTCGGTTCGGCCCCGGCGGCGACCAGGGCGAAGGAAAGGCAACATCCCAGCGCCCAGCAGCCAGCGAGCTGGTGCGACTTGCCTCGGACCATCGAGTGCATGACAGACCTCGGTATAGCAGGGGAACCGGCCGAGCATCCTGGCGACCGGCGGGTGTGATGGCGGGAACGGCGTCTGTTTGGGGAAGGGGCTAGCGAGGGGCCTGCGGACTTGTGTGGCAGCCTGGTGAGCCGATGGGTCGCTCCTCAAAACCCATCAGCCTCTTTCGATGGAATGTGATTATAGGGAAAATGCGGCAAGGGCGTCAACTTGATTCTTGAGGTGTTCCGCCGGTCGTGACTCCTCGCTGATCGGCGGTTCAGCGGTAGGGGGACCGGCCGCAATCGGTTCATTGATCTTGGGGCCGCGCCGACATTTGATAGGATGTGGGGAGAACAGCGAGATCTTCCCACTCACATATTCTGTCAGCGTGAGGTGTCGATGCGGTTTACCAAGATGCACGGAGCGGGCAACGACTACGTCTACATCGACTGCTTTTCGCAGTCGGTGCCCGACGATCTGCCCGGACTGGCTCGCCGGATCTCCCACCGCCATTTCGGCGTGGGAGGGGACGGGCTGATCCTGATCCGTCCATCCGAGGTGGCCGACGCGCGGATGCAGATGTTCAATGCGGACGGCTCCGAGGCCGAAATGTGCGGCAACGGTGTGCGCTGCGTGGCCAAATTCGTCTACGACCACGGGATCGCTCGCAAAGAAACACTGCGAATCGAAACGGCTGCCGGCATCCTGCCGATCGAAGTCGTCGTCCGAGACGCAATAGCGGTGGCAGCTCGAGTCGATATGGGGGAACCCATTCTGCAGCCACCACGGATTCCCACGTCGCTGGCAGCGGAGAAGGAGATGGTAGTAGATGAACCCCTGTTGATTGGGGAGCGGGAGTTTTCCGTTACCTGCGTATCGATGGGGAATCCTCACTGCATCATCTTTGTGGAGGAGGCCAGTGACGAATTGGTGTTGGGGATCGGGCCGCAGATCGAACGGGATGAACGGTTTCCGCAGCGGACCAACGTTGAGTTCGTCGAGGTTCGCTCGCCGACGGAGGTGGTGCAGCGCACGTGGGAGCGTGGCAGCGGCGAGACGTGGGCATGTGGAACGGGAGCGTCGGCGGTCTGTGTGGCGGGTGTGCTGAGTGGACGCACGGAGCGTACGATCGTCAATCATTTACTCGGCGGCGACTTGGAACTGACATGGGACGCGCAAACCAATCACGTGTGGATGACTGGTCCGGCTGAGGAAGTGTTCACGGGAGAGTGGCCTGACCGCGGGCAGGGATGAATCGATCGCATGGTGGCGAAGAACCGACGACAGCGATTTCGGCAGCACTTGGCTCGGCAGGAGAACGGTTGTCCCTGGTGGGTCCGCGGTGGTGCGTGGATGATGGGCAGCGCGATCAACGGCTGGATGTCGACACTCGACTATCAGGCTCGTTACTACGATGTCACCGTCGATCCGGCGCACTCTCGGTTTCGCGGCCCCTGCGTATTTCTGTTCTGGCACGAGTACATACCGTTCTTGTTTTACCTGCGGCCTTATTGCCGTCTGGCCATGCTGCTAAGCTGGCACGTCGACGCCGAATGGCTGGCTCAAGCAGCCCAGCTCAATGGTTTCGGCACCGTCCGCGGCTCGACGGCGCGAGGCGGTGCGCGAGCCCTGCGGGAACTCATTCGTCGGGCCGCGGGGCAGAACCTGGCGATTACGCCGGACGGACCGCGCGGTCCGCGGCGCCGGTTGGCTCTGGGAGCGATTGCCCTATCGGCACACGCGCAGATTCCCCTTGTTCCGATCGGGTTGGGGTACGACCGTCCTTGGCGGGTGCGCCGCGCGTGGGACCAGTTCGCCGTTCCGCGTCCCGGTTCCCGTGCGCGAGCCATTGCCGGGCCACGCATCGTGATTCCTCGAACCGATGACCGCGAGCAACTCGAGCGGCAGAGGCAGCGAGTCGAGTCGATCTTGGAGGATTTGACACGCGAGGCCGAATCGTGGGCCGAGTCGGGCAGCCGTCCCCACGACCGCAAATGTGTCACTCGGTCGGGCGCCGCCGCGCGACCGGTGGCTGCTCTGCGAACTCGGCCGGCCTGACTCGGCGTTGCTGCGGCTACTCGACCGCTCCCTCCACACCGCCGACGAACTTGTCGTCCTCCGCCTCGTGTCCCACCAGCACTTCGGCCTTGTACCCTCCTTGCGATTTGAAGTACAGGATCAGGATGATGTAGGCGGCGAGCATAATGCCGGGGAAGACGGCGACGTTGGCCAGCGCCTTTTGGTCGCCCTTGCGGCGCACTCGATCGATCTCGGCCGCCAGTTCCTTGCGCTTGTCCTCATCGGCGATGGACTCTTGAAGGAGAGCGGCGAGTTTCTTGTCGTCAACGGTCTCGTAGGCGATCACTTCGTAGATCCGCTTCTGCTCGATCGCGGCCAGTTTTCCATCCTGGACCAACCCGGGGACCTGCTGGGCCGCCTCACTGGTCACCAGAGTTTCGATTTGCTTTTCCGACCGCAGAGCTCCGATGTAGGGAAATCCGAGCGTTCCCACGGCCAGCATGCCGATGCCGCTAATGGCATTGAGGGTCAGAGCTCCTCCCTTGGGCATCTGTTCGGAAACGACTCCCAGCATGGTCGGCCAGAAGAATGTCTTGCCGACGCCATATAGCGTGGCCGCCACGAAGATGGCCATGCCGGCGGTGGTCGAGAGCGTAAGCAAGCCGATGATGGCCAGGATGGAACTGACGGCGAGCAGCCCCAGGGGTGAGAGCTGATGGACGATGGGACCGGCGAAGAACCGAAGCACCATCATGATGGCCGAGGTGTACACGAGGATCCAGCCGGAATGGAATTGGTCGCCGGTCACTCCCGCCATGATTCCGGTGATCAGGCCGTCGGTGCCGATTTCGGTCGTGGCCAGCGGCATCATGATCAGGATCAGGAAGAACATCAACCAGCGTCCGACGCTCCGCGTATAGAAACCGAATCCGGCAACGATGACCACGCCGATCGCAATGAAGAAGATCTTGGTGGCGACTGCCAGTTCGACTGCCCCACCGGCCGATGCGAAGTCCATCAACTGCAACACGACCAGCACGGCGACGATGACGGCGCCCAGCACTCCGAATTCCGAAAGCATTTCGCGGTAGCTGACGTCGGACGCCACACGCTCCTGAACCGGGAATTTGGCGGCGACCAGCATGACGAAGAAGAGCAGGGCGGGAACGGCGAGGAGGCCCGTCTTGACGCACCAGGGGATGGTGTCGAACGAGTCGAGAGCGATCGTAACGATTCCGGCGGCGACCAGTCCGCCCGGCCAACCGGCGTGCAGGATGTTGAGCCACTTGGTTTTCTCCTCCTTGAACATCGTGGCCACCACCGGATTGATGAAGGCTTCGACCGTACCGTTGGAGAGCGCCAAAATCAGGCTTCCCCAATAGATCATCTGGAAAGCTCGATCGGGATCGCCCTGCCCGCCGCCGGAGATGAAATAGGCCGCGGTGCTCATCGCCGCCCAGATCATGTATCCCACAAAGGAGATGATCATCGACAGCTTGTAGCCGACTTTGTCGATGATCAAAGAAAAACCGATGATGCTGACGGCGAACGGCCATACGCCAATGCCCATCAAGCGGGCTTCTTGGGCCGGGTCGAGCCCGAATTCCTTCGCCCAGTCGCCGACGAGAAAGCTGCGGGCGATAAAACCGAACGCTGTCGTGACCAGGGCGATGAAACAGCCCCAAAACAGTTTCTTTTCCGCGGAGTCGTTCATGGTCGTGTGAAACTCCCTTCAGTGGGGTAACGGATCACCGCCCCGCCAGTCAGTGCGGGTCACGCATCGATGCCACCCTTGCGGCAAGGTACCGAGTATACCTGCTCCAGCGGCAAAGTAAACGGTCCGCAAAACCCACGGATGCCGCCCGTAGAACGGCCGAGCTTTGCGTGGCTTGAGGCGGACGGTGCCGGCGGGACCGGCCGAAGGACGGCTGGCGAGAACGGGAGAATCTGGCATGATGTCGTGGCAGATACAAGCAGACTACGGAAAATCGGGAATCGTCGCGTGGAGGATCGGCTGAGGATGAGTAGGTGGTCGCCAAGTGGACCCCCGGAAGGGCCGGCATTGGCCGTGTCGGAACTGACGGCTCAAATCAAAGCCGTGTTGCAGGCGGACTTCGCGCTGGTCAAAGTGGTGGGCGAAGTGTCGGACCTGGCGCGACCCCGTTCGGGGCACCTCTATTTCACACTGAAAGACTCCGCGGCGCAACTCAAGGCGGTGATCTGGAAAAGCACGGCTTCCAGGCTCAAGGTCGAGTTGGCTGACGGAGTAGAAATCGTGGCATGGGGACGGATCGATGTCTATCCGCCTCGAGGCAATTATCAACTGATCGTGGACGGCATCGCCGAGCTCGGGGGCGGGGCTTTGGAGCGAGCGCTGCGCCGGCTGCGAGAGAAACTGGCCAAAGAAGGGTTGTTCGACCGCAAGTGGAAGAAGGCACTCCCCGCTCTTCCCCAACGTATTGCCGTGATTACCAGTCCCACCAGTGCCGCACTGCGGGATTTTCTGGAAGTGCTGAGCCGGCGGTGGCGAGAAAGCCGCGTGTGGGTGATTCCATCGCAGATGCAGGGAGACGAGGCGGCCGGTCAGGTGGTTGGGGCACTGAAGCTGGCTCACCAAGTGCGGCCTCGCCCCGACGTCGTGGTGATCACGCGCGGCGGCGGCAGTATCGAGGACCTGTGGGCGTTCAATGACGAGAAGCTTGTGCGAGCCGTCTTTGCCGCGGAGATTCCCGTGGTGTCCGCCATCGGGCATGAGATCGACGTGACCTTGACCGATCTGGTGGCCGACCTGCGGGCGTTGACGCCGAGCGAAGCGGCAGAGCGGATCGTTCCTTCTCGCCGGGAATTCTCGCAGCGGCTCGCGGTCGACCGGCGCCGGTTGCAACAAGCCGTACTCGGTAGACTGCAGACGGCGCGGATGCGATTGGAGTCGCTCCAGCGCCGGCCGGTGCTTCGAGAACCGCGCGAACTGGTTTACGAGAGACAACAACAGCTCGACCGCCTGCAGGATCGACTGCGGCTGGCGGCGACGACCATGCTCGAGCATCGACGAAGAGACCTTGGCAGCCTGGGCGATCGACTGGAAGGCCTCAATCCGCTCGCCGTGTTGGCTCGAGGATACTCGATCACGTTGCGTGAAGACGGAAAGAACGTCGTGCGGGATGCCGCCGAGCTCGACGCCGGCGAAACCATCCGCACGGTGTTGGCTCGAGGCAGACTGGAGAGTCGCGTCACGGGGATTGAGGAGGTGTGAGGTGTGAGGTGTGAGGTGTGAGGTGTGAGGGGTGAGGGGTGAG
>JALSIV010000115.1 GCA_026989685.1 Pirellulaceae bacterium | reverse complement strand
GTCGTCCCCACCCCTCCAGCCTCCAGCCTCCAGCCTCCAGCCTCCAGCCTAAAAGGAGAAGCCGGTATCAGGGCCCTCGAGGCGAATGGGACGAAGGCCGCTCGCCGCGCTGAACCAGGCGCCGGTAGGCTTCGACTTGTCGCCTAGCATAGTCGGCGTCACCCGTCTTTGCCATCAGTTTGGCTACGGCGTCGATGTGTTCGCCGAAATCACTGAGTGGTTCGCGCGGCCGCTCTTTGGGGCGCCCGAAGATGGGGAAAAAGACAAAACAAAATGCGACGCCCAGAAAGGCGACATGATCCAGGATCGTCGCCAGCGGCTCGTGCCGGGGCGGAATGTGGCGCCGGGTCGGCTCGGATTCCCACACGCGCACTCTCCACGCCTCGGGTTCCACAATGGCCACTCGTCCCGGCGCTCCGCATTCGTCTACCAGAATCTGAGCCAACTCGCGGTTTCCCGGCGAGAGCATGCTCAGGTTGAACAGAAAACTACCGTTGGTGCAAATCAGCACCTGCCCTTCGGAAGACGCGTCGAAGAGGAAATCGTCCTCCCAGCTCAAGTCCTCTTCCATCGGCGAATCGGTATCCCCCGTGACGCGCAGCACCAGCGGGCCGCGGTCGCTGTCGAGCACGACGTCCGTAACCGGACGACGCAGCACGACCGCCGCATCGGCGGGCCAATCGCGAAGGTCTCCCGATTCGAACATCCTCTCAATGAACGGTGCGGCCGGTGATGGACTCTCTTCGTTCCTCTTCTGGCCGTCGCCTTTCGGCTTCTCCTTCTCTCCCTTCGGGCTCTCGGCCTGGCCGGAAGCCTCCTCCGATTCCTCGCCGGAATCCTCGCTGCTTCGACTCGGGCCGGCCCGAGCGTCACTCGTCTGGTCATCACTCCACGGAATCATCCGGACCGAAGTCTGCAACTCCGCTTCCGCGACATCCACCACACCCGCCCATTCTCCGTCGATCTTGTGAACACGAGGATTTCCCGGCTGGAACTCGAATCGGCACCACGGTGTGCTGAGGGGAAACCTCAACAGCAACTCGGCCTCGTGCCGGGAACGCACTCGCATGGCTTCGCGCAGCACGGCGGGATAGCGGGGATGCTCATAGCGCGTCAGTGTCTTGCGCCAATACTCGACCACCGGATCGAAGTCCGGCCCGATCAAGATCAGTGTTCCACCTTCATCCACCCACTGCCCGAGGAATTCGTAATGAGACCGCGACGGCCAGGAAGAACTTCGAGGGGCCCAGACGATGACCTGATAGGCCGCTTCCTCGTCGGGATCGTCGGCTCGTCGCTGCTTCCCCATCAGCTTCGGGGACAGTCGGCGCCATCGTCGGACCTTGTGTCCGCTCCGCTCGAACATTTCCGCCAGCACATCGAGTCCATCCACGGTCCGCTCGGCGCCGCGAGATTGCACGTCGCCGTAGTCGGACTCGATCTCGGGCGGAGGCGACGTGAACCGGCAGCCCGCGGCGGCGCAACACAACAGACCGACCGCGACGGTGATCGTCCGGATCCAGCCGCGACCGCCGGCTCTTTCGTCCCTTCGCCGAGTCGTTCGATGGGTAGTGCTTGTGATCGTCATTGGGCCATCACGATCTCCGCCGGCTGCTGAAAGCGTTCCTTGAGCTCTCGCGTTTCGTTCCACATCGACTCCACTTCGGATTTCAACGCCGGTTTTCCGCCGAAGTAGACCCGCTCGAACAGCCACACCGATCTCCGCAGTCGCTGCCGCAACTCGGGCTCGTCCGACAGTTCGCGCAAATACTGCCGATTGGTCTTGCCCTTGGCGAGGCGAATCCATTGCAACCGATCAAGGTGAATGAGTTGTTGGCTGAAAAGCAGAATGATGGCCGTTCGCAAATCGCCGCGATCGAGGGCCCGCCTTGCCTCTTCCAGCAAGTCTTCCGGAAGGGAAGCCAGTTCGAAGGGAAGGTCTTCGACCTTGGCGGGATCCCACGGTTCCACCGGTCTCGACGGCTCCGACACGTTGGGGCGCATCATCAACCGTCGCACAATCAGAACAATCAACGCGGCGATCGCCAGGAACATCAGTCCCCACACCATCCGCCACAACCACTTCCCCAGTCCCGGCAACCCGCTCCACTTGAATGTCCGGCTGGCGGTTCCCGTCTTGACTGCCCAGTCACTGAGACGATGCGCGGCTTTCGGCTCGCCCGGCTCGATGCGAACCGGTACGACTTCGTTCTTCTCGCCGTCGTACCACGGGGCGTCGCCCTGGCGCGTCAGTTCGTCCTTGAGCAATTCCTGGGCGGCTGCCCCGGCCGACGCCGCTACCAGCAGCGTGACGGCAGTCAGGGCGACAACGGCAAAGCGGCAATGGCCGACCATCAGTAGACCTCCTGTTCCAATCGAGCCGCTTCCGCTCGCAACTGCAGTTCGATCTCCCATCCTTCGGAACGAACGCGCAGGTCGAGGTAATTGAGAAACCGCACGGTCGTGGCGAAAAACACGGCCACCCACAGAGCCAGCGGCCACCCCCAGCGCATCAATGCCGGATCGACGACACCGCTGAGGAAAAGAAGGTCGCTGACGAACAACGTCAGGCCCAAACCCGCAAACGACAGGCAGACGACGATGGCCGCCAGCAACATGCCCCGCAACGTCGTTTCACCGACCGCCCAGCGGTGGAGCGAGCGCATTCGCTCACGGAGATTCGTGCGAGCTCCCGGCGACGCGGAACGAGCCAGTTTCTCCAGCAGGATCACTTCCGGCAGATAGGGCCGCGCCGTCCGAACGAAGACCACCACGGTCACCAACATCAGCAGAACAAACTCCTGCGGGGAATAGTAGTCGGGCACGCCCATGTAAGCCGACACCAGCAGCAAGACTCCAATACCGACACCGCGAAACAGCAACTGAGCGGACCACAGTCGTGCCAATGGTCGCCACGGAACCGTACGCCGGGTGCGGTCGCGAACCGCATCGGGCTCGAATACCAGCAGCCCCAATCGCGGAACCATCAGCGACGAGGCCAGCGGCGCTTCGAGGATCACCAGCAGCGCCATGTTGAGGCCGTAGCGAAAAACGGTTCCCCACAGTTCGATCGTGCTCAGACTATCGAGTTCCACGCGCGCGAACACCCACTCCATCAATAAGCCGTTTGCCACCGCCAACGGCACCACGACCACCAGGAAACTCTTCCAGAGCGGCCACCACCAGCGAACGATCACGTGCAGAGCCAGATCAAGCGTCTCATTGGCTCCGCGTTCACGCACCCGAATCGCCGTGCGATCAAACTCCATCGGGCTCCTCCGGTCGCATTCCCAGCACGATGAAATAGGCCACCAACAATAGGCTGGTGAGCACGGCCACTCCGCCTTTCACCGGGTAGGGCAGAGTGCTGGGCGAAACAAAGCCTTCAATAAAAGCTGCGCCGAAGAACAGCAGCATCGAGGCTCCCATCACCGGCATCGCCCGCTTCACTTCGTATCGAATGGCATCGAGGCGCGAGTAGCCGCCGGTCCACATCCACGCCACGCCCAGCCTCAAGCCGGCTCCCACCGCCAGCACGATCGCCGTCAGTTCGAACGGACCGTGAGCGGTGACGAATTCGAAAAAGTTGTCCCGGCCGACAGTGTCGGGGCGAGCCATGTAGCCGAATATCGTGCCGATCTGAATCGCATTGAACTTGGTGACCAACAGCCCGGGAATCAACAGCATCAGACTGGAGGCGAAACATTGCAGACCGATTCCCGTGTTGTGCCGAATGTAAAACGCCGCCATGAAGACCCGCTCGGAAAACGTCCGGTCCTCGAAGGGCGTGCTGTACATCGACTCCAACTGAGCCAACTGCACCTCTCCCAACGTCTCCTCGGCGAAACGAGGATAGAGGTCGCTGCGGAACGCCATGTAAGCCGCAATCGCGAAAACTCCCCAAAAGAATACGAATGCGAATTGGACGCAGCGGTCATGGAAGACACGCCGAGGCACATCTTCCAGCAACAACTTGCCCCAAGTCTTCACCGCCAGTCCTTTCGCGCGGTAGAGCTGGTGATGGGCGCGCGCCACCAGCCGGTGCAAGTAGTCCACCGTCCCCGGCGGAAGCTCGTAGGCGTCGGCCAATGCCAAATCGGCGCACACCGAACGGTACAGCGCCGCAAACTGAACCACCTGCGTCGGCGTGAACCGCATGGCCACGGCGAATTCCTCGACCATCCGGTCGAGGCGATCCCAGTTTTGCCTGCGACGTGCCAACCTTTCCACCGCCTTCATGGCATCAGGAACTCCTGCTGACTTGGTGCGGATAACATGGATCTACCAACCGTCTCTGCGGTCTCAATTCGATGACGTACTGGCGAATGGAGTGAGCGGCCGGGGCGCCA
>JALSIV010000114.1 GCA_026989685.1 Pirellulaceae bacterium | reverse complement strand
CGTGATCACTGACGGGAACCTGCCGGACGATCTGCTGCATCTTGAGAACATCGCGCGCTCGCAATACCGCCTTCACGTCCTGCATCTCGCCGCGAGTCGTCGATTTGACAATCTGCCGCTCTTCCTCTCTCGTCGGATACGAGACGTCCACCGAGAGCATGAACCGGTCGAGTTGCGCTTCGGGCAGCGGATAAGTCCCCTCCTGCTCGATCGGGTTCTGAGTCGCCATCACCAGGAACGGCTGATCGAGTTCATAGGTGGTTCCCAACGCCGTGATCTGATGCTCCTGCATCGCCTGCAGCAGCGCCGATTGCGTCTTCGGCGGCGCCCGGTTGATCTCATCCGCCAGCACCATGTTGGCGAAAATCGGTCCGCGCACGAACCGAAACTGCCGTTTCCCCGTCGCTACGTCCTCTTCGATGATCTCCGTTCCGGTGATGTCACTCGGCATCAGGTCCGGCGTGAACTGGATCCGACTGAACTTCATGTGCAGCGCTTTGGCCAACGTGGCAACGGTCAGCGTCTTGGCCAGTCCGGGAACACCGATCGTCAGGCAGTGGCCGCGAGCGAACAGGCAGATCAACATCTGTTCGATCATGTCGTCCTGCCCGATGATCACCTTGTGAACCTCGGCCGTCAGCAGTTGGCGGGCCTTGGCGATCCGGCGAATGGCCTCTTCCGGATCGAGTTTGTGTCGGGCCTTGTCGTCAGGTGACATGCGATCAGCTCTCCAATAAGCGGTGCTCGGGGCCGGTCGCATCGACATAGCGCCACGACCCGGGGCGCCCACAGAACTCCAGACCGCCGACGACATACCCCGTTCAGTTCGCCAGGCGGAGGATCCCGCGGCAGCACCCAAAAATACACTTCAACTGTCCAGTTTGACCTATCTAGTCTATAATAGTCTGGATGGAGAGACGATGGGGAGGTGATCGTGGAATTACACCGCTTAAGAGGCTGTCACAAGACTCCATGCCGCAAGCAACATGCCCGAGACCGGAAAGCGGCACGGCGGGTTTTGTTACAGGCTCCAAGAGGCTGTCACAAAACTCCAAGCTGCAGGCAACACGCCCGAGGCCGGAAAGCGGCGCGGCGGGTTTTGTTACAGGCTCAAAAAGTCTTGTTTCGTAACATCTGCGCGCCGTGCACCCATGTTGCACGGGCTTTCGGTTGTCACCACCTCCCCTCCAGCCTCCGGCCTCCAGCCTCCAGCCTGGCGGGCGCAGCCCGCGTTGGGAATGTGCCAATTCGGCTGGCCGCGATCGTGTTCGCCCTATCGGCGGCGCACTTCGCCCGGGGCGACTCGACGGCGCCGTGGTATGGCGACGGCGCATTCGAGTTTCGCCGGAAGGTGGATCTGCGATCCTTGTCTCCGTTCCCCCGAGTCGTCGTCGCCGAATGGTACACTCACGGCGCCGTCCGCTCGAACGGCACCAACGTGGCGGCCGTCGACTCCCAAGGCCGGCTCCCCTTGACGGTCCTCCAAACCGGTCCGGGCGATTTTCTCCGTGTTGCGATCGAGCCTCGCGCTGGACAAACGGAGCTCTTTCTCTACTACGGTGGCAACGGATTGCAAGATGATCCTCCCCGGTGGACGACTCGCGCGGGCCTGGTCGTGGAGACGCGTCGCTGGAAGCCATGCGATCTCAACCGGCTCGACTCGCTTCGCTCGGCCTTCGCCGCCGCGCATCCGATTGGACGCGACTACGTGAAACAGGTCTTCCACAGCTACAATCCACTCGATCCGGCTCCCGCTCCGTTCCTCACGCACTATTCGGGCACGCTGCGCATCAAAGTAGACGGTACGTACCAGTTCTTCACGTCGAGCCAGGACTGCAGTTTCCTGTTGATCGACGGCAAACAGGTGGTTGCCGCACCCGGCCGTCACGGCCCCATCCGCCGCGCCCGCCTTCGCGGTTCGCTGAAACTCGACAAAGGAACGCATACCTTCGACTACTGGCACGCAGCCTCGGGAACTGCTGCGACGATGGTGGCGGCCTGGCAGCCTCCTCGCGCCAAGCAACCTGCGTTGATTCCTGCCGAAGTCTTCGACTCGGCACACATCGTTCGGCTGCCGGCACTCGAACTGGAACATCGCCAACAGGGAAAAGTCCCTTACTTTACGCCTCGGATCGTCGGCGAAGTCGTACTTCCCAACAGCGATTCGCCGCTGGTTCAAGTGAGATTCGAGGACATTGCCAGCCGCGGTTTGACTCGCGGCGCCAACGTCGAGTGGGAATTCGGTGACGGACAGACGTCCTCCGGAACCAGTCCCCAGCATGTCTACATGCGCCCGGGCGTCTACACCGTCACGATGACCGTGCAAAGGAAGAAAGAGCCGGTGCGACTGGTCCATCGGATTTGGATCTACCGCCCGGCCGTGATTCTTCGCGGCAACCGGCAGCCCGACCGGCTGAGCCAATACCTTCCGACTCTCACTACTTATGACCCGGCTACCCTTCCCGGCCCCGACTTGCTGCAACTGGTTCGCGCTTTCGAGGTGGCGGGCAAGCTGCGCGAGGCCGTTGACGCGGCAAAGACCGCGTTCGACCCCCGCTCCCGCGAACTCCAGAATGATGTTCTCCATCAGCTGGCCGTTGCGGCGGGACGACTTGCACGCAATGAACTCGGCGATGCCCAGACCGCCTGGGAAATCTATCGTCGAGCCGCCGAACGGATTTCCTCGCCACGGGAGCGTGCCGAGTGTTTGATCGCGGCCGCCGATACGGCGATTCACGACTTGCTGCGGCTCGAGCAGGTGGAAGGGCAACTGCGACGCGCCGAGCGGGCGGCCACACGCTCCTCGCCCAGCGAATTGGCCGCCCGATATTATCGCGTGCGCGGCGACTGGTACGCTCGAAAAGGTGACGGAGCAGCGGCTCGTGCCGACTACCGCCGTGCTGCCCGCGCCAAACCGGTTCGCTCCGGAGTCACCCAGCGGAGCGCCTGGCGCGGAGCGTACAGCCGTTTTGTGGAGTCGTTCCTGTTGGACGGCAAGTTGAAGGAAGCCAAGCAGAAACTCGATGCCTGGCTGTCCGACTTCCCGGCCGACCGCATCGACGGCTACCACTCGCTGCTGCAGGCTCGCTACTGGGCGGCCGCCGGTCGACTGCCGCAGGCGATCGCCGTCGCCTCCGACTCGCTAGCCATCAACCCGGCATCGGCGTACGCCGCTCAGTTGGTTCAGCGCATCGCCGAGTGGGAAGAAAAGCAAGGCCATACCGATCGCGCGATTTCCGCCTACCGATCGCTGGTCGCCGACTATCCCGGAAGCCCCTTGGTCGCGCAAGCCAAGAAGGCGTTGCAGCGACTGACGGCAAAACCGCCTGCCACTCGAGAAGAACAGAAGAAATAGCCATGTCAACCGATTGTCTTTTGCGTCGACTCGGCAGTAGCTCCGTCATGGCATTCCTACTCGTTGCCGTTGCCGGCCGACATGACGGCTTGGCCGCGGACCTCATGGTCCGACTCGAAGGAGACGAGCATGTTCGACAGGTGCTTGCGCTGCGGCGATTCGACGAGGACGGCAATCTGCGGCAACCGGTCGACCCGAAGGCCGTCATCGACCGTCCGGCGACTCGGCGTGTGGCCTCGCGGGAATCGGCGGGAACGTATCGGTTCTCCGATCTGCCCGCGGGGAAATATGATCTGGTGATTCTGACGACCAATCAGATTCGCATCGAGGGATTCCATTATCCACCCGTTGCCGAGTTCGATCCGTTTTTGAGCCCGCATGACGAAGCGCCGCCGGACGTGGCCCGCTGGATCGTGAAGGACATCGCCAAGTCCCGACACTATGAGAACAAGGTCACACCGCTCTATCTGGCCGGCGATGACAAACAAGTGCGCATTCTGGTGCAGCTTCTGCGGGACAAACCGACGAGCTACGACGGCCACTACGGAAAACCGGTTGCCACGTTGCGGCATGAAGTGTGGCAATATCGAAACCGGTATGGCGGCTGGGTGAAGGACCGGAAGACGAAAGTTCTCGACCGGATCTTGATGGCCAAACAAGATCTGGCGAAATGGATCTGGATCTGGGAGCCGCGGCTGGGCGGGATCGACGTGAAAGACCAGACGGTGCGCGTCGTCTACCCGATTCCCCGCGAGTATCGCTCGAGTCAGGTGCGCGGGTTGCTGCGGAACCTGGTCGTCTCGGGAGCCGAATAGCCGATGCCGTCTAGTCGGGGCCGCCGGTGAGATATTCGCGGAACTGGATGGCGACGACGGCGGCCGCCAGCAAGGACACGGTAATGCCGAGCAGGATCCCCACGTCTTGCCACGGCGGCGCCTTGCTCAGCAGAATGCGGGCGTCTTCGGGGATCTTGTCGTACCAATCCATCCAGTGAAACAGCAGGCTGCGCAGGCGGTACTGGATGGTAAGCCGATTGATGGTGGCCGGCACCAGACTCACCAGACCCTCGAAAATCAACGTATAGAGTACCGCGAAGACCATCGCTTTCTTGGGAAACACGACCGCGATCAATACGTAGAGCGCCCCGTAGGCCAGGCTGGAGAGCAGCGACAGCGCGACGATCACCACCCACAGCCGCTCGGTTTCCACCATCCACACGAAGCGGCTGGTAATGGAGATGGCGGTCACCGCGGCCAGGAACACCCAGGTGGTGGCGTTGGCGTACTTTCCCAGCAGCAAATGGACGCGACCGTAGGGGCGGACGGCCAGATAGATCCAACTGTTCGATTCGAGTTCCGCTTGGATCAACGGGGCGCCCCACAGCAACAGCCCCAGCAGGCAGGTAACCTCGACGACCAGCACAAAGATCACCGATCCCATCACATACTCGCTGACCGGATCGAGGGGCCGGCTCTGTACCAGCAGAATCAGGATCGGCGTGAACAGGGCCAGCACCAGCCACGCCACGATGCGGAATCCCGAGAGGGAGCGGCGCCACTCGAAACGGAATACGGCCCAGACCGACTCGGCGTTCATGATGCTTCTCCCGGGGCGAGCGGTTCCCAACTCTCCTGACTGACCACTTCGCCCCGATGCAGCTTCATCAGCGTGGAAAACAGGGAGTCGAGCGATTGACTGGGAGTATCGAGTTCCTCCAACACGACCTCCGGCGCAGCCAACACTTGTTGCAAGTGCGTTCGAAACGCAGGGCTGGAACGGACCAGCATCTTGATTCCGGAGCGGTGCGGCATGAACTGGAGGGAGAGAACGTCCGGGTCGCCCACCATTTGCGAAGCGACGTGTGCCATTCCGCTGCCGCGCAGCGTGACTTCCCCCACGACATTGCCCAGGTCGGCGGCGATCTCCTCGGCGGTTCCGCTGGCCAGCAGACGCCCGCCGCACAGCAGCAGGTAAGAAGGAGTGATTTCCTCCACTTCGTGCAGCACATGGCTGGAAAGCAGCAGGCTCTTGCCGTCGCGGACCCACTCCTGCAAGATCGTCGTCATCTCGCGGCGGCCGATCGGATCGAGCCCGTTGAACGGTTCATCCAGAATGAGCCAGTCGGGATCGTGGGCCAGTGCCTGAGCCAGTTTGATGCGCTGCCGCATTCCCAGCGAGTAGGTCTGAATGGGACGGTGCATCGAGCTGCCGAGTCCGACCCGTTCGAGCGCCTGCCTGGCGCGGGCCGTCGACTCGGTTCGAGGAATCTGCGTCAACTGCAGCAGGTACGTCACCCATTCCAAGGCCGAAACGTTCCACTGAGCCGGATCGGGAGCCGGGCAGTAACCGAGTCGTCGGAGCAGCCCCGAGTGGTTCCATGGGTTCTCGCCGAACACCCGGACTCGTCCCAACGTGGGACGCAGTTGACCCGTCAGCAAATTGATCAGCGTCGTCTTGCCCGATCCGTTGGGACCGATCAAACCGTAGGCCCCCGGCGGCAACGACAGATGGATGTCATTGATACCGATGACCAGCTTATACAGTTTGGTAACGTGCTGCAGTTCGAACATCGACCAGACTCGTTATCAAGATCGCAGCGGCGTGAGAATCCTCGCTCGTGCGAGCACCAGTGAAAACAGGGTGTATGCCGCCAGCAGGATCATGGCCGGAGCGGCGGCGGACAAATCTTCCACATCGAAGATCCAGGCTTGCACTTTGCCGATCGTGTGCTTGACCGACACCCACCACCAGTTGCCGCCTCCACCGACCCGCTGCAAAGTCAGGTGGGCCACCCAGCCGACAATCCACAGCGAGTACCAGCCGAAACCGGCGTATCGTTTCTCCACGGTCATCGAGGAGAACATCAGAGCGATCGATGCGGCCGGCACCATCATTACCAACGTGGCGGCCCAAATGCGAAACAACAGATCCCATGTTTCATACAGCACACTCAAGTGGGGAGAGAGCATGACGGCCAGGATGTACAGTGCGGTCGCCGGCAGCACCGTGATCAGTGACAAGTACGAGACAATCACCATGGCCTTGCCCAGCAAGTATTCCCAGGACGTCAGTTCATGGGAAAAGTAGAGCAGGTAGGCTCTCGTCCGCAGGTCTTGGGTGATCAAACTGGGTGCGAACATGCCCACCACGATCACCATCAGGGTTCCCTGCAGATAACGCAGGAAGACCAGCAGGAGCATCGACCAGAACGAGTGGCGGATCGCCGAAGGATCTTCCTTCAATTCGGGAAGCAAATGGGCCGATTCAGGGAACGACCGAACGGCGAAGATCAAACTGCGACGAGCCAGAATCGAGTGGTCGACACTCTGTTCGTAAAGAAAGAAGGCCATGCCCAGGTAGACCGTGGGCAGCCAGGCCAACACCAGCACTCGGCGCAGCCAAGGGTTTCGCCAGGCCAGCCGCGAGCCGTTGGCGGCAATGACCCACCAGCGGTCCCAACCACTACGCAGCGAACCATTCCAGCAACGGTATCCAAGTTCATGCAACGCCATCAGGCTGGGACTCCACGGCTTCGAGGAAATACCGTTCGAGGGACTGACGGGCCGGCCGCAGCACACGAATGGTGGCGCCGATCGCCTGAGCCTGTGTGAACAATGTGGCCGATGACACGGCGCCGCGATCGAGCACCAGATGCCCGGAGCAGACGGACACGTCGGCCGACGTGGCTTCGCGGAGCCGAACGGCCAATTGCTCCAGGTCACCCGATTCGATCTCCACCTCCCACGAATCGGTAACCGGAGCCAGCAGTGTCGATAGATCTCCCCTTCCCACCACGCGTCCGTTGCCCAACACGATCACATGGTCGCAAACCGCCTGCACGTCGCGGAGGATGTGCGTCGATACGAGAATCGACTTGCCGTGGCGACGAGCCAGTAGACTGATGCGGTGCAGCATGGCATCCCGCTCCTCCGGATCCAACCCCGACGTGGGCTCGTCCAGGATCAGCACGGGAGGATCGTGTACGATGGCCGACGCGAACTTGATCTTCTGCCGCATTCCGGTCGAGTAGGTTTCCACGGCGCGGTACCGTTCCTGTTGGACGCCGCAGAAATCAAGGATCTCATGGGACCGCCGCAGCCCTTCCTTGTAGGGCAGCCCCGACATCTGAGCGGCGAAAAAGACCATTTCCACGCCGGTCAGGCCGCTCAAATAGCAGTCGTCTTCCGGGACATAGCCGATGTGGCGGCGAAAGCGAGTCGCCCCCCGCCGGATTTCCTCGCCACGAATCCACACCCGCCCGGCCGATCGCCGAACCACTCCCAGCAGGATCTTGATCAAGGTCGTCTTGCCCGCACCATTGGGGCCGAGCAGTCCGGTCACGCCAGGGGGAATGGCGAGACTGACATTGTCAAGAGCGGTCACACGACCGTACCATTTGGAAACTCCGTCCAGCCGCACGATCGCGTCCATGGGTGCCTTCGATTTCATCGATCGGAAGTTCTTCGGGGACGGAAAAGCTCGATACGATCCACACGACCGGTCTGGCGACCGATGAGAAAACGCCGGCAAGCCCGAAGAAATCGGCCTGTCGGATCATCTGGTAAGGTAATTGAGAACAGGGGTAGTGGCCAGAGGCGGGGGCTGATCGGCTCCCCTCGGCGCCACTAGAATCCGTATCGTGGGGCAGTTCGAAGGAAAGGCGAAGGACGGGAAAACATGACGAGCCACGGAAAGAAAAAGTCGCCGGTCGTTGCTTTTTTGTTCGGCAATTCCATGTTTCTGATTGCCGGCGCGCTCGGCGCCTTGATCTGGGCCAACGCCAGTCCAGAGAGCTACAAGAACTTCGTCAATTTCGACCTGGGACAGATGGTTCGAGGCGAGCCCCAGCAAACGCATGACGCAGCCCCCCAGTCGCATGCATCGGCGGAAAGCTCCCACGACTCCCATGCGGACGACCCTCCCGCTCACGGTCAAGCCGGTGAAGCGCCGAGCGGCCATGGCGACTCGAGCCACGGCGGGCATCCGTTTACGATCCATGTCCTGGTCAACGACGTATTGATGGCTCTGTTCTTCGCCATCGCCGGCAAAGAAGTTTGGGAGTCGTTCCTGCCCAACGGTGCGCTGTCGAACCCGAGAAAGGCCATGACGCCTCTGTTGGCTACTTTCGGCGGCATTGTCGGCCCCGCCTTACTCTACCTGGTAGGGGCCATCGCCATCGGACAATCGGGTTGGTTCGGTCAAGCAGGCCACCTGGGCCGGGGTTGGGCCATTCCCTGTGCGACCGATATCGCCTTCAGTTATCTGGTGGCTCGGTTGATCTTTGGTGTGGGGCACCCGGCGATCGCCTTTCTGCTGCTGTTGGCCATCGCCGACGACGCAGCCGGTCTGGTGATCCTGGCCGTCGCCTACCCCCAGCAACCGCTCGAGCCCATCTGGTTCCTGCTGACCGCCGCGGCCATGGCGACCGCCTATGTGCTGCAACGGTGCCGAGTCATGAACTTCTGGGCCTATTTGCTGGTCCCGGGCGTGATGAGCTGGGTTTCCTTCTACTTCGCCGGTATCCACGCGGCGCTGGGACTGGTTCCCATCATCCCGCTCATGCCGCACGCCTATACCGACTTGGGGATCTTCGCCCGGACCGAACTTCAGCGTCATGACACGCTCAATGAATTCGAACACTGGTGGAAAAACCCCGTCGAACTCATCTTGGGACTGTTCGGGCTGACCAATGCCGGTGTCGTACTGGGCAATACGGGTTCGGCGACCGTACTGGTCCTGTTGGGATTGGTCGTCGGCAAACCGCTGGGCATTACGTTCTTCACCTGGGTGGCCGAGCGTTTCTTCAAGCTGGAGATTCCCGCCGGCATGAACTACCGGCATATCGTCACGCTGGGAGCCGTGGCCGGTATCGGCTTTACCGTGGCCCTGTTCATGTCGGAAGCCGCCTATCCGGCCGCCGCCTATCCCGACGCACTGCGCGACGCCGTCAAGATGGGAGCGCTAGCCAGCTTCTTCGCGGGAGCCGTGGCCTTCATCGTGGCCAAACTGCTCGGCGTCAAACCGACCGGTAGCGGCACCTCGGAAGACTCAGCGGCGACCACCACGGAAACGGACGAAGCAGCCGCCAAACTAGCTGTTTCGTCCGCCCCATAGATGGATGAAGGTCTTGCCGCGCAACTTCCTCGCGCCGTGCGCGCATCCGGCACCGGCTTTCGGACGTCACCACCGCCCCTCCAACCTACAGCCTCCCGCCTCTAATCGTCCTTTGCCGGACGAAAGGCGGCCGTGATGCGCGCTTCGATCTGAGCGAGGTGCGCCAGCACGACCGGATCGGCCTTCTGTTTCTTGGCGCCGGCGTAAGCTCTGCGCACATCGCCTTGGATGAACTCGAGTTCGCGTCGAGCCAACCCCGGCAATTCGGAACCGGCACTGCCGTTCATCGCCGAAATCAGTCGGTCGACATGCGCCCGCTGCAAGTTGCGGCGATACAGGTTGATCTGCAGCGGCTTCTTCGAGAGCTCGCTCCAGATGGCACGGCGCAAGTCCGCCAGCATGGCCGCGCCGGTGTACGCATCCTTGCCTGCAATCTCCGCGTGTTCGGCCATCCGGTCGATGCGGCTGGACGAGATCAGCGATCCCAAAATCATTCGTTGACTCGACAAGACGCGATTGCGCGCGCCGTTGGACTCCAACCGCCGCGTGATCGCCGGGTCGATCAGTTTCTTCGGCGCATGAAACACATGCTTGGTCAGAAAGGCCACAGCCGCCTTCTGCCGCGCCGCGGGAATCGGAAAGTAGCGCTGGTCCGCGTCGCCGAAATAGAGATTCTTCTGTTCGAAACCGCCGACCACGGCCACCACGTGCATCAGCTCGCGGTTCCGCTGCGACCACACCTGATCGTACATATTCGACAGCAGATCGTAGTCCTCGCCCGGTTTGCACGTCGCCTGGATCAAGTATCCGGCGATGCGATCCAGATTGGCCAGGCCCAGCTTCGTCGCTTCGATCGAATCGGAACTCAAATCCTCGGTCTGCCGAGTCGGATCTTCCGATGGATTGGCGTGGCCGAACAGCAACATCCGGTTCTTGGCCTGCCGGGCCAACAGCTCCTTGCGACCCTTCTTTTCTTCCTCATCGCTGTTGTACTGGCGGTATCCCCACTCGACCGCGAAGTAATCGTATGGACCGATCTTGGGAATCAACGCCGCGCCGTCACCCGGCTGCGCCACGTAGTTGAAGCGACCATAGTCCATGATCGACGCTTCGGTGCCATGCTGCTTGGTGAACTTGGGATCTCGCAGATTGGCCACCGTGAACGCCGACGAGGCTTTCATGTTGTGAGGAAACCCGAGAGAATGACCCACTTCGTGAGCCACGATATAGGCGAGCAGTTCCCCAACCAGCTCGTCGGGAAACGGCAGCTTTTGAGCCCGCTTGTCATTGGGCGAGGCTTGCACGAAATACCAGTCGCGAGCCAACTTGAGTACGTTGTGGTAGATGCGGATGTCGGCTTCCAGAATCTCCCCGCTGCGAGGATCGTGCACGTGCGGTCCGAACGCGTTTTCGATGTTCGAAGGGAGCCAGCGAATGGTCGAAATGCGCGCGTCCTCGGCGTCCCAATCGGGATCTTCTCGCTCATCCGGAGCGTACTTGCCGATGATGGCGTTCTTGAACCCGGCTTTCTCGAATGCCGGTTGCCACATCTCGATTCCCTGCTTGACGTACTTCTTCCACTTCTCCGGAACGCCGCGCCCCACGTAAAACACGATCGGCTTCTTCGGTTCCGATACGGCCGCCTTGGGGTCCTTCTTCTCCAGGCGCCACCGAGTGATGAGCTGCACTTGCTCGACCTGGTGCAACCGGTCGTCTCCGAAATCGGTATATCCCACCGTGAAGAAGCCGACCCGCTCATCGTGAATCCGCCCCTTCATCGGCCGCTCGGGAAGACGCACCATGCTGTGGTGCAGGCGAACCGTCACGCCCGATTGGCGCGGATCGCGACGGGGACCTGCCGGGTGTCGCCCCAACATCCCGGAAGAAGGCCGGCTGCTGCCGAGACGATAAGTGACTTCGACCCGCGTCTCGATGTTGGTGGGAAAGACCTTGACCGTGTCGAGAAACGTGCGGGACGAATCGAGGCCGGAACCGCCGACCATCCGAGCCGCGCTGAATTCCTTCACGTCGGAAGTGAACAGCGAGGTGACGTCGATCACCGGCGCCTTGTCCTTGCCCCACGCCTTCACCGAAAACACCTTGATGATCGGTTGCATGTTCGAGTGTTCCACCGCGTACTCGATCGCCCCCTTCTTCGACGTCCGAATCGAGTACTTGATGTCGCGCAACAACACCTTCTCGCCCCGCAGTTCCCAACGCACCACTCGATCCCCCACCGGCATCCCGCCATAACTGAAGCCGGCTTGCGTGGCATCGAGCTGCGTGACCCACAGCATGTCCTTTCCGATCTGCGACGGAGGAAGCTCGTAGTAGAGCTGGTCCTTGATGCGGTGGACTCGGAACAGACCGACTTGGGTCTTGGCTTCCTTGGTGATCACGTCGTCGTACGACTTGACCCCGCTCTTGGAACTGGATGGACGCTTGATCGTCGGCTTCTTGGCTGTGCTAGCCGGCTTCTTCTTGGTCTCACCGTGCGGCGATTGACCGATGGCCACTCCCACCACACTCCAAACCAGCACCAGGCCGACCAATCCGCTCGCCCATCTCCGTCCCGATCTCGACTCGTAACTGCTGCTCATCGTTGCCTCGAATAACCCCTGATCGTTTGCTTTTGTGACAAATACCCGCCTATCGAATGAGCGGCACCCTCCGTGCTGGTGGCAGCCCGGCCTGGCCGCTCAATTGTCCACTATAACCCGCGAAACCGATCGATGTTCTCTATTTTGTGCAATTTGCCCTCGCGTTTGTTCATTGGCGGCCCAGAGGCGCCGGCACCGTCCCTTACGCTCCCCCAAACGGTTCCACAACGGCTGTGGATGGGCGCAGGCACCCATCACCTTGCCACGATTAGCGCGTTGCGTTATCGCTGACTACCACTGAGACGTGCTCATGACACAACGGAAGCCAGCCCCCCTTCATCCAGGAGAAATCGTGCTTAGAGCCTGTAACAAAACCCGCCGCGCCGCATCCCGGCCTCGGGCGTGTTACTTGCAACACGGTGTTTTGTGACAGCCTCTTAAGGAGTTCCTTGCTCCTTTGGGGATCAGCCAATATCGCCTAGTCAAGGACAATCGGTGTTCCGCCACGGCGGATCAACGAAATCGTTCGTGGTCAGCGGTCGATCACCGCGGGACCTCCGATCCCAGGCGGACTTGCATCGGCGGCACAGAGATCGTGCCATGCCAGAAAAGGCCGGGGGACCGGCACGCGATGCGCGCGGTCCTTCCCCCTGGCCTTCTGCATGATCTTTTTCGCCGCGAGGCAGCCCCGATCAGGCGGCCGCCGTTTCCAGAGCCTGCAAAATGGCGGCTTTGGGTTGCACGCCGATGAGCGTATTCACGACGTTTCCGCCGCTGAAGATCATCAGCGTCGGGATCGAACTGACTCGAAACTTGGCGGCGGTTTGCTGCGCTTCGTCCGTGTTGAGCTTGGCGATCTTGTACTTGCCGGCGGTCTCTCCGGCCAGTTCATCGATCAGCGGTGAAAGTTGGCGACAGGGGCCGCACCAGGGAGCCCAGAAGTCGACCAGCACGGGCACGTCCGACTGCAGGACTTCGGTATCGAAATTATCGTCGGTGAGATGGACAACGCTCGACATGAGGATGCTCCTTGCAGAGGTGTCGGATTCGGTTGGCAACCAGATTGATTCCGCGAGTTTAGCGGCTCGCGCGGATTCTCGAAAGAACCGCTTTTCCCACCGGCATGTCGGTGCCGGGCAGGCGACATTACACGACAGGAGTATACCGCCCGAAGACGTCGGCCATGGCGTCCATGCACTCTCCCACGGTCGCTCGCGCTCGAGCCGCGTCCATCAGCGGCGGCATCAGGTTGTCGTCGCTCTCGGCCGCCCGGCGGACGGCATCCAGCGTACGGCGGACAGCGTCCCGATCGCGAGCCGCCTTGATCTTGCCCAGCGTCTCGATCTGCC
The DNA here is from genome assembly GCA_026989685.1 of Pirellulaceae bacterium. Lineage (GTDB taxonomy): Bacteria > Planctomycetota > Planctomycetia > Pirellulales > Pirellulaceae > S141-3. Next base: position 11,920 of record JALSIV010000114.1, on the reverse strand, counting down.
GCTGCTCGACCTCGGGATCGACCTGCAGCAATTCGATCGGTTTCTCTTCGGGCGCCTCGAAAGCATTGACTCCCACGATCAGTTTTCGCCCCGCATCGACTTCGCGCTGATAGGCAAACGCAGCCTCCGCGATTTCCCGCCGGAAGAATCCCGCCTCGATGGCCGCCAGCATGCCGCCCAGATGCTCGATCTGGTCGAAGTAGTCTCGAGTCTCCTTGGCGAGGGCATCGGTGAGCGACTCCACCAGGTACGATCCGCCCAGTGGATCGGCCGAGTTGACCACACCCGTTTCGTGAGCCAGCACGCGTTGGGTGAGGATGGCCAACATGGCCGCGTGTTCCGACGGCAGAGCCAGGGTTTCGTCCATGCTGTTGGTATGCAACGACTGGCAACCTCCCAGCACAGCGGCGAGCGCTTGGTAGGCGACGCGCACCAGATTGAGTTCGGGGATCTTGTCCTGCAGAGAACACCCGGCCGTTTGTGCATGGAACCGGAGTTTCCAGGAGGCTTCTTGCTGAGCACCGTACTGGTCGCGCATCGCCTCGCACCAGATCACTCGAGCCGCCCGGTACTTGGCGATCTCTTCGAACAGGTCGTTGTGAGCGTTGAAGAAGAAGCTGAGCCGATGGGCGAACCGGTCGATGGGGAGTCCGCGGCGGAGCGTCGCGTCGACATAGTGCAAGCCGTCGGCCAGCGTGAACGCCAGCTCTTGAGCGGCCGTCGAACCGGCTTCGCGGATGTGGTAGCCGCTGATCGAAACCGGATACCACTGAGGCACCTCGTTCGCGCAAAACTCGATCACGTCGACGACGAGTCTCACCGACGGAGCCGGCGGAAAAACGTATTCGTTTTGAGCGTGGAATTCCTTGAGAATGTCGTTCTGGGCCGTACCGCGGAGTTGCTTCCAGTCGAAGCCCCGGTCTCTGGCCGCCGCCAGATAAAAGGCCATCAACACGATGGCCGGAGCGTTGATCGTCATCGATACCGAAAGCTGGCCGATGTCGATTCCGTCATACAGCACCAGCATGTCTTCAATCGTATCGACGGCCACTCCCAGCTTGCCGACTTCGCCGATCGCGCGGTCGTCGTCGCTATCGAGTCCCATCAGAGTCGGCAGATCGAACGCGGTGCTCAAACCGGTCTGGCCGCACTGCACGAGATACTTGAACCGCTGGTTGGTCTCCTTGGCAGTACCGAAGCCGGCGAATTGCCTCATGGTCCACAACCGGCCGCGGTACATGCTGGCGTGGATGCCTCGGCGAAACGGAGCCTGTCCGGGATAGCCGATCGTCGCATCATAGTCGCCCGGCGGGAGATCCTCGGGCAGATAGAGAGGCCGGATCGGGCGGCCGCTCACGGTCGTGAACTGCCGGTCGTCGCCGGCTCCCTTCGCTGCTTCGGTCTGCCAGCGCTCCCGAGCTTCGCTAACCGGTGTCGTCGCCATGATCGTGCCTCGTCCGCTCGAACCAGGTGGCCCGCTCAACCAAGCGGGCTGCAACAAGAGTCTCTGTCGCCATTCTACTCGCACACTCCGGCATCGGGCAGGTCACGTCGCCTCGGAGCCCTGCCGCACCAGGTAGACTCGATAGCCGAATTCTCCGGCCACCTGCCGTGCTTCGCCGTAGTCGGAGACGAACACCACGACCGATCGCTGGGGCAGCCTGCTGAAGCGAAAGTCCCCCGGCGAGCGCCACTCGCGTTCGCGAGTCCAGTCGACCGTCCCACGGCGACTCCTTCTCAACTGGCCCAGTTGCCGCTGCCGAGGCGTCGCCGCCGCAAAGTCGGCCTCGCTGCCGTACCACACCGGCCTGGCTCCCTCCCTTCGCACGGCTTCCCGCTCCACGGCAATCCCGTACGGCTCGAAATCCCACCGGTGCTGGCCCCGACGAAACGTCCGAAGCGCCGGCCAGCGCTCGAGCGGCTGCGCCGTCCAGGAGACCATCGGCCGGCTGCCCCGTAAACTCCGGCTGCCGCCTCGAATACGCCCTTCCCGCAGCATGGCCAGCAGGGTCGCCCAGGCGTCACGGCGGGCAGCGGCCGATAGCAGCAAGACTCGGTCACGCCACAGCCGCTTTTCTTCCCCGGGCCAAGGCCCGTCGCAGCGGCGCGTCCAGTGACACAGAGCCGGCCAGGGGAGCCGCCCGACGATCCGAGGCTTCCGCAGTCGTACTGCCGCCAGGTCCCATTCGGGCCACGGCGATTCGGTGCACGCCAGGTCGAGTTGCCAGCGGCCCGCGATACGCTCAGCATGCCGTTGCCGCCACAGTCGGTCCACGTTGCCGCCGGGTCGGCGCGACAGACAAATCAGGCCGTCGGATAGTGCAAACGCCATCCGATCGATTTGCGGGGGAACGTCGGTCGCTTGCGGCGACTCCACTACTGGAGACACCAACAGCACCGGCTCGCCGGACGGCGCCGACGCGATTCCCTCGAACCATCGGCGCCACGACTGCTCTCCACTTCGCGCCCGTCGATCGGCGCGGACGACCAACGTCGATTCGCCCATTCTCCCGCATCCGTGCCGCAGCCACTCCGCCGTCGTGGTGTTTTCACACACCAGCCATCGCCACCTTCCGCGACTCAACGCGAGTGACTGACGAATGTATGTTATCCATCCAGCACGCGGGAAGTAGTCTCGTCCCATGCGGGAACTCACCATCGCAACCAGCGGACGGTCGTCGAGAGGGGCCGTCAAGTAGGCCCACGTCGCACCGGTCCAGGCGTCTTGCACCAGCGCGGTCCACCACAGCAAGTAACCGTGCCTTGCGACTCCCGTCGAGCGTGGTATCGCGATCCGGTAGGCGGCGGCGACAAGCGGAGCCAGACGGCCGGCACACTCTTGCACTTCGCCCGGTCGGAGCTCGAACCCCGCCTGCCGTAGACGATTCACCGCCGTTTCCAGTCCTCGACTCATGATGGTACTCCTTTCACCTGGCACCGCCCCTATCGCCGATCAGGCCGGTCGGGCTCTCGGCATCTCCGACGAAACCGGCTCGGTGTTCCAGTCTGCTACTTGGAGAGCTGCCGGATAGCGGATAAGATGAAGAGCCCCGCAGCGGCAGCGGGACACTTGCTTGGCTGTTCGAAACTGGCTGGAGACAGTCGCCCATCCTTTCGGACGCCGTTCTTTTCGGGAGAAACTTGTTCCATGGCCACGCCGACCACTTCGGGAACGTCCGCGGACGCTTCGATGGAATCTTCGACGGGAGAAGTGACGCACCATCAAGTGGTTGTGGTGGGCGGCGGCACAGCCGGTATCACCGTGGCGGCCCGCTTGATCCGGCGCCGGCGAGGCGCGATCGACGTGGCGATCGTCGATCCGGCCAGCGATCACTTCTACCAACCTGCCTGGACGCTCGTGGGTGGCGGCGCGTTTCGGCCGGAAAGAACGCGCCGCCCGGAAGCTTCGGTCATTCCTCCCGGTGCCACCTGGATTCAAGCTGCGGTGGAGGAATTCGACCCGGAACATAGCCGCCTGAAGACGGCCGCGGGACAGTGGATCCAGTACGATTCCCTGGTCGTCGCCGCCGGGATCCGGTTGAAGTGGAACGCCATCAAGGGCCTGGAAGAGACACTGGGCCGCAACGGCGTATGCAGCAACTACTCCTTCGAAACGGCCTCCTATACCTGGCAGTGCATTCGCGAGTTTTCCGGGGGCAACGCCATTTTCACTCAGCCGCCGCCACCCATCAAATGCGGGGGTGCACCGCAGAAAATCTGTTACCTGGCTGAAGACTATTTTCGCTCGGCCGGCGTGCGAGACAAGTCTCGAATCATCTTTGCGTCCGCCGAAGCGACCATTTTCGCGGTGGAAAAATACCGCAAGGTGCTTGAGCGGGTGATCGAGCGGAAGGGCATCGAGACGATGTACCGGTACAATCTGATCGCCGTCAGCCCCGACACCAAAGAAGCGATCTTCGAGAACCTCGAGACCGGCGATGAACTGGCGCTGCAGTACGACATGATCCACGTCACTCCACCCCAAGGACCACCCGATTTCATCGCGTCCAGTCCACTGGCGGACGCCGGCGGATGGGTCGATGTCGACCAATACACGCTACAGCATCGGCGCTACGAGAATGTCTTCGCCCTGGGCGACTGCGCCAATCTTCCGACGTCGAAAACGGGGGCCGCCATCCGCAAGCAGGCTCCGGTCGTAGTGAACAACCTGCAAGCTCTGCTGGCGGGAGATGCGCCGGCAGCTCGCTACAGCGGCTATACCTCCTGCCCTCTGGTCACCGGCTACGGCAAGCTGGTGCTCGCGGAGTTCGACTACGACAAGCAGCCGGAAGAGACGTTTCCCTTCGACCAGGCCAAGGAACGCTACTCGATGTACCTGCTGAAAAAATACGGTCTCCCGCTACTCTACTGGCAAGGCATGCTCAAGGGACGAGCCTAACGGGGGCTTCGCCCGTCCGTTTCCGTCAACGAGGGGCGAAGATGACGGCATCGGCCCATTCGACTCGCAGTTGGAGTTCGATGCTCCCGTCGTCCTTCCGGTCGACACGAACGGGCCGACCGCTGGCGGTTGCGACTCGAGTCGACGGTACCTGACGGCGCACTCGGATTCGAGCGTCGACGGGATGTTCGCACCAACCGATCAGCACGAGCGCGGTTCCGTGAGGCGATTCGATCCAGCAGGTTTCGACGTACCCCGGCTCGGCCCGCACCGATCGCTCGAGGTTTTCCACGGGAGCCCGCAGGACGCGGAGTGCTTCCGGTTGCCACCGCGTGGGAGACGAGTGGCTGGGCGAGTCCATCGAGCCGCCTCGAGTCACCGGAACCCGCTCGATCGACGGGCGCACCGCGGCCAGTGCCGGCAAGAATGAGCAGTAGAAGATGCGTCCCCGGCCTTCTTGTCGCCAGCCAAGTGCCGGGGCGCCGTCGAGGAATTCGGCGAGCAGCCGCATATCATCGGTCGGCGAAAGTCGGGCCCGCACGCCGAACACGTCGAACGGTTTGGCAACCTCCGGCTGCTTCCGAGAAGAACCGGTCCGCCACACCACCTGAGCGACCGGATCCGCAAACGGGAGATCCTCCTTGACGAACCGGATGGGCGGGCTGGCTACGTCGCCCAGCTCGGACCAAGTCGCGTGGACGCCCATTCGATAAAGCGTGTCGAGCGGTGCGTCGTATTCGTCTCGTGCGGCTGCCGCACATGACAGAAACAACGTCCCGCCGGCGCGAACCCAGGACAATAACGCTTGAGCTGCTTTGCGGCTCATGTGCCGATCGGTGACATAGATCACGCGGAAGGCATCGAGTTTTCCCTGCTCGGCTTCGCGCTCCGTCACGATCTCCACCGGCAATTGCAGGTAACGCAGAGCGACGTAGAGCGTCCGTTTCTCGGCGGCGAAGGGTGGTTCGTAATCCCGCCAGATATCGGCCGTCCGCGAAAACCAGAGCCCGACATCGCCGCGCGGAATCGACCCGGTCGCCACGATGTCGTCGAACGTTCCCAGTTCCCGGGCCGTCTTGAGCACTTCCCAATACGTGGCCGGCGCATTGACATAGTTTTCCGTGTACGCCGCGGGAAGCGGTCGAAACTCGAACAGATTGGCGATCTTCATGCCGTGGCCCAGTGCAGCGTAAAACAGCCGCCGCCAGCTCTGGGGCGTATTGCCCGGCCAATGCGGCATCACGTAATACAAAATGCGCTGGTCCGACTTGCCGCGCAGTCCGGCTCGAAACAGGTCGAGTCCCAGCGAGTTTACCTGTTGGGACGCGACCGGCGTCTGCCAGATGTAATCCTCGCTCCAGGGCAATGTCATCCCTTCGCGCTGGAACACGTCGACCCACTTATGGACTTCGCCCAGATAATGATAGCCGTGGTGGGGAGAGTAGTTGGCGCCGATTCCAGCTCGTGGAAAGTACCGGCGGAGAATGTCGGTTCGCTGCTTGATCGCCTCGATTCCGTAGTCCTGCAGAAAGCGGTGGCTCCAGTAGTAGCGTCGCGGCTCCTGCTTGGAATCGGCTGCTGGTGCCAGGCGGACGGCCTGCCAGTCCTGAGCCTGCGGCTGGACTTCCTGCGGCTCGATCCCCTGCCGCTGGAGCCACTGGCGAAAGGCGGCGTCGCGATCTCCCCTGACCGCCGGCAACGCGATCTCGTCTCCCAGACTGACCACCAGCACCCGATCCGCCAAGCCCGACTGCTTCATCTTCCGGCAATATGCTTCCAGCTTGGGCGTGGGAATCCGTCGGACATCGATGTAGCCGCGAGGCTGCTGGGCCGTGCCGGGACGCGACATGTCGGTCGGAGCCAGAGGAAACAGATCGAGCCATTGTTGCACGAGTCGTTGACGAGCGGTGTCGCCTTTTGCGGCTTGAAACGTCAGCGCGAAGATGGGAACCGACTCCGATCTACTCTGAGGCAGCTTTTCGCGAGTGGCCCGCTGCCGGAGATATTCGAGCAACTGCGGGAGGGCGTCTCGAGCATGCATCACACCAGCATGGTATCGCATCGCTCCGTCGAGATAGAGTGACAATTCTGCGTCATTTCCTCGATATCGGAACACTTCTTGCACGTCTCCTGCTGCATTGCGCGTGCCGATGGTGAGCGTGTAGTCGACGTCGCCGCCGCCGGCCGACCGGAAGCGAGGGTGCCATAGCGAGTCGTTGAAACAATCCAGCAGCGAGCCGATCTCGATCCAGTCCGACTTGCGTCCCGGACGGACGACGATCGTCCGCGGCGTCCAGCGGCGAAGATGGACCCAGTACGGAGAATGCTCCACGCAGGGGGGAAGCGTCACCTGCAGTGGATCGCGAGTGTGATTCTCGATCGCAGCCCACACGTCTCCGCTCTGCGTCAGCAGCCCGTCGAGCGGGAGATAGCGCTCTTTCTCGAGCCGCTGTCGGATTTCCGCCTCATTCGTCGTCAGTACCACGCAGTCGACGTGGCGGGCCGCTGCCGGATCGGGCTGATCGACGGCGATCAGCCGGATGGTAGCCAATCCGGCATCCAGGGGAACCCGCACGTCGTGGCCCTCCCACACGATCTGTTCGTTGGCTCCCCACGGCCAAGTAAGATCCTCGGCGAGTCCCTTGCCGAAAGGCCAGATGCGAAGCTGCTCGGATGAGCCATACAGTCGACGCAACTTGACCCGTCCCGCCTGCTCCACTTCCACGCGGAAATGGGCATGGAATCGGTAGGGAGCCTCGTAGCGGACGAACACGAAATAGTTGCCGGCTCGAGGCACTCGGAAACGCATTTCGGCAACGGCGTCGGTACTGCGAGGCGGCGCCGCCAAGAAGGCTTTACGACTGAGAAACGTGACGGCGAAGGTCGAGACGTAGTAGTTCTCGCCGTAGTCGCGAGCCTGCCATCCCGGGCGAACGATCTGAAACTCCTCCGCTTCGAGGTGAATCAGGCCGCTTTCGAGCGGCTCGCCAGGCTTGCCGGCACGCCAGCGCTGAGCCGCGGAAGCCACCGGCCGCGGCACGAACCGGGGAATCGCCGGCAGCCGAGTCTGCGCCTTCAACACACAACCGCACGCCAGAACTATGGTCGAACAAACCAGGGGTATTAGCCCGTGCCGCCTCATCATGGGTTCAACTCCGCATCGTGCCCCGCAGATCGCAACGCAGGATGCGAGCCACCGAACAGTTGAGGAAACGCCTCGCCCGGCGCGGATGCAGTGGGATGCGATCATTTGTGGGACCTGTCGAACAGCGTCCGAGTTCCGGCAGAAATCCTATTCGTCATTCGGCTCATACGACTGCCGCATATCGGTGCTGCACCAGCAGCATCGGGAGCTGCTCATCGTTCGGACGCCCCATCATGGGGCTTCTGACATATGCGTCGCCATGCAGCGATCACACCAATAGCTGCCTCCGCAAAGCGAGTAGCTATCTTCGCCCAGCCGGATCACCCTGCCGCAATCGGTGCACCTGGTCGGTTCGTACTCGGGCGGATTCGGCAGCGTCTCGAAATTGTACTCGTTGGTGCCGTACCAGACGTACATCTCGGTATTGAACGCGTCGCGGCACTTGGTGCAGTCTTTCCAGTCGCCGTCGTGGCCTTCCATGGAATGGTAGCCGCACAGCGTGAAACGCCGGTGGTTCCGGCTGCAACTGTTTCGCTCATACGAAAACAGAACGTAGCTGTCTTCGTCGTCACAGATCCAGGTGTCGCAACACTCGGTCTTGGTCAAGTTCTTCGTCTTGCCGCACAGACCGCACCGAGGGACGCCCCGCTTCTGACGACGCCGTTGGGCCTTCTTCTTCGCGCTTGCAGAGCGTTTCTTCTTGGCCGGCATGGTATCAACTCCGTTCAAACCTGCTCTCGTGATTCTGCTCCCCGAACCCAACCCTCTTCCTAACCACTCTCCACCGCCAGGATATAACCTAACCCGTTGATACACAACATCTTTTCAAAGAGCGGCACATTCCCGACGGGGCGGAAACGGCGTCAAGGCCAATTTCCTATAATGTCCATACGAGCTTCTGCCGCGGCACGGTGTCAAATTTCCATCAACCTTCTTACGGGTTCTTTCAAGCAATCCGGGATGTCCTCTTCCGTGGCATTGGCAAAACGTTTAAGCGCCTGGTCGACTTTCTGGCTCTCGTCTTTAGGCAATCCCAGAGCCCCTTCAAAAGTCGGTACCAACCAGAATGTATATTCCTTTCCAGCAGCATCAAGGATTGCTTTGTTCCATTGCTTATGCTTCAAAACAAAACGAAACGAATTGCGATCTATCCGGCCGCGAAGCGCAGACGGATAGATCGTGCGTTGAACTTTGTCGCGACTGCGAGAACATGGGAGGCAAACCGGTTGCCTACGCTGTCGATTGTAGCGGAGATGGCGGACGTGGTTCAAGCTTGCGCCGGCCGGGAACCGGACGATACCAGGATGGACGCTGCTCCGAATGCATCACGGCCGCCCAACTCGGCTTCACCCGGACCCCTTGCGGAATCATCGGCTCGCCGCAACGCGGGCACTCCGGACAAGACGTCTCGGAGGCGCCGACCTCGGGCTCGGCGTCGAACGGACCGAACACCAACGCGTCCTCCGCCAACGGCGCGCCGGCCTCCTCGAGCAGGTAACAGCAACGCATGACGTTCCTCTCCCGACGCGGCGAACTCCAGCCACCATAGTATCGAATCTTCGTAAAACCCTTGGGCAGAATGTGCAGACACCACCGGCGAACGAACTCCAGCGTCGAAAGCGTCACCGGAACTTGGTTTCGATCCCCGCCCGACTTGGTCCCTTCCCGTGCCAAGATCGTCACTTCCGATGCGCTCGCCGAGACGATCCGCCCGTCCGAAATGGGGCCGCCCGTCAGGTAGCGGGCCAGATACTTCAGCACCGTCGCGCCGTGGGCATCGGCAACCGGTGGCGCCTCGATATAGCTCACCCACGTCGTGCCCTGCAGCGAATCAATGAATGCGCGCCAGACGTCGGGCTGCCGCAACTCGGCAAATTCCCCTTCCAACTTCAACTCGTCGGCCGCATGCAGCCGGTCCAGGCCTTTCAAAAAGATGCGGCGGTAGGTCGCCCGCAAACGATCCGCGTCCACCAGATAGCGGCCACTCGGCAACGAATCCCCCGCGCGGCAGGACCAACGCCACCCGGAACCGTCCAGCGCCGGACCACCACCGGGAACCACGGCATGCACATGAATGTGCGATTCGAGTTTCTGGTTCCAAGTATGCAGCACCATCAGGGCCGCCGGCTCGTATCCGTGCTCCGCCTCGATCGTCTCCTGGAGCGCCGACCAGGCGGACCGGAACAGCAGATTGAAGATCGCTCGACGGTTCCCCAGTGCCAAACGCGAAAGTTCCTTCGGCAGAGTGAAGACGACCTGGTAGTGGGGAACGCCGTCGAGAATCAGGCGGGCCGCCGAATCCAACCAGTCCGCCCGCTTCGCTCCACGGCAACACGGACAGTTCCGGTCGCCGCACGAATTGTAGACCACGCATTCTTCCACGCACCGGTCGCAACGGTATCTCCTGCCACCCAGTGCCGCCGTGCGACAGAGCGACAACTTGGCCAGCGTGCTTTGGACATGCGGCACGGCCTGGTCAGGAAAGGCCTCGACAAAGCGCGGCGCGACGGCACGCAGAATGTCGGTCACGCTCGGTCGGGATGCTTCCGGTTCCCAGTCGACCGTTCCTGCTGCCATCCCGGAAGTTGCCTCACCGGAAGCCAGTCCAGCGGACTGGGCACCGAATCGAGATGAGGACGGCGGACGTGCAGATAGACCATCGTCGTGGCGAAACTCGAATGCCCCAGCAGGCGGCTGATCGTCAGAATGTCGACCCCCGCCTCGAGCAGACCCGTGGCGTAGGAGTGCCTCAGAACGTGCGGCGTGACCCGCTTGGCGATCCCAGCTCGGGCCGCGGCCTGCTTGACCGCCTTCTGAATCGAAGTCGTCGCGTAGGGCCGATCGGGCGTCTTTCCCGGAAACAAGAACTGGGGAGGCCGATATTCGACCCAATAGGCTCTCAAGGCTTCCAGCAACCGGGGCGAAAGCGGCACCAGCCGCGTCTTGTTGCCCTTGCCGTGGTTGATCCGAAGCTGCATCCGCCGGCTGTCGATGTCGGGAATCTGCAGCGACGCCGCCTCCGAAACGCGAAGTCCCGCCGCATACAGGGTCAGCAGAAACGTCTGGTGTTTCAGGTTGGGCGTGCATCGCAAAAGAGCCTCCACTTCTTCGCGACAAAGTACCGTCGGCAGCTTCTTGGCGCGCTTGCCGAACGGGATCATTGTCACCGGCCACGGTTTGGGGATGGTGACCCGGTACAGAAAACGTAACGCGCAAACGGCCTGATTGAAGCTGCTCCAGCCCAGTTTTCGGTTTTCGATCATGTCGAGCTGAAAGCTGCGGACATCTTCGGGGGTCGCCCGCGGCAGCGGTTTGCCGAGAAACCGAGCGAATTGGGCCGCATGGTAGGTGTAACGGTCGATGGTGGCATCGGCCAAGTGACGGATCGTCATGTCCTCGGCCATACGTTTGATCGGACCGGTATGCAATCGGTGTGAAGGAGTCATGCTGAAAGGACCTTTCCTCAAGAAACGAGAGCCTCCTGCCGCACCGTCGCGGCAGGCGGGTTCTACTTTCAGCATGCATGCGCAAGTGGCAAAGCGCAAATCGTTTCTATCGGTACGACCCCTTCAAGCGGACCGGGATCCCAGAGCAGAATCGGACGTGCGCCGGGAGAACACGTCGACCGAAACCGCCTCACACGCCACGACCGGAACCGCGGCAGCGGCACGCGCTGCGATCTGGCGCTCGCTTCGATATTCGACCGCACTCCGGCGGCCCGGCGCCACCAGCGCCCCTCAACCGCGCGGAACGAAGCGATCAATACGACACCAAAGTGTCACTATCCAACAGGAGCGATTAAGTTCAACGACACAATCTACAACAGTCCCCTAGGCTCAACGGATGTCGCAGAATTGCGCTCGGTCATTTAGAAAGGAGGTGAGACTTGGACCCGACGCAGTGTTACCTGGAGATGTACGAGGCCATGCGCGACGGCGACCACGTCACGGCCCGCCAGCGTGCCTTGGCGCTCAAGCAGTGGCTGGACTCGGGCGGATTCTATCCGCCCCGCTACAGCCAGACGGAGGTTTTCATGTACCTCCATAATGTTTTGAGACGCACCGTCTATCTGGGCGATGACGTCTGATTTACAAGGGTTGAGGCCATCTGTTGCACGCCACCCGGCCTCTATCCTCTTGATTTCACCGCACGGCCCGTCCGAACTTCAGAATACCGCAACATCAGGCGCATACCATGTGATGAATCCGTGTATGTCCGGGTTTTGAATATTGACAAACACGTCGTATGAGGTAGTGTACCATTTCTTCTGTAAAAACGATTCGCATGGCGAGAGTGCTAGCATGCTAGCACTCTCGCGGCGAAAAATTGGTCTTGGATAAAACGGGCCATTCGCAGTTTCCTATGGGGAGGAAATG
>JALSIV010000113.1 GCA_026989685.1 Pirellulaceae bacterium | reverse complement strand
CACATGGATCGGTGGAACGACGGCGCCGGTCTCGTCGTCTCGTTCGTTGCCAACGTGGATGGCTCGAGTCCGAAAGTGCATCAGGAGGCTCCTGCCAAATCGCCTGCCGTCAAGCCTCGAGCGCCTGACGCAAGTCTTCAACCAGGTCTTCGCTGTTTTCGATTCCGCAAGCGTAGCGAATCATGTTGTCGGGAATCCCGTACTGGCGCCGCTGCTCCGCCGTACACTCGAAATAGCTCATCACCAGCGGCTGTTCAATCAACGACTCGACCCCCCCCAGACTCGGCGCGATCCGCGGGATGCGGACACGATCGACAATGGCCGCCGTCTCGCGCCAGTCGGCATCCCTTACCAAGAACGTCACCAGTCCGCCGAAGCCCGCCATGGTTCGCCGAGCCACGTCGTGGTAGGGATGCGATTCCAGCCCCGGGTAATAGACTCGCTCGATCCGCGGGTGCGATTCGAGGAAGCGGGCCAGCGCCAGACCGTTGGCGTTTTGCCGTTCCATCCGAAGCTCGAACGTCTTGAGGCCTCGCTGCAAGAGATAGGTCCCATGCGGATTGGCCACCGCGCCCATGATGCCTCGCAATTGGCGCACCGGTTCCAGCTTCTCCCGGCTTCCGATCAACACGCCGGCCAACAGGTCGTTGTGCCCGCCGAAATACTTGGTCGCCGAGTGCAACACATAGTCGACACCATAATCCAACGGCCGCACGTTATAGGGCGTAGCCAACGTGGCATCGATCAGCGTCGCCACGCGGTGCTCCCGGCCGACCGCGACAAACCGCTCCAAGTCCACAACACTCAAATGCGGATTGGTGGGCGACTCGCTGATGAGCAAACGCGTGCGCGGAGTGATGGCGGCGGCCATCGCCTCATAGTCGCAGGCCGGTACCTGCCGGGTCGTCACACCGAATCGGCTCAAGTGACGCGAACAAAACTCCCGGCTGCGATGGTAGCACTCGTCGAAAAAGACGACTTCGTCTCCCTGGTTCAGAACGGTCATCAGCAGCCCCACGATAGCCGCCATCCCGCTGGAATAGAGCACCGCATCTTCCCCGTTTTCCAGATCGGCCAACTTCCGTTCGACCGCCTGTTCACCGGGCGTTCCGTACCGAGCGTACTCGGCTCGCTCCTGGTTCTGCTGGATGTAGTCGATCACGTCTTGAGTCGACCCGAAGGAGTAGGTCGAAGAAAACACGAGCGGCTCGGCGACGGCCGAGGTCGGCTTTTGCCGAGCCTCTCCGGCATGAACGGCTCGCGTCGACCACCCGGCAGCGCGACGGCCTTCTCGTTTTTCGCGGTGCTGCGTCATAGCGGAAAACTTCATCTTTCTCTGGTTGGATGGCCGGGCCCCGGTGAAGTGGCCCACGTGGAAATCGGTCGGACGGACGACGCCGAGAGAATCCCCAAAGGGTCCCGCGGGAATGTCGGAGATGGAAAACCGGCGGCTGGTGGGAGCTCAAGCCACGAACTCGACGACCCGCGAGTGCATTCTACGGCTCGCCCTCTGTTGGCTCAAGCACTAACATGAGGACCTGGTTCGGCCCTCCTCGCGGAAGCCCCCATTCGTCATCCCTCTCAACGACCAACGGCCTTCACGATGAACGATCACGATTCGACAGACACACCCGTCAAGCAAGATGCGGACGACCAACCGGATCGACAGTCTTTCCCATTCCTCGCAGCCGTTATCATCCTACTGGCCGTTCTGGCCGCGATCGTCGTCCATTGGCGAGCCGATCGCGGCGACTTTCAAGTCGCCAACATGGTGACCTACGTGGCCATCGCCGTTATCTACTTGACCGCGGTGATCACGTATGTGACTCGCCGTTCGGCCGCTCCCAACACGCGGGTTGCCGTGGGCATCGCCGCTCTGCTATTGCCGCTGCTGATCTTCGCCTCCTTCCGCATCGACGGCGTGACGGGAGAACTCGTGCCCCGCTTCAGCTTTCGCTGGGCTCCCCGCCCCGACGAACAACTGCCGGAGCTGGAAAAACAACTCAACGAATCGAGCGGCCTCGAACTGGAAGCCACTTCCAGCGACTTTTCCGAATTCCTCGGACCGGGCAGGAACAACCGATTATCGGTCACGGTGAACACGGACTGGGAATCCGATCCGCCGGTACTTATCTGGCGGCGACGCATCGGAGCCGGCTGGTGCGGCTTTTCCACTCGAGATGGATACGCCACCACCATGGAACAACGCGGTCCCAAGGAACTGGTCACCTGCTATTCGATGGAAACGGGCGAGCCGGTCTGGTCGCATGCTGTTGCCACACGATACGACAGTACGATTGGAGGCGTGGGACCTCGAGCCACTCCGACCTGGGACGAACATCGCGTCTACGCTCAGGGAGCCACCGGCATCCTGCGCGCCCTCGACGGACGCACGGGAAAACTCCTGTGGCAGGTCGATCTTCTTTCGGAATACGGCATCACGCCCGCCGAAGATACCGAATCGGTCACCTGGGGGCGTTCGGGGTCGCCGCTGGTGGTCGACAATCTGGTCGTCGTGCCCTACGGCGGCCCTGCCAAGGGACGCTGTTACTCGCTGGCAGCCTACGACAAGCTCACCGGCAAACGCGTCTGGCGAGGCGGCGATCGACAAGTCAGCTATGCCTCGCCGGTACTCCGCACTCTTTGCGGAGTGCGCCAGATCGTCAGTGTGAACGCGGACAACGTCAGCGGACATGACGTGGCGACGGGCAAAGTCCTGTGGGAAGCCGAGTGGCCTGGAGACAGCAACACCAAACCGAGCGTGTCGCAGCCGGTCGTACTGCCGGGCAACCGAGTGCTGCTCAGCAAAGGGTACGGTGGCGGCGCGAAGCTGCTCCAGATCGAACACCGCGACGGTCGCTGGTCGGCCCGGGAAATTTGGGCGGACCACCGACTCCTCAAGACCAAGTTCACCAACGTCACGATCTTCGGCAAGCACGCTTTCGCGCTCTCCGACGGCATCCTCGAGTGCGTCAACTGGGAAACGGGCAAGCGACAGTGGAAGAGCCGGAAGGGACACTACCGCCAGGGTCAAATATTGGGGCTCGCCGACTCGATCTTGGTGCAAGCCGAAGCCGGTTATGTGGCGCTCGTCGAGCCATCTCCCGCCATGTTTCACCAATTCGCCCAACTGGAGGCGCTCGAAGGGCAGACCTGGAACAACCTCTGCTACGCCGCCCCCTACCTGATCGCCCGCAACGCCACCGAAGCGGTCTGTTATCGACTGCCGACCGCTGATGGCTCACCGGAGGCGTCGGCGAGCACACCGGATTGACCTGGATCCGCGCCCACCCGCCGTGGTATACTCCGATCTGTCGGGGCCTCCACTGGCAAATGCAACTCCAAGGACGGGATACCGCGAGCCATGCCATCCTGTTGGGCGAAAATCCTGCAAAAGATCCGGTGGCGCATCACGCACACCCGCAAGTTCCCCAAAGCCGATCTCCTCTCGTGCCTGTTGAATCTGGCCGACCGAGGATTCGAGCCTCGAGAAGTGTTGGACATCGGCGCCAACAAAGGGAAATGGAGTCGTCGCGTCAAATGGGTCTTTCCCGACGCCCGGATCACGCTGGTGGAACCGCAAGCCGAAATGCAACCCTACCTGGATGCGTTCTGCCGGAAATACCGGAACAGCCAGTGGATCCAGGCGGGCTGTGGCGATCGAGTCGGCAAGCAGGTGTTCACCGTCGTTCCCGACACGGTTTCCAGCAGCTTTGCCATCACACAAGAACATGCGCAAAGCCACGGCTGGGAACGGAGAGAGGTCCCCATCGTCACGGTGGATCATCTGGTTGCCGAAGGAAAATGCGGCGTCCCCGATATTCTCAAGGTCGATGCCGAAGGATACGAAAGCCAGATTCTCCGCGGCGCTGAATCGGTGCTGGGAAAAGTCGAATTGATCTTCCTCGAGGCCGACTTTTTCCGAGACGAGGATTACGGCAGTTCCCTGTACTCGCTGCTGAAGCAGATGGACGATTACGGCTACCGCCTCTACGACTTCACTTGGTTCGGCAAACGGCCGCTCGACGGAGCCATCGGATTGGCCGAAGTCGCCTTCGCGCGGTACCAAGGTATCCTGCGCGAATCGCACGGCTGGGGACGAGCCGCCTAGCACGTCGCTTCCCCCCGCCTCACGCCGCAGACTCGCCGTTTTCGCCCCCGAGCAACCAGTCCTCCAGGTTGAACTGCGTCAATTCGGGAGCCAACAACAGCGCCGAGTCTTCGGGGAGAAGCGCTGCCAGCCACGGTCTTCGAGCAGCCACGGCCAAAGCTCGCATTCCCATATTGTTCTTGAGCTGCACACGGACATTGTCCGCCAACCGCTTCAACGTCGCCGGAATGATATTGGGTCCCGGTCCGACATGAACCACATGCGTGACTG
>JALSIV010000112.1 GCA_026989685.1 Pirellulaceae bacterium | reverse complement strand
CGCTGCCGACATCGACCAGGCTTGGAGCTGATCGAGAGTCGGGAACTCGTGTCGAGCGGCTTCCGGCGCCAGGCCACCTGGGCGACAGCCCGAGTGGCCGTCGGCGGAAGAGGATTGCCGCCCGATGGCCACCGCCACGATTGCCGTCCACAACGGTGTGTGGGACACCACCGGCCACGCTGTCAGTGCGGTTGCACGTCCCTTCAATGCGGTTCAGCATGGGGTAGGCACGTCATGGAACGGCAGTGGGCGGCGGCATCGGGGGATGGCACGCGTTCGTCCACACCGAACCGACTCAGGCGGTTCGGCTAGGGCCGGCGCACCTGGTCCTCTACCCTCTTAATGTCCAAAACGGGCGGCCGATGAGCAAAATTCCGGGAAAAATCTCAAAATTCCTCGAAATAACCCGCACGAGAGCCGGTTGTCTCGAACCGATCCGCCCTCTCCGACTGCTCCACTGCCGCGGGTGATTTGCAAAACCGCGGCGATCTTGCTACAATCTCGCCACGTGGGACTCATCCGACCGGCATGCCATCAGTGCCATGCGCAAGAGAGACGTTCTTGCGAACAGGACTGACACATGGATGTCACAGATTCCGTAGTGGTGCTGTTTCATCAAGCGGCGGCCGGCGCCGACGAGGTGGCCAGTGAATTCTGGAAGCGTTGCGAGGGTGTGCTGCGCCGCCGTGCCGCTCGGTGGATGAGACGCTTGCGCACTCGAGGCTATGATACCGACGACCTCGTCGCCAGCGCATTTTGTCTCGTGTGGCAGCGCCGCTGCGCCGGAGACTTCACCGATGTCGATTCGGCGGCTCGTTTGCGCGGTCTCCTGCTGAAGGTGATCGATTACAAGGTGCTGCAGCGGATCCGGCTGCAGAACCGGCAAAAACGTGGCGGGGCCCGGGAACTCCATGAACAGAGTGCCTTCGCCGGGGGCGCGTCCAGTTTGGCCGGCCTGCAATCCGTACAGGACCGGCGGACGACCGCTCGGTCGCAGCAGGCGCTGGTGACCGCCGACATGCTGGCGTACCTGTTGGCAAACGCCGATAGGGAGTTGCGTCGAATCGTCTGCCTGCGGCTGCAGGGGTGGAGTCTGGAAGAAATCGCCGAATCGGTCGGCTGCTGCGTATCGACCGTGGTGCGCAAACTGCGCCGCGTAGAACAACTTTGGACTCGGATGCTGCGTGATGACTGAATCGACTTCGGAAAGACCGTGTGAGCTCTCATCGTCGCTGGCGTGGGACGACTGGGACCGGTACGAAACCGTGTGTCGCGAGTTCGAACGCCAATGGCGGGAGGGGGAGCGACCTTTGGCGGAGACCTGGTCGCCGCAGGCTCCGTCCGCCTGGCGGGACGCTCTGTTGGAAGACTTGTTGTGCATCGAAATCGAATATCGGCGGCGACAGGGGGAGCGAGTCGACCGGCACACATTGTCCAAGCGGTTTCCCGGCCGGCGGTCCTGGATCGAAGGACTGCTGCACGCCGCTCGAGGCGAAGAACAGGTGTTGGTGGCCGGTGAATTCGTGGGACGCTACCGCATCGAGAGACTGGTGGCTCGCGGGGCGTTCGGCAGCGTTTATCGCGCCTATGACGAAACGCTCGACCGACCAGTCGCCATCAAGGTCGCACGGCGCGTTCCCGAAGGCGAGGTCGGCAGCGCCCAGTTGCGGCATGAGTCCCAGTTGCTGGCG
The DNA here is from genome assembly GCA_026989685.1 of Pirellulaceae bacterium. Taxonomy (GTDB): domain Bacteria; phylum Planctomycetota; class Planctomycetia; order Pirellulales; family Pirellulaceae; genus S141-3. The sequence continues at coordinate 2,732 of JALSIV010000112.1, read as the reverse complement.
TCGCTGTGTCATCCGCACATCGTCCCCGTGTACGACGTGGGCGAATTGGAAAACGGTGCTCCCTACGTCGTCTTGGAGTTTCTTTCCGGCAATTCACTCGACGAACGACTTCGGCAGCAGCCGATCCCCTGGAGACAGGCGGTCGAATGGATGGCCCAGATCGCCGATGCCATCCACTACGTCCATCGCCGAGGTACCATCCATCGGGATCTCAAGCCGGCCAACATTGTCCTCGATAGTGAAAACCGAGCTCGAGTTACCGATTTCGGTCTGGCGTTTCAGTTGCCCTCCGCCTCGTCGCGAGCCGAAGGATTCGCCGGAACGCCCTGCTACATGGCTCCCGAACAATTGACGGCTCCGGGACTCTCGACGTCGGCGACGGATATCTGGTCCCTGGGAGCCATCCTCTATGAAATGCTCACGGAAGCACGGCCGTACACTCGTGAACAGTTGGAGCAGGCCGCCGATGGTGCGCCTCTTCCGCCGGTTCCCGCCCCCAGCACGTTCAACGACGCCATCCCGCCGGCACTCGACCGGATTTGCGCCAAGTGTCTGAAGTTCGACCCCGACCTGCGTTTCACATCGGCGGGTCAACTGGCGCGGCAACTCCGCCGCTGCCTCGCGCCAACCCCCGTGGTCACTCGCCGACGAGTCGTCGGCGCCGTCGCCCTCGCCGGCGCGACAGGACTGGGCGCGTGGTGGTGGCAACGCCGCGGCACGCCGATTTCCATCAACTGCGACTTGCGCGTGTTTGCCTGGAATCCGACTCAAGGTCCACGTTGGGTCGACCAGCCGGGAGCTCTTCCGCTGACCGAGCGAGATACGGTTCGCGTTCAGGTCACCGTGGATCGTCCCTCTCACCTGTACGTTGTTTGGATCGATGAGTCGGGCGAAGCTCTGCCTCTTCATCCGGAAGAAGGGTCGTGGAGGTGGCGCGACTCCGTTCTTCGCACGTCTCTCGGCCTGCCGGACACCGCCGACGAGGGCTGGCAGATGGCGGTACAGTGTCCCGGTATGGAAACGGTACTGGTGATGGCCCGGCCGCGACCGCTGAACGACCGGGAAGTCGACGCCGTTCACCACACCCTCGCACAGTGGCAACCTCAGCCGCCGGTTCGGTTTCCGACATCATTCGCCTTTCACAACGGGCGGCTGCAACACACGGCTAAGCAGAGGCTGCGACGCCCCGAAGTCGACACCAGCGCCCCCATCCGGCATCCCTTGTTTGCCAATCAGCGACTGATTGCCGAGACATTGGTGCCTCAAGGACTCGACGTGGTCGCTCTTACGTTCAGTTGTGGTCGTCCCCCTGCCGCCGGCCCTCGCGATTCGTGACCGGCAGCACGAAAGGAACTTCCATCATGCCGTTCACTCTCGCCTTTTCCGTGATGCTCCTTTCTTGTTCGCCCTTGCTCATCGAGCAAAACGCCGGGGGGCCGACCGCCGGGATCTCCGACCAGATCTCCGACTGGGAGCTGCTTGTCCGGCGAGCCGTCGCCCTCGACCAGCGCACGATGGATGACTTGCCATCGGTTCGAGCCGAAGAAACGGCGATCCAGTTGCTCCGAACCGCCGACGAAATGGTCACGCCCGAGCAACACAAGACGGTCTCTTACGTGTTCATCGAGTCCCTCGTTGCCGATCTGCATGTGTTCCATGCTGATCTGCTTGCGCGTGGAGACCATATCAAGAATGCGGTCCGTCGGTTGTTGAGACAGCGAGACCCGCAAACCCACAGCAGCGACCAGCGGATGGCAGAGTTTTCCTTGTTGCGGTTCGGCCGGTGGCTGGCCGTCCATCGGCACCATCGGCTCACACTGCAACTGGTTGACCAACTCACTCGTGAACCGCCGCGGTCCTGGACATCCGAAGATAAGGACCGCTGGTTTTATCAGTTGTCCCGTATTCTCGAACAGCTACCCGTGGAGCAGTTGCAGGACGACGCCTGGCAGGCCGCGATGGGGCGCCTCGATGCGCTGGCCGAGCAATGGTTTCCCTCCACCCGCTTTCCCGTCGGACATGTCGCCACCATTCGACTGTCCATCTGCCAGGCTCGACTGGCGAGAGCTCAGGGCGACCACCAAGCCGAGATCGCCCGGTATCGCCGCGCCGTGGCCTGCGCGGAATGGGCGCTGGAACACGGATTGCACTGCTCCTTCAGTCTCGTCGAACTCCACTTCGCGATCGGTCGACTGTTCAATGACAGGATCAAACGGGGAGCCTGGTCCGAGGCCGAACCACTGGCTCGCCAACTGTCGCAAGCCGCATGGGAGTTGCTGCAACTTCATCCTCACGTGCCGCGCCAGGCGGTCCTCTATGCCCAGGCGGCGAGACTCCAAGGAAAAACCCTGTTCATGCTGGACAAGCTCCCGCAAGCTGCCCACTGCCTACAGTCCGCCTTATCCAGGTTGCAACAACTTCCCGGTGCTCGCACGCCCTGGGAACAGAGCTTTATCGCCTTCATTCACGCAGATCTCGCCGCAGTCTACTCGGCCATGCGCCGAAGCTCCCTTGCTGCCGATTCGCTCCGTACCGCATACCATCAAATCATCCAACTTCCAGATTCGATTCCGGACAGGCCGAGATGCGTCGTCTCCATCGCGATCGCCCGCGCATTGGTCTGCATCGTCGAGCGGTTGTACTCCGAGGCGGAAACAGCCCTCGACACGGCTCAGAGCTACCTCGACCGGTTCGAGGACCAAATCCCTGACCATCGGTGGTACCGCTTCGAA
>JALSIV010000111.1 GCA_026989685.1 Pirellulaceae bacterium | reverse complement strand
CGATTACAACGGCACGGCTGCCGTCGATTTTTTCACCAACGCGGAAATGCACCGGCTGATCCGCAATTATGAAGCTCACAACGTCGAACTCAACCTGGTCGGCTCGCCATTCTTCGGCAGCGGCTACCAGTATTGCGGTCACCAATTCAACTTCCGCTGGCTGGTCGGTGTCCGTTACCTCAAGTTCAACGACGGCTTCGAGTATATGACCGACGATGCCGACCGGGTTTTCACCGGCGACGTCAACGAGCTGACTTACTTGATCGACGTCGACAACAACTTCATCGGCGGACAAGTGGGCCTGGGAATCGACTACCGGTTCCATCAAGCATTCACCGCCTACGGCACGGTCAAAACCGGCCTGTACGGATCTCATATTTCACAGCGATCCCGCATCAGCGGTTCGGCTGGAAACGCCGTGGTGAATAACGCCGCCAGTCCTTACAATGGACAGGAATTCAACGTCAGTTCCAGCACCACCGATGTCTCCATCATCGGAGAGATCGATCTGGGATTCCGCTATCAGTTCGCCCGACACTGGAGCGCCACGATGGGCTACCGAGCGGTCGGGATCACCGGCGTGGGCCTCACCACCGATCAGATCCCGCTGTACTTCGCCGACATCGGCGGAGTCCGCGACGTCAACAACAGTAGCAGCGTGATTCTCCACGGCGGCTATTTCGGATTCGAGTTCCTCTACTAGGCTCGATGCCGTAGCCGACAAGAACCGACAAATGTAGTCCGTAGCCAACAGAAGCGCCGATCCGACACAGCCTCGAGGCGGGGCCTCGAGGCTGTGTTCGTTATCGCTCCAACCCCAGGCTCTGGTGATACGCTTGCACTTGCCGGTCGCGTCCCAACTCCTTGGTGATTTCCGCCCAATCTTCGGCGACCCGCTCGAGACAAGCCTGGGGATCGACGCTGTCCTTCACCGCACGGCGGACCGCCTCGTCCAACACCGACAAGTAGCGATCGCCGCCGGGAATTCGAGGCACAAACAGGCAGTGAGCCAAGGACTGGGTCTGCTCCACGGACTCTCCATAGCGCTCGGCCAGCGTATGGGGCAGCCCTCGGTCGAGCCACGCCGGATCACTGGCGTGACTGCGGCGAAATGCGGTCGTCGACGGAGTGGCCGAGCTGACCGACACGCTGAATTCGCGTCCCGTCAACCACACCAGTGCGGCCGCCGCTTCCTTTCGGTGCGAGGTTCCCCGCACAACGGCTCCCAATCGTCCGGCGACGGCCAACAGCGGAACCGCCGGACTCTCGCGAGCGGTCCGCTTCACCCACTCATTTTGTTCGAATAAGTAGGCGTCCGCCGATCCGGGAAGCGGAGCCATGTCGACCACATCCACGTCGATCGGTTGAGACACCTCCTTGGCAATGGAAAACGTGCCCGTCGGCCAACCCCAGGCGATCGCCACCTTCCCCTCATAAAACCAGCGTTTGACTTCGGAAGGATCGGCTCGCAACACTTCGGGGGGAGCCCGTTTGGCCGCCGCCAGCAACTCTTCCAACGCCCGCACGAACGGCGGCTCGGCAATCAGCGGTTCGAACGAAGTGAAGTCGAACAGCCCGGAATACTGGCTGCCATGTCCGACATAGGCGGCAGCTCGAGCCAACAGTACGCGCGCCGCCCATCCCGGACCCAACGGCTCGGCGACGGCAAAACGAGTCGGTTGCGATGGGTCCGACTCGGCCGACCGCCCCAATCGAGTTACCAGCTCCGCATAGTCGGACCAGCTCGCCGGCACCTCACGGCGCAGCTCTTCCAAGCGATCGCGGCGAAGATACAACACGAATTGCGGCGACCCGAACGAAACGGCATAGGGTTGCTGACCCCAGCGCGTCTCGCGAAACCGCTGCAGGGGAAAGACGTCCGGATCGCTGCGCCCGCCCTGCTCGTCCTTCGGCCAACGCTCGATCCGATTCCCCGCAGCCAGCGTCCCCAGCATGCGCGAAGGAAAAACGATCATGTCGGCCGACAACCGGCGCTGTTTCTGCAGCCAGTCCCCTGCGACCGCTTCCACCGTCAGTTCTCCGGCACCTCGAGCCGTCCACTGGCGCTCGATCTGCCCGGCCAGCGCCGGATCATCCACGACCAGCAACCTCAGCGGTACCGCCACACGGTTTTTCTCACTATCCTCGGAGTCGGATTGACCGCGGTCGCCTGGACAGCCGGCCAGCATCACGAGGACGGTCGTGGCAGCCAGCCGGCGAACCAGTCGGCGTGGTTGCCAGCAGCGCGACCGGGGCGATAAAATCGCAGCCGGACTCGCCGCCTTCGGAGCGCAAGCGGGAACAGAATGTCGAACAGGGGCCTGGTGCATTAGACGGAAATTCCTTCAGCGGCAAGAGAGGTGCGGCATCGCATGAGCGTCTACCTGGGAATCGACATCGGAACATCGGGCACGAAGACTCTGGCCATCGACGAGCAAGGGAGAATCCTGGCCGACGCCGACGCCCGCTATCCACTGTATCATCCCAAGCCGCTGTGGAGCGAACAAGACCCGGAAGACTGGTGGAAGGCGACCGTGCGCACCGTGCGAGCCGTCGTGAGAAAAGCCAAACTGAAGCCGGCGGATGTGCGCGCCATCGGACTCTCCGGACAGATGCACGGATCGGTGTTTCTCGACAAAAACCACCGCGTGATCCGCCCCGCCATCTTGTGGAACGACCAGCGTACGGCAGCCGAATGCGACGAAATCGAGCAGCGGGCGGAGGGACGACGCAAGTTGATCCAAATGGTCGCCAATCCGGCTCTGACCGGATTCACCGCCCCGAAAATCCTGTGGCTGCGCAATCACGAGCCCCGCCACTTCGATCAGACCGCCAAGATCCTGCTGCCCAAAGACGACGTGCGCCGCCGACTCACCGGGGAACTGGCCACCGATGTCAGCGACGCCAGCGGAATGCTGCTGCTCGATGTGCGAAAACGCCGCTGGTCGACGCGGCTGCTCTCGAAACTCGAACTCGACTCGGATTTGCTGCCCGATTGCTTCGAGTCGGAAGACGTGACCGGTCAACTGACACCCCAAGCCGCCAAATTGCTGGGGTTGACCACCAATTGCCTGGTCGTCGGTGGTGCCGGTGACTGTGCGGCCAACGGTGTGGGAACCGGCGTCGTGAAAAAGGGAATCCTATCTACGTCGATCGGCACCTCGGGAATCATGTTCGTTCACAGCGACAACGTCGAGATCGATCCGGAAGGCCGACTGCACACGTTCTGCCACGCCGTGCGAGGCAAATGGCACATGATGGGCGTGAGTCTCACCGGGGGTGGAGCGCTGCAATGGTTCGCGCAGAAGATGTGCCCCGAACTGAAGAAACGCGCCTACGAGGTGCTGAATCGGGAAGCCGAGGCCATCCCCGCCGGCGCCGAAGGACTGTTCTTCCTGCCGTACCTGGCCGGCGAGCGGACGCCGCACGCCGATCCGCACGCTCGAGGCTGCTTCATCGGACTGACGCTGAAACACACCCGAGGCCACTTGGCTCGAGCCATCATGGAGGGCGTGGCGTTCGCCATGCGGGACAGCCTGGAGATCATTCGGCAACTGGACGTACCAGTTCGCCAAATTCGAGTCTCCGGGGGCGGGAGCAAGAGTCCGCTGTGGCGCCAGATTCAGGCCGACACGTTCGGCAAACAGGCGGTCACCATCAATGCCGAAGAGGGCCCGGCCTACGGCGTCGCCTTGCTGGCCGCCGTCGGTGGCGGCAGCTTCCGCAACATCCAGGAGGCCTGCCAGGCGACGATCGAGGTCGCCAGCACCACCAAAGTCCAGCGTGCGGCTCGCGCCGCCTACGACCGCGCCTTTCCCGTCTACCAGCAACTCTACCGCTCCCTCCAAGACGACTTCCGCCGCATCAGCCAACTCCCGTGAACCCCGTTTCCCGCACCGACCGTAGAACATCCATTCCCCGCTCCCGTCGAACTCGCATCAGCCGACTCGCATGAAAACCCGTTCCCCGCTCGCCAACCCGTTCTATGTCGCGCTGCTGCTGGCCGCGGCCGTCTTTTGCATCACCTGCTGCGCGTATGCGTTCTGGCTGGGCGGTGTATTCGATCGCGGCGGTTGGCAGGCACATCCGCTCGTCGGCTTCCTGCGCCATCGCGGCGAGCGACTATTGTTGATTGAATTGGTCGTGGTGGCCGTTCTGACCGGAGCTTCACTGGCGACCGACGACTGGTGGCGCACCCGCGGTCTCTCGGCACCGACTACCGCATCGACTCCTCCTTCCAAGAGAACGTCGCAGGACTCTGTGCCGCAAACCACACGCCCGAGTCTGGAAAGCGACGCGGCAAGTCTCCTGGCAGGCTCGAACCATCCAAGGAAAGAACCATGAAAGTCCAATCGAACCGAGATGTCGAATTGCAACCGGTCTCGATGCCGGGCGCTCAAGGCTGCCACGTGCGCTGGCTGATCGGA
>JALSIV010000110.1 GCA_026989685.1 Pirellulaceae bacterium | reverse complement strand
CCTGGTGGACTTGTCGGAGGGCCGGGTGCTGGAGGTTTCTTCTGGGCGGACGGAAGAATCGGCGGATCAACTGTGGGAGACATTGTCGGAAGATCTTCGCCAAGTGGTATGGCTGGGCATCGCGCAGTCGCCTGAAGCCGGTGATCAAGGTAGCCAAGATGCTCAAGCGTCATTTGGAGAATATTCTCACCTACTTCCGACATCCGATCACCAACGCCGTGACGGAAGGCCTGAACGGTCGGATTCAGACCCTCAAGTCGAATGCTCGGGGGCTTCGCGCTTTCGAGAACTACCGCACGAGGATTCTCTTCTACTGCGGCAAGCTGGACATGATGCCTGCGGCCTCGTCTCGATCCGGCTGGGGGGGCGGCTGTGCCGGCCCCGTCGGTTCATGGATGATCAGTTGGCCGATTGCAGCGGCACATCGCCCACGAAATTCCGTGAAGAAGCTGATAAAGTAAGAACCGAACTTGCACGATTTCCCCTAAGCTCGCACAGTTGTTCTGGCCCCCGATTGCCGTATGCTCCGCCGCTCATCACGATCCCGTTACCGCCGCGGCTCCCAGCGAGCCCCCTCCGGCTGCGCCGTCATTTTGATGGTGGCCGCAGCGAGTTGCGCCCTGCTGGTGCTCAACGGCTTCATCATCGCCGGCTTCTTCGCCAGCCTGGGCGATGAACTCCCCGAAGCTCTGCGGAACCCCAAGATCATGCAGACGATCGTGTTCATCGCGCCGGTGCTGCTGCTGGTGCTCGAGTGGCGTTTGACTCAGGCCCTGCTCCACTACCTCGACGAGATGTGGCACCCAAAGTCGGACCCGCAGCGAGACCGATAATTGACACTCGCGCAGGACGTGCGGGAAAGCGATCCGGCGGCGCTCCCACACCGGCAAGCCGTCGTCGACGCCGGCGCGGTCGGAACCCGAAACACATCAGTCGGAGTCGTCTCGACCTTCATCGGGTTCCGCTTCGAGCGGAGGAGCCACCACCAGCGGATGAACGGCCGTGGCAAACCGCCCGTCTTCGTTCTCGAGATAGAGACAGAGTCGGTAGCGATCCTGATCCGTGGAGAGCATTTTGAGGTCGAGCGACAATCGGTGCGTTCCGTCTCGTGAAAACTCGACCGGCATACGCTTCCAGATCAAGTCGTTGGCGCGGTGATACTGCTCGGTCAGCAGCGCCGCGCTCGGCCTGTCCGATCGATATTGGGTTCGCTCGGCGAGCGGAAAACGAGGCTTCTGGCGGGGATTCATCAGCGTCAGGTAGCCGCGACCGGAAAACGGCACATCGACCGAAATCATCAACGGCTCGGCTCGTGAAGCTGGAGAGAGCACGGCCAGCGTAGCTCGCTGCGGCTGGGGCAGCCTCAGCAGGGGGTCCCCCAACAAGTTGAACAAGAAAACGTGTTCCCTCTTTTCCGATGCCAACAGCTCCGGTTTGGGGCTGAGCCGCCGGGCCGTCCACTCGAGCCACCGATCGCGCAGCGGTAGCCGCCGGGCCATCAGTCGCTGCTGCGAGGCGAACCAGATTTCTCCCAATGTCGGCCGGCGCCCTTCGAAGTAACCATCCATCAGGCCGGTCGCCAGGACCGTCATGCCGAACGGCATGGTGACGCGGGAGGCGGCAATGGCGGCCACCGGCCCGCCTCGAGCCCGCACGAACCGCTCCGCCAACGACTCGTCGACGTCGAACGCGCCCGCATAGCAGGAGAAGAACAAGGCGATCGAAGGAGCGTGGCGGTACTGCAATCGCCCGGCATCCTCGGCCAACAAGATCGGATACCGATTCCCGGGAACTTGGAGGGAATCGAGCTGGTTCCAATGACCGTGCCCCATGTAAACCCAGAAGATCCCACCCTCGTTCAATCGGTCGATCACGCAGTCGCGGAAAGCCTCGGGCGCCGGGCAGAACGGACTCTGCCAACTCGCACGAGTCAACGAGATCTGGTAATCGCCGGGAACGCCTCGAGTCAGCAACCGCTTCGTCCCCAACTCGATCGCCCCATCGATCACAGGGCCAAAACCTCCCATGCCGACCACCAGATGAAGCTGCTTGCGCCACGACCCTCGAGCCGTCTCGAATACCTGCACCTTCTCGATTTGCCACGCCACCTGCTGCGCTGATTCGACCGACCAACGTCCCACGGGAAGGTCGGGCCGGCGGTCCCCGTCCAAATCGCCGTACGGTCCGTCCGACGCCAACAGAGCCTCCGAGCCGAAGTGGATGTTGACTTCCGCCGGCAAGTGAAACGTGGGAACGGCAAACGGGCCGGCGTGGTCTCCCACAATCAAGACCGCTCGAAGACGCGACCGGCCGGCCTGCTCGATGATCCGCCGGCGGATCACTCGAGGATCCGGGTGGGCAGGAATCCACACCACGCGGTGTCCCTGAGCCGCTCGGTAGGCCACCCACGGTGCCAACTCCGCCTTCAAGCCCGGAGCACTCACCACCGCCACGTCGGGTCCGCTCAACCACAGCAACAGTCCGATCGAATAGAAAAAAGGAGCCAGCATGGGGCACTCCCAAGAAAAAGGCTACCCACAGTCTATCACACGCCGTCGGCCGACGATCCGCTCAGTCTCCGGCCGGCCCCGCCGAGCCGGCGAATTGTCTCCGGCGACCGGTTTGCGTTCAAGAGCCATTCCCGGAGGGTGGCGAGCGACGGTGGAGACGGCCACCCGACGGATACCAATCACACACCCAATCCCCAATCCCCAATCCCCAATCGCAGACACCCACCTTGTTCCAATTGATAACTCATTGTGGCGATTGAAGTCGGGATGGGCCCTTCCTGACGCACGTCGACGTCGTAACAGATTGTCGACGTCGTAACAGATTATTGCCACACAGGTTGCGATCTCAGCGGCGTGACGCAAAGGGTGGGTGTCTGTGATTGGCGTGACGCAAAGGGTGGGTGTCTGTGATTGTCCCAGGTGTCTGTGATTGTCCCTGCGAGACTTCGGCCGCCGACCCACGTGCGAACTCTGTCGTGTGTCCCCGCCCCGGCCTTGCGGAAAAAATAGTTGACATCCTCGTTGCAATCGGATAGATTCACCTTCGCTATTGACATTGGCGACCCTGCCGTCAAGGGCTGGTAGCATGTCTTCTCGTGCTTGCGCAAAACGATCGAAGACGCGATTCCTAGGGGGGGTGTTTCTTGCCGGGATTCTCCTCTTGGCCGCAGCCCTACTGAAATGGCGCGGCGTCTATCTTGTCGAACCCGGAACGGCACTCGGTGGTGAAGGTCGATTCTCGTGGTTGTTGCTGACCGGCATTATTGCCGAGGCTGCCGTCGGATTGTGGCTGATATCCGGCGTTGGTGAACGGACCGGTCGATCGGTCGGAGCCGCCGTTTTCATGGCCTTCGCAGGTGTCAATCTCGCGCATCTGTTCATCGATACCAGACCTCTGTCGGTCGATGATTTCGGACGCCCGACGTTTCGCATGTCGGTCCCCTTTGCCGCTTGGTTCAAGACGGACAGTGATTCGGGGACCCGGAACTGGAAGCTGGCAGGAGTCGTTCGTCAGGCGATCCTGACGTCGGCGACCGAGCTTCGCATTCCCGAACGATTCGTGGCGCAGCATGCCAATCAGTCTGTCGGTGTCCTTGCAGTATCGACGATGGAAGCACTGGGCGTAGAGAGAATCAAGGCGACGACTTCGAAGAAATGGCTTCGAGCCGAAATGGAACGGGTGGATGGGAAGCGATGGCGGCTACATCTGGCGACGACCGATGCCGCTCCGGAAGGTGCGGTGGAGGCAGCCGTATATCTTCATGCCGAGACTGCCAAGGACGATCCCATTCCGCCGCTCAGAATCGACGTGAAAGGTCAACTCCGCACGTGGCTGCGAACGCTCCCACGAGAAGTCGACATGGGAGTGGTCTATGCGGGGGAGGATCGGTCGGTGGATCTCCAACTGACGACGGTGCAATCTGCACCCTTTGCCATTCAGAAGATCGAGGCGCCGAAACGTTGGCAGGTGGAAATGATCACCGACCATCCGTCGAAGAAAGTGTTCCGAATACGTTGCACCGCGGCGGTGGGTGGCAACGTCGCTGTGGAAGACACTCTGGAAGTGGTGGCTACCGTTGTCACGCCGTCAGGACGCAAAGTCGTGTCCCGTGTTTCGGTGCCCATGACCGCTCTTCTGGTAGGGAAGAAGGAATGACCAAGACTCGCAATCGTCGACTCGTCCAGGGGTCGACTCGTCCGACTTGGTTATGTCGCATGATCACGATGGCGTGCCGAAGACCCGGTGGCGGCATGAATCTCCGATGGCGGGCATCGGTGTTGCTTGCCGCCTGGCTCGTCGTTCCGGTCGCCGCCCAAAGCCGTGATGACCTGCTGGTCGTAGCCGTACTTGCTCCGCCGAGAATGATCAGTTGGCTCAACTCCGGCAATGGAGTGCGGTATACCGACATCTTTCCGATCCGATCCCGCGAATACGGTGTATCCGGTACGAAAATCGCCGAGGTCAA
>JALSIV010000109.1 GCA_026989685.1 Pirellulaceae bacterium | reverse complement strand
CCTATGACGCCGTGATCTTCGATGAAGCTCACACGATCGAAAGCGTGGCGGCCGAGTACTTCGGCATCCACGTCGGATCGGGCCAGGTCGGCTATCAGCTCAATCGCCTGTTCAATCCTCGTAGCAAAAAAGGGCAGCTTGCACAGCGTCGCTACCGCGAACTCCAAGACGCCGTTGTCGACTGCGGCCAGATCGTGCGGCAGTGGTTTGAACGGTTGCAACGGGGACTCGAATCGAATCGGGAAATGCGTCGAGGTACGGCAGGGGCGGCGACTCTGCAGCGGGTTCGTAAACCGTCGGTGGATGCGGAGGAAGTGACTCGGGCGTTGACCCTGCTGTCCGGCAAGCTGGAAGAGCGAGCCGAGAAACTCGACCGGGCCGACGAGGAGCAGGAGTTGTTGTCGGCGGCCGAGCGGCTTGCCGCGATGGCCGAGGCGATTCGGATCTGGGCGGAACAGGAAGACCGGTCACTGGTCTACTGGGCGGAAACTCAGACTCATCGTCGCGGTGGCCCCCGAGTCCGTTTGGCCGCAGCGCCGGCCGATGTCGGCGAGGCGCTGCGACATCACCTGTTCGAGTCGGTTCCTCGCGTCATTTTGGCGAGCGCCACATTGACGACGGGAAACCGGCAGGGGTTCGAGTTCTTCCAACGCCGGATCGGGCTGGAGCGGCCGCGCACGTTGCGAGTCGGCAGCCCGTTCGACTATGATCGGCAGATGAAGCTGGTGATGGTGCGAGGGCTGCCCGACCCGAGCACACAGCGGGAAGCATTCGAACGGGCATGTGTCCGCTTGCTCCCGCACTACATCGAACAAACCAAGGGCCGAGCTTTTTGTCTGTTCACCAGCTATTCACTGCTTCGCCGTGCCGCGTCGTTCCTGGAACCGTGGTCGGCCGAGACGGGGATCGAGCTGTTGACTCAAGGAGGCGGCACGCCTCGCCACCAGTTGCTGGAGCGATTCAAGCGGCACTCCTCGGCGGTGCTTCTGGGAACAGCCAGCTTCTGGCAGGGAGTGGATGTTCCCGGTGACGCGCTGCAGAACGTGATCATCCCCAAGCTGCCTTTTTCGGTTCCCGATCATCCCCTGACCGAAGCGCGACTCGAATCGATCCGGGCCCGAGGCGGCAACCCGTTTTTGGACTACCTGGTTCCGGAGGCCGTCATCAAACTCAAACAGGGCTTCGGACGGCTGATCCGCAGTTCCGACGATCGCGGCATGGTGGTCATTCTCGATCCGCGCCTGCTGACGAAACCCTACGGCCGGATGTTCCTCGAGGCGCTCCCCGAATGTCCCCGCTACGTCGATGAGTGTCTTGCGGACGGAACGCCGGCAGGCCCGGTTTCATCGTCGGATTCGTCGATCGTTTCCGATTAGACCCGCACGAAGAACCGGTTGACATACATCCACAATGCGATCAGCCAAAACACGATGAAGGCCGACGTCGGATCGAGCACACGACCCAGCCAGTCGTCCGCGAACACCGGCTTGCCGGCCATCTCTTCCAGCAGCCCCGCGAAATGCGTGTGGATTTGTCGGACTGTCCACGGCCGCATCATCTGGCCCATCAGGTACATGGCGATCGAATTCATGCCGACGATGGTCAGCGGAAACGCCAGGTAACGTAACGGAAGCACGTCGAACAGGAAATAGAACCCGGCCAGCATCCACAGTACGTAGGCGCCGCTGAACAACACCCAACTGGGCGTCCAGATCCTCTTGACGATCGGGCAGACGTAAAGATCGGCGGCGATGGCCAGGCCCATGCAGACGGCACCCGCGATCACGAGCACCCCCAGTTTCCGCCAAGCCGAACCGTCACGGCGGAGCCACTGCCCCGCCATCAGCCCAAGCAGCATGGTTCCGATCGACGGAATGAAATTCAGCGTGACGTATCCTCCCCGATTGAAATCGAACTTGCCCTGTGGCTGGGGAAACAGATTCAACAACCATACGTCGAACCGGTGGCCGGCGTTGGCGTTCTTCGACCACGGCGAGAACCGTCCTTCGAACACGGTTTCCGGTGTGGCTCCCACCGCCGCATAGTCGTAGTCTTGAGGAGGTCGATACGACGCGAAGTAGCCCCAGTACCCTACGAGAATCAAGGCCAGGACCGCCAGTTGGGCGGCCGGCCGTCGGTTGATGAGCGGATAGAGGAAGATATAGCCCAGGCCGATCTGACTCAGTACGTTCACGAAACTCCAGTTGGTTGTCCGCGTCGACAGCGACTGCAGAAAGACGCCCATCAACACCAACACCATCGCTCGCCAGGCTGCATGGAGGTAGATGCGCCATTTGGAGTGTCCGAGTTTGACTCGGCGCGCATAAGAGTACGGCAGTGCCACTCCGACCATGAACATGAACGCGGGCTGAATCAAATCCCAAAACGATACGCCCATCGTCCCGAAACGACTCCGCCATGGCGGATGGCCGAAATGAAACGCCAGTTCCTGCCACGCCGCGTAGTCCACCTCTTTCCAGACCGGAGCCGTCTCGGGAAGCTGGGCCAGACGGGCGATGCCGAACCCGGACGCTGCCAGCATGATCATGATGAAGCCTCGGTAGGCATCGAGCGACACCAGCCGGGGAGGCTTCGCGGCAAAGCTGCCCGGTGCTCGCATCTCGACCAGTTTCTCGGCAACCGTGCGGGCCGTGCTCGCGGAAGCCCCGCTCGCGGATGGGTGTAGCTTGTTCATGCGGAAGTCTCGCTGTCGGGTCAGGAAGTGCTACTTGTTTTGCCGAGCCGGATTGGGCTCTGGCAGTGGCGCGTCCACACGCTGCCGCCAAGCCGCCAGCGATTCTCTCAGGCGGCGAGTTTCGGCGGGGAACTTCCCTGCCACGTCGGTCGATTCTCCAGGGTCGGACTCCAAGTCGTAGAGTTCAACCGTTGCCGTCTCGAAGTACTCCAGCAGTTTCCAGCGACCGTCTCGCACGGCGCTGACCGGAGTTGTCGTCGGATAATAGTGAGGATAATGGAAAAAGAGCTGCCGAGGGGGAATCCGGCTTTGCGGATCACGAAACAGCGTCGAAATGTCCTGACCATCCAGTGTCAGAGATGTTCCTTCCACCCCCAGGCCCGTGAGTGCCAGGAACGTGGGCAGCAGATCGCATGAGGTGACCGGCACGGTACAGGTGCGTCCGCCGGTGCTCGTTTGCGGAAGTCGGACAATCAAGGGAACGCGAATCCCACCCTCGTACAGCGATCCTTTGCCCGACCGTAACGGGAGATTGCTCGTCACGGCCAGCCCGGGTTGGAGCCTCGAATTGTTGATGAAACCGCCGTTGTCCGAAAAGAAGATCACGATCGTGTTTTCCGCGATTTCCAATTCGTCGATCGCGTCGAGTACGCGTCCCACGTTGGCGTCGAGTGTCTCCACCATGGCCGCGTAGGCGGGGTTGCGGTGTCGGCGATGAGCGCCGTCCTCGAGCTTCTTCGCGTATTTCTTCACCAACTCCGGCTTGCCCTCGATCGGGGGGTGAACCGCGTGATACCACAAATTGAGAAAGAACGGCCGGTCGTGCACACGCCGCATGATCTCGATGGCCCGATCGGTCAGCCGGTCGGTCAGGTAGTCCCCCTCCTTGCTCGGCTCGAGATCGGGGACGTAACGCCAGTCGCGATAATACTGGTCGCCCCGGAACGGATAAAAGAAGCTCTGCGGCGCCCCCCACAGCGTCCCGCCGACGTTGATGTCGAAGCCGTGAGCCTGAGGGTACGATTCGGCTCGGCCGAGGTGCCATTTGCCGATGTGAGCCGTATAGTAGCCGTGATCCTTGAGTATCTCGGCCAGCGTTCGTTCGCTCAAGGGAAGCGAATCCCGCACGACCGGTTCCAGCAAGCGGCGGTTCCCTCGGCTACCCGCCGCTTCCCGCCAAATCGTCATCTTCAGCCGGGCAGGATGCCGACCTGTGAGGATCGAAGCACGCGTCGGTGTGCAGACCGGCGATGCCGCGTAGGCCTCGGTGAAACGAACTCCCTGACTGGCCAAGGCGTCGATCCGCGGTGTTTCGTGCAAATCGCTCCCGTAACAACTCAGATCGGACCAGCCGAGATCGTCGGCCACGATCAGCACGATATTGGGCCGGTCCGCCCCGGTTGCCTCTCGAGGAAAGACCGCCTTCGCCATCCCCAGAATCAGAAACACCAACAGCACTCGGCGAGCGGGTGGCAGCCGAGTCACAAACGGATCGGTCATGGAGGAGATCACGATCAGACCTCGTGCAGCACGCGGCGAAATATCGTAGGAACCTATTGGGATGTTGCCGCCGGAGTTGGTGTGCCCGGTGATTCTGCCCGGCAGGAGAGTAGGAATCGAACGACATCCGCCAATTGGTTGGCAGAAAGTTCTTTTTCGAGTCCGGCCGGCATGATCGACACGGTGCTCATCTGCAAGGCATCGATTTCGTCGCGACCGATCGTGACCGGGTCTCCCGTTTGCGGTTGGAGTACGATCGCATCCCGAGTTTCTCTCGTGATCAGACCATTGAGCACCCGCCCGTCCAACAGTCGTACGACGTACGGCTCGTATTGCCGCACGATGGTCGCCGAAGGAAATAGGATCGACTCGATCAGATCCTGGGCACTGCGGTTGGAACCGATGGTCGTCAAGTCGGGCCCGATCTGCTTCCCTTCTTTCCCCACGCGGTGGCAGGTGGAACATTTGGCCTTTTCGCTGAAAAACACTTTCCGCCCGGCGTCGACGTCCGCCTTTTCCAATAGAGCCACGAAACGGCTGACCGAATCGGCCTTTTGTTGTTGCAAGCCCCGCAGGCGGTCGAGCAATTGGTTGGCCCTCGGCAGGAGGCTCTTGGGATAGCGGATAATCACCGGTGAAAGCTCGTTCTCCG
This sequence comes from Pirellulaceae bacterium, assembly GCA_026989685.1. Lineage (GTDB taxonomy): Bacteria > Planctomycetota > Planctomycetia > Pirellulales > Pirellulaceae > S141-3. Next base: position 19,021 of record JALSIV010000109.1, on the reverse strand, counting down.
AGAGACTGTCCAAGGCTCGTGCAGACTCGAGCGATTCCAGGAATGCCGTGCCGACTTGAGGACTGCGGGTCCGCTGGTACGGGCGAATCAGCTCGCGAAGCTCAAGCGGTCCGGCTTCCTCCAGCGGTCCCGTGAGTTCCAGCAACTGATCGTCGGTAAGGGACGCGCGTCCCAATACCTGCACCAGCCTCAGACGCAACGCCGGCACGGAGCCCTCTTCCAGAAACCCCAGAATCCATTCGAATGCTGCGTCGCTCAGCCGAGCCGCTCCTGAAGCCAGGGCTTCCACGGCCGCGACCCGCAGTTCGGCCAGTTCATCCTCGTCAAGCGCCAGTCGCTCCAATCGGCGCCGAAGGTCGGCCTGGCGCACTCCCATCAGGGCTCGCACGGCGCCGGCTCGTACCGCCGGATCGTCGCTCTGCAGCAGGGTCGACAGCGGTTTGGTGAGAGTCGGCGCCAGTGGGGTCGTGCGCCGTTGGGCCATCGCCGACAACAACAGCTCACGCTGCTCGGGCGACGTAGCCGAGTCGCTCAGTCGCCGGCCCACCCAATCGGCGATCTGAGCATCGGACAGCCACGTTGCCAAGAACTGCTTGAGCAGTTCGTCGGGCGGATGCCGGCCCGTCTTTTGAGAAAGCCACTCCTGCAGTCTGGCAACAACCGCTCGGGTGTCGAAGTTGCTGCGCCGGCGATTGAGAATATCGAGAGCGGCCGCCGCCAATGACGGATCACCGGACTCCATGCTCGAAAGCAACCGTGGAAGCGTCAATAGTTTTTCAGCTTGAGGATGCGTCTGCTGGTCCAAAGCGATCAGCGCGGCGCGGCGAGTGCGCGGAGAGGGCGACTTCAGCCCGGAACTGGTCGCCAGTGGATCATTGATCTCCAACAATGCATAGATGGCTGCATGCTCTTCGGCACGGTCGACCGAATGACGGACCGCCGACAGCAACGCAGCGACCGCTCGCGGCTCTCCGATCCGCCCGATCGCTACCGCCGCCGCTCGCCGCACGGCCGGCGACCCATCGTGCAATAGCGCCAACAACGACTCCAGTGACGCGGCTCGAGGATGCAACGCGAACACATGGAGTGCGGCCAGTCGCACGTCGAGGTCTCGGTCACCCAGGGCCGGCGCAAGAGCATCCAACACTTTTCCCGTGGTCGGCGCATCGCCGGCTCGGTCGTTGGCGATACGGCAGAGGGCCCACACGGAGCCGAGCCGCCACGGCCGGTCGCGAGTCAAGAGTGCTCGGGAGAGCGCAGGGATGGCTGCGGGGCCGTGACCGGCCACCGCCTCGATGGCGCGGTTGCGGACACGGTGGCGCGTGTCTCCCAGTAAGGAGATGGCCTGTGCGACGGTCAATTCATTCCATTCGATCCGGCGTCCGTAGGGGTCGATCTGCCGAGGAACTCCGCGGCGGCGGACACGATAGATGGCTCCCTTGATGTCCGGCTTGGCCAGTTGCGAGGTGGGGCAGCCGCGATAAAACCAGCCGCCCGTGTCGACGACCAGCAAACTGCCGTCTCCATCTTCCAAAACGTCCGTGGGATGGAAATCGCGGCTGGAGCTGGACAGAAACTCGAACTGCTCGCCCACAAACGTGGAACCGGACCGGGCTACGTCGAGCCGCACCACTTGACCGCTATTGAAAAAGGTGACGAAGAAATCGTCGCGCCAGTGGCGATCGAGCAGGCCGCTGCGGTATCGAGTCGTTCCGGAAACGGCCACATGACCGAATCGGTACATCGGACCCAGAAAATCACCCGTCACTTGCCTTTCCGCCAGGACGCGCTCGCGGTGCGGGTACGTACCGCCGTGAAGCCAGTGGACCATGCAGTCGACTCGAGGCCGGGTGTAGAGGATGTTGACGGTCCCCAGCATTTCACCGCCGGGCAGGAAGTCGACTTCCACGGGATTGTCCATGCCGCCACCGCAATGGATGCGCACCTCCGACCCGTCCGGCAGACAGGAAAAGAGATACGACCCTTCGCGCGTCACCTTGGTCTTGCCGTCGTTCTTGTCGAACTCATGGCCGTGATAGCCGTCGCACCAGTAGAGCCGGCCGTCCGGGCCGAGAAAACAGCCGTGAATGCTGGCGGCATTACCGGTGTAGCCGAATTTCCGTACCAGGATGGTACGCCGATCGGCCACGCCGTCGTCGTCGGTGTCCTCGAGCTTCCAGATGTACGGGGGGGAAGCGACATACAAAGCGCCCCGATACCAGACGGCGCCCATCGGAAACGTCATCTTATCGGCGAAAACCGTCATCGAATCGTAACGTCCGTCGCCGTCTTGATCGGTCAACAGGCGAATCGAGTTGGGGAGCTGCTTCTCCAGCTCTTGGGCACTCAGATTGACGCCGGCGTTTTCGCACACGAACAACCGCCCCCGATCGTCGACCGTCGCCATCGTCGGATGCTGCACGAGAGGCGGGCCGGCCGCCAACTCCACCTCAAAGCCTTCGGGAACGCGAATCTCCGGCCGCACAAAATCCTTGGGCAACGGAGGCGGCGTTGCCGTGGCGGAAGTGGCGGAACCGGCGGCTGCCGAGTCGATGCCACCGAGTAGTCGCGTTTGGGATCCGCCGCCGTGCCACAGGTCGTAACGAGCTACCGAGTATTCGCCGAAGAACTGATCCAGCCGGTCTGCCAGTTTGCCGCGAACGTCGGCGGCCAGAGGCGCTTCGATCAAGTTGTTTTCTTCGTCAGGATCCCGTTTCAGGTCGTACAATTCATCCGGGCCTTCGGGAAACCGCCGGACCAGCTTCCATCGATCGGTGCGAATACAACGGAGCGATTCGAATTCGAAAAAGACCTCGGACTGCCACCGACTCACCGACTCCCCACGAAGCACCGGCGAAAAGTCGCGGCCGGGAGAACGCGGCGACTCGGGAATCTTGGACTTCAGTCCCAAATGCGACAACAAGGTGGGCATCACGTCGACATTCGATACCATCAGGTCGTGTCGTTGAGCGTGGATCCGGCCCGGCTGCCACCAAATCATGGGAATGCGCATCATGCCGTCCCGAGCCGTGAAGGGGCGCGTGTGGTCTCCCATGCCAAAAAAGCCGCCATGGCCGCCCACCCACCCCTGGTCGGCCAGAAAGATGATCAGGGTGTTGTCGGCGGCTCCGGTTTGTTTCAGAGTTTCCAGAACTTTCCCCACTCCGTCGTCGATGCCGCTGACTTCGGTCGCCACACGCCGGATGGATACCGGGTTGTTGATGTAGTCCCGATTGTTGTACTGCCACGGGTGGATCGGTTCGCGAGGAAACGAATGGAGCGGCGAGTCGGCGTAGTACTCGACGTGACGGTTCTTTCCCGGTTGGAGCAACAGGCGGCCCAGGGCGTAAGGACCGTTGTAAGCAAGGAAGAGGAAGAACGGCCGGCGTTCACGACTCCGCCGGCGAATGAAACGGCAGGCATGCTCGGTCCAGAAGTCGGTCAGATAGGTCGGCTCGCGTCGGATCTTTCCGTTTTCAATGATCGGGGCATTGTAAAAGGTGGAGGTTGCGCCGTGAGGCATCGTGATCCAATAGTCGTCGAAACCTTCTTGAGGCTCCATGTTGCCCCCGAGATGCCATTTGCCGACCAGGCCGCAGGAATAACCGGCATCACGCAGGATTTCGGGAAGAGATTGGAACTCGTCGAGTGTGCAGCGAGCCTCCGGGCCGGTCTGGAGCCGTCCGGAAAACAGAAAGCAGTGGACGCCGTGTTGCGACGGCATCAACCCCGTCAGCAGGCTTGCGCGGGTCGGCGAGCAGACCGGATTGTTCGCGAAGGCCCGTGTAAACAATGTCCCCTGCCGCGCCAGCCGATCGATGTGCGGCGTGCGTATGTCCGGATTGCCGTAACAACCAAGTGTCCAGGCACCGTGGTTGTCGGTCAGGATGATCACGACGTTGGGGCGCGAGGCATCGGCGGAGTTGCCTTCGGCATGTGTTCGAGAGACCGCCGAAGCGGCCGGAATGAGAACGCTGATACCAACGAGGACGATCGTGAAATGCTTGCTGATCATGACGGAATGCCTCTGGCAGGCCGAAGGGTGGGAGGTTCCAGTATAGTCGAATGGGCGGCCGCTACCTACGTCCGGCCTCTCGCAAATACGGCAACAACACCTCCCCGCAAAATCGCTCGAGATCGCCGGGCTCGACGACCGAGGGAATCAGTTCGCACGACTGGGGAATCGAAACAGCCGCCGAGTCTCCGAGGCGCTGCGCCGCTTGACGCACTCGCTCGCTCAACACGCCGGGAAGCAGCAGATGGACCTGAATGACGGTCGGCCACCGCAGTGCCTCGGCCAAACGGTTCTTCCAGTTCGCATCGGTGAGCAGCAACACGGCGGTCGGCTCCGCCCAGCGGACGGAGAAGTCGGCCGACCGGTAGAGTTCCCTCAGATAGTGCTTGAGACCGTCCGTGGCACCTCCCCTGCCGAGAACCAGATGGTGGCACGGTTGGGAAGTGCCCAGTCTCGCGGCCAGTCTTTCATGAGCGGCTTCGGCTTGCCGTCGGCACCAGTCTCGCAGCGAGGTCGCTTGGCCGAGGGAGGGTAGTCGGCGAACAGTGGCTTGCCCCAGTTGCTGACAGACGATCTGTTCGACGCGAGGTATGTCGCGTTGGAGGTGGTTGCTGGGAAGGAGCAGCAGCGGGGCGATGTCGATGGTGGCGGCCGAAGCGAAAGCGACCGACTGAAGGGCTTCACCGACGGCGGGAGAATCATGTCCGAGAAACGCCACCGCGTGGCGGGAATCGGCATCGGTCTGGTCGAGAACCTCCATCAGCCGCCGGGCCAACTCTGTCGAACGAGCATCGCGGGACCCGTGAGCGATCCACAAAGTAACGTGCGAAGTTGCAGCCTCAGGTGCCATGCCCCGAGTGTAAAAGAGACGCCAATGAGAGGGAAGAAGGATAGAAAGCTCGGGGCGCCGCAAAACGGCTGGAACTCATTGCCGAGTTCCAGCCGTGGTGATGATTTCACGGTGATGGGATGGCGAGTCGCTACGCGGCTTCGGCAGTAGTTGCCAGAGCCTCGTGCGGTTCCAGTTCGTCCCGGAGGACGAGCATATCTTTGGGGGCTTCGATTCCCAGCCGGACCTTGTCGCCGGCCAGGCGGATCACGGTGACCACAATCGAGTCACCCAGCCGAATGCGTTCGGTTTCTCGTCGCGATAATACCAGCATCGTTGCAGTACCTCCCTGTCGCATCTAAGTGGCAGTAGCGGTCATGGCGCGTCAGGCCTGATCATGGGTGCGGCTCAAGCGGCAGCCTGTCGCAAGGACGGGCAACCTTGCAAGCGGTAACGCCCCACCCGCTCGCCGGTCGAGCCGTACACCAGCACGGTGTTCTGGTCGGTTTCCCAGATCGCCACGAATTTTACGCTTCGCGGCCCGTGCAAACAAAAATACATGCCGCATGGGCGGCCTTGTCGGATGAGCAGGCGTTCGGTCATGCGGAACGCCCGCGGTTCAAGCTGATGAAGCTTGCAAATCATCTGTTCTACATAATTCCTCAAATCCTGCAGACTGCAAACACGAGCAGACTCTGGCATGGATGCTGAACTCCTGTAGCTGAAAGTAGGCATATTCAGAAACCGCGCCCCAGGTGGAAGACAGTGGGATTGAAGAGAATGGGCAGCGGTGGAAGCCTGTCGGCACAAGTTACTATCGGCAAGCTGAAGCGACTTTTTTACCCGCTTCGATAAGGAGATTGACAAGATTGCCGATCACGCTTAAAAGCGTGACGATTGTATTGTCGACCGATTGGATGTGATTCTTCAGGCGGCTCGACTTGAGTGAAATCGCTGCGCCGGACGCGACCCGAAAAGTCGACGCGGTCACCGGATTCGGGCTACGCGCCCAACGTCCGGCGCAGACACCGTTGCCAGTTTTCGTAGAAGATGGCCCGGCGGTCGTCGTCACTGTATCCCCGCTGCTCAAGCAGTTCATCCAATCGCTGCAGGTCGGCAATCGAACTCAAGTCGCAGGGGGCTTGCTCGCGTCCGAATCCGCCGTCCAGATCTGAGCCGATGGCCGAGTGACGCACGGTTCCCAACAGTTGACAGACCGCGTCGATGTGGTCCGCCACATGGCGGAGGGCGACCCCACGTTCCTCCGGGCGAGTGACGCCCCGCTCCCAGTTGGGAACCAGCATCCACGCATCGAGCACGGCACCGATCACGGCGTCCCGCTCGGCCAGAGCCCGGATCTGGTCGTCGCTGAGTTGCCGCTGCTCGGGCACCAAACTCCGCACATTGTTGTGGCTGGCCCACACATTGCCGGAGAAGAGGTCGAGCGATTCCCAGAAGGCTTCGTCGGTCAGGTGCGTCACATCGAGAGTCACGTTCAGACGCTCCATCGCCTTGAGCAACTCGCGACCTCGCGGAGTCAACCCGCCCTCGCTCCCCGTCCCCGGCGCGTAGACGCCGGGACCGTAGTGCGCCGGCCCGATCGCTCGCAGCCCTTCGTCGACAACTTGTTCCAAGTGCCTCCAGGAGAGAATCGAGTCGGCGCCTTCCAGCGAAAGCACGATGCCGATGCGGTTGGACACTTCCGACTCGCGACCTTCCCGCCACGCAGCGCAGTATTGGTCCAGCTCGGCGCGAGTCTTGATGATCCGTAGTTGATTCCGCTCTTCCATCGATTCGTACCACGCTCGCTGGGCTCGCGTGATCGACCAGGCGATCTCCGGACTGCTCCAGCCGGGTTGCGGGTGTCCCGGGAACGAGTAGCGGGCGATGAAGGTGGCGATGCACACACCGATGCGACCTCGCCGCATCTCTTCCAGAGACACCACGCCGTTTCCTCGATCGGGTCGGTCGGACATTCCGGCTTCCCGTTCCCGGATTTCCTCGAGCGGCCGAGTCAAGTCGCGATTCCATTCAATGGCATTCATCGACAAATCGAGGTGGCCGTCAATCAGCAGTGGTATCATGCGAAGGGACCTCTTGTCAGCGATGGACCGGTTTCATGAAGAATCGATTCACCAGTTCCGGATCGGGGCGGGGCGTTGCGCGAGAGATGCACCAGACCGCCAGGAAGGAGACGACGAGGCCCACGACGACCGGATCCAGTCCCCACAACTTGTAAGGGCGATAGAACGAGCCGTTGATGATCCAGCCGGTGAGATACATCGACAGGTGAGCCAGAAAGCCGCCCAGCATTCCGCTTAGTGCACCGGCTCGGGTGGTTCGCGGCGAGTAAAGGGCGAAGACCATCGGCGCGAGAAAGCAGGCAGCCAAGCCGCTGCCCGTGTAGACGATGATGTCTTGTAGAAACCGGGGTGGATTGAGTGCACCGAGTGTCGCGGCCAAACCGACGACCAGCGTGCAAGCGTACGATAACCGCTTGACCGTTCGGTCCCGGACGTTCGGATTGATGCTCCGCTGGTAGATGTCGCGCACCAGCCCCGACGAGATGACCAGCAGGAAACTGTCGACCGTCGACATGACTGCGGCGAACGGCGCGGCGATCAGCAGCCCGGCGAGCCAGGCGTGCCCGGCAGCTCCCGTTACCGTTACCGCCATCTGCGGCATGATGCGGTCCGATTCGAGTTCCATCCCCGGCAGCAGCAGTCGCGCGCAAACGAAGATGATCACCAAAGGGAAGTAGATCAGCGCATAGTAGACCGAGACCACGACAATGCCGCGTCGCAGGGCCGACGTCTTCTTGAAGGCCATCAGCCGCACCATGTATCCCGGTTGCCCCGTTCCCGATATGGCCCACATGAAGAAGAAGGAAAAGGCCAATCCCAGCGGCAGAAAACCGTCGCCGACCGGCTGCCGCCGCAAGCGGTCGGGCCAGTCTCCTTGTTGCCACCGGCTCTTTTGAGAGACGTCCCACGACCAAACTTGAGCAGGTCGCAGTTCGACGGGTTTGCCGGCCCACCGACCGTCGGGCGGAGCGACTTCCACTTGATAACGGACTGGAGCACCCGTGGCGTCGGCCGCCTCCACGGCGAAACGTTGCCGGTCTCGAAGCGTCTTCCGTTCGGCAATCACGGCGCCGCTCGCGTCCACCACGCGCACCAGCCACCCCGGTTGCAATCCGATGACGTCGATCGTGGCGGGCCGCGACGGTAGCACGGGCGGCGTCGGTCCCGGTCCCGAGGCATACACTCCCTTCTCGCCGCTGCCGTAGCCATATTCCAACGTGCGCGTCACCACCACTCGACACGACGGCCCCAAGGAGTGACGCAACGTTGGCTCCATCCACACGGCCCGCCCGGTTCTCCGAGAATCCTCGAGCTGCCGGAAAAGCTCGTCCACCGCATCGCCGCTCACCAGTCGATCGAGCTGCGCGCTCATGCGTTCTTGCGTGGTCAACTCCACCGCGGGAAGATGCCGCACGATCCGGACTCCCGCCGGTATCGTCCAATCGCGTCCCATGCGCACCAGTCGAGGCCCTTTCGAATCGGGCAATAGCAGCCAAGCGGCCGGCGCTCGCAACGGCCGATCCAACGGTTGATCGAGCTCGAGATCCAATAGCAAGAATCGCGGGGGCGTCATTTCCGCCAACTGCCGGCCGGCTCGCTGCAGTCCGCCGACCTGCCAGATGGTCAGCGGCAGCAGGATCATCACGCCGATTACCATCACGATGCCCTGCATCACGTCGGTCCAGACCACGGCGTGAAATCCGCCGTAGGTCGTGTAGGCGATCACCGAGACGGCGAAGACCAACAGGCAAAGCGCATAGTCGCTGGAGACGCCCTCCAACCCGGCAATTCCCGCCATGAACTGGCCCAACTGTGCGGACGCCGCATGAAACAGGGGAATGTCTCGCAACAGCGTGCGCAGGATTTCACTTCCCGATTTGAATTGAGCCACCAGATTGAATGCCATGAAAAAGACAATCAATCCCACGGCGGTCCATCCCAGCTCACGGCAGCGGAACCGCTCACGCAGTACGTCCGGAATCGTGATGGCCCCGGAGATCCTCGCGACTTGATTGAGCCGCTTTCCCAGAAAGCCCATGGTGCAAATCGGATAAACCAGATAGCTGGCGATCCACAGTCCCAGGATCCAGCCGTGAACGTAGATCTTGGACGGAAAACCGGTGAAGCTACCGCCCGACGCTCCCGTGGCGGCGAAGGTGAGGGCGAATGCCCACAAGCCCAGACTGCGGCTGCCGAGAAAATACTCGGAGAGGAACGATCGCTTTTGCAGCAGCCGGTTGGCCAGACCGGCGAGGACGAATACGGCGATGATGTAAACGACGAACGTGGTCAGCGCGGCGCTCGAGGCGGCCACGGCGGGAACGGCCGTCATGAGTCCGCCTCCCGTGATGCGTCCACTGCGCCGCCCTCGTTCGACGGAGGCTCGACCTCGGCATCCAAACGGTCGTCCTTCATCACGCGAAAGCAGAACCAGGCCGAGGCCACGATCGAGACGCCCCAGGGGACGACGACGCCCCAGAACAGCCATGTCGGGATGCCGCCTACCGTCGAGTGCGGCAAGGGCCGGCCGGGGCGAGCGTATCCCAGGTAATAGCAGACCGGCACGCACCACAACAGGGCGACTCCCCAGAACGCCAGGATCCCCCACGCTTCGCGGCGCGCGTGAAGGAAGACCTCGTCCCATTCCCAGCGTGGGGCGCCGTCGCGGGAGTCGTTCGATGGGGACATCGCCGGTTTGCTCCGTCACTGCTGGACTCGACCGTGCCGGTAATCGTCGGCGAACCGCAACAGCCGCTCATTTCCTTGGCGGTGGCAGAAGTCACCGAACGTTTCTCCCTCTTCCCGTTCCAGTTTGAAGAAGATGAACAGCGGTACCAGCGACGAGACGATTTCATCCCGCGGTACCATTTCCTTGTGGATGAAGTTGAGCCGCTTGCCCAGCCGCTGGCCACCCACCAAGAGCGTGTATTTGTCTCGGGCCTTTCCTACGATACCGATGTCCGAGTTGTACGGCCGGGCGCAGCCGTTGGGGCATCCGGTCATGCGGATCGTAAACGCCTCGCTGCTCAGTCCGAGTTTGGCAAGTTCCACCTCGAGTTCGTCGATCAGGCCCGGCAGCGCCCGTTCACTCTCGGTAATCGCCAATCCGCAGGTCGGCCAGGCGACGCAGGCCATCGACCACCGCCGAGCGTTCGAGATCGATTCGGACAGCGGGACGTAGTGCGATTTCAGAATCGAGGTCAGACGCTGGCACTGCTCATCATCCAGATCGGTGAACAGGATGCTCTGATGCGAGGTCAAGCGGATGCCCGGAGCCAACTCGCGACAGATCTGCGTCAGTGCCGACTTGAGCCGCACGGGATCGCGGTCGGCAATCCGCCCGTTTTCGATATTGAGGCCATAGAACCAGCGGCCGTTTCCCTGAGCGTGCCAGCCGAGATGGTCGTCGAAACCGAACACGTCATCATCCCACGGCCCCCACAATCGCCGCCCCAACCTTTTTTCCACTTCGGAGCGAAAGGCGTCCAGTCCCCAGCGGTGGATCAGGTACTTCAACCTTGCCAGCTTGCGGTCTTCGCGGTTGCCGTGATCTCGCTGCACCGACACCACCGCTTCGGCGACTTCGACCGCTTCTTCCGACGTTACGAACGCCATCCGTTTTCCCAGAGCGGGGAATGTCTCTTTCTTGCTGGGCGTCACTCCCTGCCCGCCACCGACCACGACGTTGTAGCCTACGACCGACTCGTCGCGCACCACCGCCAGGAACCCCAGATCGTGCGTGTAGAGGTCGACGCAGTTGTCGTGGCAAAAGCCCGCGGCGATCTTGAATTTGCGAGGCAGATAGGTGGAGCCGTAGATCGGTTCGACGTCCGCTTCGCCGCCGGAAACGAGTTCTTTTTCGCCCGTCGTTGCGTCTTGCAGCCAGATCTCGCGATAGGCCGGCGTGCGCGGTTTGAAATGTTCGGCGAGTCGCTGACAGAGCTCGCCGACTTGACCGTGCAGCGGGCTTTCGAACGGAGCCGGACAGGCCATCACGTTGCGCACCACGTCGCCGCAGGCGGCCAGTGTGGTCAGACCGGCCTGATGGATCCGCCGAATCAACTCGCGGAGGTTCCCTTTGGGGACGCCATGATGCTGGATCGACTGCCGCGTGGTCAGACGGATCGTCCCTTCTCCCAGCAGGTCGGCCAGTTCCAGTTCGGCCAGGAACTGCTCCGCCGTCATCACGCCGCCGGGGACGCGGGTCCGCACCATCATGATGAACTTCTTGCCGGGCCGCCCTTCGGCTCGAGCCGCCTGGCGGGCATCGCGATCGTCCTGCTGATACGTCCCGTGGTGTTTGAGCAGTTGGACGGAGTCTTTGGAAAAGGAGTCCGTGTCCTCGGCCAACTCCCGCGCGATCTCGCCTCGCAGGAATCGGCTCGATCCCTTCAGTACTTCCAGTGGGCTCTGCCCTGGGGCCATCCAACGCCTCCTGTCTTCAAGAGGTGGGGAACATGATGCATCGAGGTGCCAAGCGGGGCTCTTCCCCCGGGTCGTCCTATGGTAGCAGAACGCGAGTGGAGGGGGTATCGATGAACCCGGTGGCCGGTCCGAATGATCCGGACGGAATACGAGTCCGTGCATTGGCGAACGACAAGAATCCGATTCTCAACAGCCGCTCCCGCTACGCGCCGTCATGCCCTTCGCCGTGCTTCGTGGTGGGGTCGGTCTGCGAATGGATCGGAAACACTCCGAAGATCGCCCTGGACCACTACGTTCAAGTGACCGATGAGGATTTCGCCCTTGCGGTATCTGGTGACACAACCTTGACTCTCGGCGCATCACAAAGCGCATCACTCATGGGTTGCAATAGCCTGCAAGGCGAAAAGCCGAAGTGCGAAAAACTCTATAAGGCCAGGTTTTTGCAATCTGGTGCCATCCCCTGCAAGGAGGTAGGAATGGGCGACACTGGATTCGAACCAGTGACCTCCGCCGTGTGAAGACGGCGCTCTAACCAACTGAGCTAGTCGCCCGCGCGATTGCTTTAGAGCCTGCAACAAAACCCGCCGCGCTGCTTTCCGGCCTCGGGTGTGTTGCTTGCGGCACGGAGTTTTGTGACAGCCTCTTAGGTTGAAAGCCCCACGGTGCCCCACCATCGGGCTGCCGGGACAATCGTGCTACCCGTTCAGATGCTACCGATTCTCGTCCTGCTGTCAACTGGGGACGGCCAGCCCCGAACCAGTGGCCGGGACCCATACGATCTGGGAGCCAACGGGTCATCTGGGTCCGTCGCCGAGGCTGGTGGGAGAATCGGTGCATCCAACTATAATAAGATGACTGCACGTGGGCCGCAGTCGCGCGCCGGTCCCCTATTGTTCTCGCTCCCCCGCTCCTTCGAGAATCCCCCATGACATGCTCTCGGTTTCCCACTCCCCTGCGGGGAGGCTGCCCGGCAGTCGCCACACTCTGGCTAGCCGCTTTCGTCCTGCCCAGCACGGTCTCGGCGGGAGAGCCGGTGTTCGGTTTCCGCGGGGACGCGCAGCGGCGAGGCGTCGTGGCCCGGCCGCTCAAGCTGCCGCTGGCCAAGAAGTGGGAAGTCGAGACGGCGGCTCCGCAGCCGGCTTGGCCCGAGCGGTCCCCCAAACTCAGTTTCGATTGGCTGCCCGTACCGGTAACCGACGGAAAACGAGTCTACCTCTCCTCGTCGGCTCGCTCGGCCCTCGACGCCTTCGAACTCACCACGGGACACCGCCAGTGGACATTCTATGCCGACGGTCCGATCCGGTTTGCACCGCTGATCGTGGGCGATCGAATCTATCTCGTGTCGGATGACGGGTACCTCTATTGTCTGAACGCGTCTACGGGCAAGCCGATCTGGCGGGTTCCCGGTGCTCCCAGTCACCGCATCGTGCTGGGGAACGAACACTACATCAGCGCCTATCCGGCTCGCGGTGCCCCCGTCTTCCACGAGGGTGTCATCTATTTCAGCGCCGGTATCTGGCCCTGGATGGGCATCTTTCTGCATGCGGTCGATGCCGAGTCCGGGGCTACCATTTGGACCAACAGCGGAGAGGGCGAAAAGTACATCCGGCAGCAGCACAACAGTCCTGCTTTCGCCGGCATTGCCCCTCAAGGCTACCTCGCCACCGATGGTCGAACGCTGATCGTTCCCGGCGGACTCTCCGTCCCCGGCTTGTACGACGCTCAGACGGGAGAGTCGATCTTCTTCGACCCGTCGTCGCGCACGCTCGGCAAGTCGGCCGGCGGGTACGACGTGATGATGGGTACCGATTACTACGTCAATCGTGACGGGCTCTATGAGCTGTCCACCGGACGTCCCGTTACCCGGATCCACTGCGACGTGGTGACCGAGGACGCCGCCTACGGGATCGACGACGGGGAGTTGGTGTGCCTTGATCCTCGACTCCAACAAGTGAAGCGGGAAGTGCGCGACCGCCGCGGGAACAAGAAAACCGACACGACGACCACGCTGCCGCAGCGCTGGCGGGCGGCACTGGGAGGCAAAGAGCCTCGCATCCTGGGAATCGCCGGCCGGCTCCTCATCGTGGCTCGAGACAACACTGTGGAACTCCTCGAGTACGCCAACGGGAGGTTGCACCCACGCTGGAAGGCCGACCTGGGGGAAGGAGCCGGCTGGGCCGACTGCCGCGACGGCTGGCTGGTCGTGTCGACCCGCGGCGGCCGGTTGATCGGTTTCGCCGAGGCGGGCGTCGCTTCCTCGTCGACACCATCGGCAGCCACCCCATCCACGGACGATCCAGTGGCGCCGGCTCCACCATCTCCGCCGACCATCACGGCGGCCGATGTTGCCGGCCATGGCATCGTCCTGGGTGAGATCGCTCCCGAGTGGATCGGAGGGTTGCTCGAGCGTACCAAGCTGCGTTGGACGGTTTTCACCGCCGATCGGCGGTCGGCGTCGCAGTTGGCCCGCCGACTCGATCGGTTCGGCTTGCTGGGAGTTCGCTGTTCGGTCCGCAGTTGGGATTCCTCGGCCTCCCTGCCCCCGTATACGGCTCGTGCCGTAATCGTCGTTTCCCCGGAGCTTGTCGGTAATGACACTCGAGCGTCACAAGTCGTTCAGGCGGTGCGTCCCTACGGTGGCGAGTTGTGGATCCTGGGTGACTCGCAAACGTCACTCATGGAGCAGGCGATTGGCCGACTGGAGGGCGAAGCGTGGCCGGATCGGCGGACAAGCGCTTGGCGCAAGTGGACGCGTCCCGGGCCGCTGCCGGGAGCCGGTCGCTGGACGCACCAGACGGGCAATGCGGCCAACACGCTGGTATCGCCGGAAACTCGAGTCCGACTGCCGTTGGGCATCTTGTGGTACGGCGGGCCTTCCAATCGGGAAGTGTTGCCTCGGCACGGTCACGGCCCGACGCCGCAAGTGTTGGGCGGTCGGATCGTCATTGAAGGCCCGGACATGTTGCGAGCCATCGATGTCTACAGCGGCGTGTTGCTGTGGCAGGTGTCGTTCCCCGGAATCGGCGAGTTCTACGACACGACGTCGCATCATCCGGGAGCCGGAGCGATCGGGGGCAACTACGTGATGGCTCCCGATGCCATTTACGTGATCTACCGCCGGGCCTGCCATGTACTCGATCCGGAAACCGGCAAGGAGAAGGCTCGGTGGCAGCTTCCGCGAGGTCGTGGCGGCAAACCGCCTCACTGGGGCTGGTTGTCCTGGGTGGACGACGTGCTGCTGGCGACAGCCCAGCCGATCGTACCCCTCACCGGCCGGTCATCGCGCGATCCGAGTTCGCTCGATGAGGAGGTTCCCTATGCCGAAGGGAGTCGTTTTCTGTACGCGCTCGATCGACACTCGGGCCGCGTGTTGTGGAAACGAGAGGCGGTGTGGAATTTCCGCCACAATGCGATTGCCGCGGGAGGTGGTAAGGTATTTTGCATCGACGGGATGACGGCCGCCCGCAGGCGCTATCTGGCTCGGAGAGGACTCCCCAGCGACGCGGCTCCGACGCTGTACGCTTTGGAACTCAAGACGGGGCGTCCCATCTGGTCGCGCAGCGAGGGAGTATTCGGAACGTGGTTGGCGTATGACGAACGGGGCAACGTGTTGTTGGAGGCGGGGAGCCACAACCGGGATCGAGCGAAAGACGAGGCGGGGCGCGGCATGGCCCTGTACGACGCCGACACCGGTTCGCCTCTTTGGCGGCACGACCAGGCGTACGCAGGCCCTCCGCTACTGTATTCCGACCGCATCGTGGCTCAAGGCACGGCATTCGACATCGAGACCGGCCGGAGCTGGCAGCGGCGTCATCCGTTGACCGGTGAATCGGTCGACTGGTTCTTCCGCAAGAACTACGGATGTGACACGGCGATCGGTTGCCCGACGCTGCTGACGTTCCGCAGTGCGGCGGCCGGGTTCTTCGATTTGGCGGCGGACGGCGGAACCGGGAATTTCGGTGGCTTTCGCACGAGTTGCACGGCCACCTTGATTCCGGCGGACGGCGTCATCGCCTCGCCCGACTACACCCGGACCTGTCTGTGCAGTTACCAGCAGCGCACTTCGCTGGCGCTGGTGCCGGTCCCCGAACTTCCGTACTGGACGTTTCTGGGTGCGAAGAAATGGAGCGGTAAGCGGATCGAACGGCTGGGTGTGAACTTCGGGGCCCCGGGAGACCGGCGTGAGCCGGACGGGACGCTGTGGCTGGAATATCCCGTGGTCGGTGGAGATTCCCCCGATGTCCCCATTCGCGTGGATGGTGACTTGTTGCGTGTGGTGAGACATCACCCTTTGCGTGTCGACGGATCGGATAACTGGATCGCTTCATCCGGCATGGAAGGAGTCCGACAGGTATCGATTCCACTGGTGGGCGGGGGCCGCGAGTCGAGCGGACCGGTCGCCTACCGTGTCGAATTGTGGTTTGCCGAACTGGGAGAGGCGGAGAGGGGCGAGCGGGTGTTTCGGCTGCGCGTGGGCAAGAAGCTGTTGCGAGTGGCACTCGACGTGCGCGCGGCGGCCGGCGGCGCAATGAGGTCGCTGAAGGTGGATGCGGGAATCCATCGGCTTGAACGAGAGTTGAAGATCGAGCTGCAATCGAGCGACGATGCCATCTATGAGCCCGTTCTGTGCGGTGTCAAACTCACGCGGGTGGTGGACGATGGTGGCGGAGAGCCCGGTCGTTGACGCGGTGGCGTGGCGGCGGCTACAGTAGACGAGGCTAACGGGAGGAATCTACACATGGGTATGGGTTGGGGCGTCAAGCCAAAGCTGCAGCATCGTCGAGGGCGGGTTTCGTGGATGGCCTTGACCGGTGCCGGCTCTGTAGTGCTGGTGGCGGTCCTGTCGATCGTTTTGTGGCGACTTGGGCAGCCCAACCGTTCCGGAGAATCCGGTCCGACGGCGTCGGCCACGAGTGGAAAACCCTCGGGGGCCCTGTTCGTCTATTGCGCGGCCGGCATGCAATATCCGATGGAGGACATCGTACAGCGCTACCAGCGCGAGTTCGGTGTATCGATCGAGTTGCAATACGGCGGATCGAACACGCTGCTCAATCAACTCGAGGTTAGCAAGCAGGGCGACCTTTATCTGGCTGCCGACGAATCGTACATCCGGATGGCTCGCAGCAAGAAGCTGCTGGCCGAGTCGATACCGTTGGCGAAGATGCGGCCGGTCATCGCCGTTCCCGCCGGGAATCCTCATCAGATTCGCTCGATTGACGACTTGATCGAGAAGAAGCTTCGTTTGGGGATGGGCGAGCCGACGGCGGCCGCGGTGGGGAAGAAGGTCCGCAAGCTGTTGCAAGCCGCGGGCAAGTGGGGGGCGATCGAGCAACTGGCGCGCGAGCGGGGCGTCTTCAAGCCGACCGTGAATGAAGTGGCGAACGCGGTGAAGATCGGCAGCATCGACGCCGGTTTGATCTGGGACAGCACAGTGGCTCAGTATCCGGAGTTGGAGCAGGTGGCGGTGCCGGAGTTGGACGCGGGCGAGTCGGAGGTGGCGATCGGCGTTCTGGACTCCTCGCGGCGGCCTGCGGCGGCTCTGCACTTCGCTCGCTATGTGGCCGCCCACGATCGGGGACTCGAGGCGTTTCGCGCCAAGGGTTTTCGCGTGGTGGAGGGGGACGTGTGGGACGATCATCCCAAGATCGTGTTCTTCGCCGGTTCGGTCAACCAAAGGGCGCTCCGGCCGATCATCCGCGAGTTCGAACAGCGCGAGGGTGTTTCGGTCGAGACGGTCTACAATGGCTGCGGGATCTTAACGGCCCAAATGCAAGCGCTCAAACAGAACGGGGGTACCGGTTTTCCCGACGCCTATATGGCTTGCGATGTTTACTACTTGGACACCGTTCGCGATCTGTTCCAGGAAGATGCCATTGTTTCGGAAACGGACATTGTGATCGTCGTGCAAAAAGGGAATCCCAAGCAGATTGCTTCTCTGAGTGATTTGGTGCGGCCGGGTGTGCGCGTGGCGATCGGTCAGCCGGAGCAGTGTACGATCGGCGTGCTGTCACGGAGGCTGCTCGAGCATGCCGGCATCTACCAGCAGTGCGTCGAAAACAACGTCGTCACGCAAACGGCCACCTCGGCATTGTTGGTACCGACGGTGGCCACCGGTTCGGCCGACGCGGCACTGGCCTATCGTACCGACACGCTGTCCGAACGAGGGCGAATCGGTGTGGTACCGATCGACTCGCAGAGTGCCAAAGCGGTGCAGCCCTTCGCCATTGCCCGCATGAGTCCGCACAAGCAATTGGTTCGCCGACTGTTCTCGCATATCGCTCGTTCCCGGGAGGTCTTCGAGCAGGCTGGGTTTGCCTGGCGGCTGCGGGCGCAAGAGCGGTCGTCCGCGGGGACGAGGGGGAGCGGTCCATCGTGAAGTCGGCGGCGTCGGCTGGCGACGGATCGCGGCGAGTCTGGTCGGATCCACTGTTCTTTGCGTTAATGGCGGCGATCGGCGCTACCTACGTGGTGTTGATCGTGGCGATGCTGGCGGCCGACGCTTTGTATCTGCTGACCGGGACTCCCGACATTCCGGTGGCCATCGACTTCGAGACCGACGCGTCGGGAAAGGTCCTGACCGGTTCGACGCCTCTGTCCGCAGCCTACCAGGCATACGGGCTGTCGATCACGTTGGTCGACGGAGAAGGCGAACTGCGAGTGATCGACAGTGGTCGCGTCCCCTGGTCGCTGCGCCGCTGGGGAACGCCTCACGTCGACTTCGGCGGTCCCGGCGTGGGTGCTGGAGGATCCCGCGGGCAGCCGACTCGCAACGACCGCCCGCAGGGCAAGATCCTCGTGGTGGCAGAAACGTCGTCTGCTCGGCCGCGGCACGAGTGCCGGTTCGACTTTCCCGGTGAAACGGTGGTTCGCCGCATCGTCTTTCCGCAGCCGATCGGCCGGCCCGTCGAAGTGACAGCGGTCGACGCCCAGGGTGAGGAGAAGTCCTTCCGGATTTCCGCGGGAACGAGTCGATGGCAGTGGCCCGGCGGTCCGGCACGGCGCGTGATCGTCGGGGCACCGTGGGACTTCGGGCGAGTCGAGATCGAATATGAGAACCGGGGAACGGCTCGAGCCGACACGGGAAGGGGTGGTGACACCGATGCGTCTGCGTTGAGAGTGATGGTGGCGGATCCGGAAGCGGGACGCGTGCAGCCGGCCGGCGGTCCCGCGGTCGTGCGACTGGAATGGGTCGATCCGGTGGCTCTCGACCAGGTGGTCCTGCTCAATACGCGCGACACGGCCGTGCTCACATTGCACGACGCTTCGGGAGCCGTCATCAGGCGGCGCCGTATTCCGGCCAGTGGAGCCGACGGAGTGCGCAGCGTGGTGTTGGAGCAGCGGGAGGTGACGGCGCTGACGGTTTCGCTTCCGTCCGAAGCGGCGTTGGCGGAAATCCGATTTCGATGGCGGGGGCGCGTTCCCAGTGAATGGGAACGCCGGCATCCGCGCCTCTCCCGTTGGACGCATAATCCGCTGGTGACGGCGCTTCAGAAAAGAGAAATCCGGTACTCGATCAAATTGACATTGCTGGCGTGCACCCTCACGACCATCTTGTCACTATGGGTGGCGGTGCCGGTCGGCTATCTGTTGTCGCGCCACCGGTTTCCGTTTCACAATCTGATCGACGCGATTTTGGACATACCGATTGTACTGCCGCCCTTGGTGGTC
>JALSIV010000108.1 GCA_026989685.1 Pirellulaceae bacterium | reverse complement strand
GTCCGAGATTACCTGCGACGGCGAAACCGAGAAACGACACAATCTACAACAGTCCCCTAGGCTCAACGGATGTCGCAGAATTGCGCTCGGTCATTTAGTTCGAAGCCCACAGCAAGCTGTCCGAAAAAGGCCGCCAAGCAGACCAACGCCCCTCGAGTGATCAACAGGCTGCGTATCACAGGTAGTCCTCCATCAGTTGTTTCGCCCTGTCACGCCGCCAATATACCACTATCGGCAGCGCCGGGAAAACCTCCGCCCCGGACAGCCTCTAGCTTTCCCATCACCGCTCACATTACGATGGAATCTGGAGGAACCATCCAAGTCGCACAGTCAGGGGAGCCGAGGCCGACAAGATGAGCGGACGAATCAGTGTAGTATTGTCGCAGGGGCAGAGTCGCCATCCGGACAAACGCAAACTGGAAGAAGAGCTGGTGGCCGAATTGATCGGACGGCCGCAGTTCGATCTGTGCGTGATTCCCAATCTCTACGATATCGGCTGGGACGACTCCGCGTTCCTCGCGCTGGAGGGAATCACCGGGCCGATGATCGTGCTGTCATGGCACTATCCTCGAGCCGCCTTCTGGACGCTGGCTCAACTGGGAATCCACGGCCGGTTCGGAAAGAGTCTCCTGCACGAGGCCGAAGAGGAAACCGACGGTGGCGAGGAGAGCTCGCAATCATCTTCCGGTCCGCCATCGTCCGCCTCGGACCCCCCAGCTTCCAAACGCCTCATCTATTGCATCGACTTGCGGGCCCGCGAGCGAGCCGAAGAATACTTCGAGGAACTGGAACGGATTCGCCGTGAGGCAACCACGCGGCTCTATACGCTTCAACTCGTATCGGCCTCGCCCCCGGCCGACGCAGAAGACACCTCGACCGCCCAACCCACCACCGGCGAACCACTCGCCACAACCGCTCCGCTGCGACGTCGCTGGTATCCCGTCATCGACTACGGCCGTTGCACGAACTGCATGGAATGCATCGACTTCTGCCTGTTCGGCGTCTACGGCGTCGATGCGATGGAACAGATCCTGGTGGAACAGCCCGACAACTGCCGGAAGGGCTGTCCGGCTTGCAGCCGTGTCTGTCCGGAGAACGCCATCATCTTTCCCCAACACAAGTCTCCGGCGATCGCCGGAGGAGCCGTGGCCGACGGCGGTCTGAAGATCGACCTCTCGCAGCTCTTCGGTGCCCCGTCGGCTCAGGAAATCGCGGCTCGCGAACGCGACGAACAGTTGATGCTGGCGGGACGAACACCGGTCGGCCAGGTTCAACGGCAGCGTGATGCAGCGGCGGCCGAACGAAACGAGTTGGACGACATGCTCGACGAACTCGATGCCATGGAACTGTAGGGGCGAGCGGCAATGTACTTGCGAATGGCCCGGCGACTGCTGCTGGAGACCGATAAACGGTTGTTGTGGAAAGCGGCCCGACTGGCCGCCTGGGGAGGGATGCGTTCCATTTGGAAACACCAGCGGCGGATCCGCCGAGGCGAGTTCTTCCCGCCGTTTCTGTATATCTCCGTGATCAACAGTTGCAATCTCCGTTGCCAGGGATGCTGGGTCGACGTGGCAGCCAAGCAGCAGCGCATCGAACTCGATGCCATGGACCGGCTGCTCAACGAAGCCAAGGCGATGGGAAACCGCGTCTTCGGCATCCTGGGGGGAGAGCCGTTCCTGCACTCGGACCTGCTCGAGATCTTCCGCCGCCATCCCGATGCCTACTTCCAGGTGTTCACCAACGGGTATTTCATCACTGCCGAGGTCGCCAAGGAACTGCGGCGTCTGGGCAATGTCACTCCTCTGATCAGTGTGGAGGGCAATGCGATCGTCAGTGACCAGCGGCGAGGCAGGAGTGGCGTGTACGAATCGACGCTCGAGGGGCTACGGCACGCGCTGGAAAACAAGCTGTTCACCGGTGTTTGCACCAGCCTCTGCCGCACCAACTTCGACCTGCTCTCCGACGCCTGGGTCGATCGCCTGATCGAAATGGGCGTGTTCTATTGCTGGTTTCACGTCTATCGCCCTGTCGGCCCCGATCCCAATCCGGACCTGTGCCTGACACCCGAGCAGAGTCGGCGGGTCCGCGAGTTCGTGGTCGAGACTCGAGCCCGAAAACCGATCATCGTCATCGACGCCTATCACGACGGCAACGGCCAGGCCCTCTGTCCCGCCGCCACCGGCTTCACCCATCACATCAGCCCCTGGGGCGATATCGAACCATGCCCGGTGATTCAGATCGCCAAAGAGTCGATTCACGACGCGCGGCCGCTGCGGGAAACGCTGAATGAATCGGCGTTCCTCAAGGACTTTCGCGAGTTGGCCGCGCGCACGACTCGCGGATGCATCGCTCTGGAACGCCCCGATCTGCTGGTCGAACTGGCAACCCGCCATGGCGCGCACGACTCGACCGCTCGCAAAACCGTGCTGGAAGAATACCAGCGAGCCGAACCGCATGTGTCGCAATACCAACCCGGCAGTGAGATCCCCGAAAAAAGCTGGGCCTATCGGCTGGCCAAACGCTGGTTCTTTCACGACTACGGCGTCTACGCACAGCACTTCGACGCATCCCGCTGGCAGCAACCCTCGTAGGCAACGTCGTTTGGAAACTCCATCGACGCGCCTGCCGCCTAATCGTTGAGTTGCCCCTTGATCGTCCGCTGCGTCACTTCCCACACCTCGGCCAAATGCTCGACATACTGCCCGGCTGTCATCAATTCGCTTCCCTCGCCGATCATCTCGAACAACCACCCGCTTTCATAGTGTGACACGTTGATGCCACTGGGATCCTGCAACAATGCCTGATGGATCGATGCCACACGGCCGGCAATCGGTGCATACAGCGCACTCTCGGCTTTCTTGCTCTCGATTGATCCGATCTCCTGCCCCTCGGCCAACTCCATCCCTTCATCGATCGTCCAATCGAGAAAATAGACGTCTTGCAGCAGCCTCACGGCGTAGGCCGAGAATCCGAATCGCCATCGGTCTTGCCGCTGCTGTGCCCACATGTGATTGCGGGCGTAGCACCGGTCGGTTGGGAATCGAGCCTCATACTGGCCCATCAAGAATGTCAGCGAGTCGGCCATGGATTACGCCAGTGGACAGAGTGGACGAAGTGGACCGATACTCCTTTCCCAGTCGCACCCTTCCCCCTTCACCCCTCACACTTCACCCCTCACCTTTCCTACGTATACCTCACGTTGCGAAACTGCGGTTGGAAGAACGCCGGTAGTAGCGAGTCGACTCGCAGTAGGCCGGCTCGAGTCAGTTCGACGCCGGCATCGCCGATGGTCAACCAGCCCTGGTCCCGATACTCTTGCCACACATCCTTCCATCGCTCGAGGATGTCCGCGCCGAACTTGTCCTGAAAATACACCGGATCCAACCGTCCCGACTTGAGGATCAGAATCACTTCGCGTATCAATAGTTGGTCGGGAGTCGGCCGGTAGGCCCGCCATAGCGGCAGAGCCTTTTCATTCAGCAGCTTTCCTAGGTAGTCTCCCCATTCGGGAAGGTTCTGGTAGTGGATTCCCGACACATGGCCGAAACTGGCGATGCCGGTCGTCAGCAGATCCGATCCGCGGAACAAGTGATCGCGATAATGGAAGTGAACCCGCTGCGGGTCCTTGACAACGGTGTAGGCGCTGTTGATCCGGTAGCCGATCGCTTCCAGCTCCCCGAATGCATAGTCGACCCACTCTCGCTTGGTCTTCCAGTCCGCCACCGGAGACTGTTTGTGTTCCTGCAAGATCTCCTTGGAAAACACGGTATTGTAAGGAAGTTCCATCTGGTAGACGGTCACGCTGTCGGGCGCCATCTCGACGGTCCGCCGCACCGTTTCCTTCCAGGTCTTCCAGGTCTCCCCCACCATGCCGGCGATCAGGTCGATATTCACATTGGGAAAACCGGTGTCGACGATCCACTTCCAGGCGCGATCGATTTCGGCCGACAGATGAGCGCGCCCGTTGAGTTCCAGGATTCGGTCGTTGAAGTTCTCGACACCAAGACTGAGTCGCGTCACTCCCATGTCGCGAATGGCTTGCACCTTCGCTTGCGAAAGCGTCCCCGGCTCGCACTCGAACGTCACTTCCTCAGCTTGATCCCAGGCGATATGGCGTCTGAGCCGTTCGGTCAGAGACTCCAACTGCCGCACGCTGATAAACGATGGCGTTCCGCCACCGAAATAGACGAAACGGAAGGGGCGGCCTCCAATCACCGGCTGCTCGCTCACCCAACCGATTTCGCGTTCCAATGCCTCCATGTAGCGGGCGATATCTTGCGAGTTCTTCTCGGTGTAGACCTTGAAATAACAGAACTTGCACCGCTTGCGGCAGAAGGGAATGTGCAGATACAGCCCCATCGGAACGTCGCGAGGCGGCGAGGCCATCGCCGTATAGACTTCGTCGATCTGGTCGGCCGTCCACTGCGAGTACGGCGGATAGTTGGTGATGAAATAGCTGCCGACTTCCGTCTGAACAGGCTCACTGGTCATAGTCGTCTACTCGTTTTC
>JALSIV010000107.1 GCA_026989685.1 Pirellulaceae bacterium | reverse complement strand
AGCACCAGCTTCTCTTGAAGCTGCCGTCGCATGGCCTCGTCGAGCTGATCCTGGCGTTGCCAGGCTTGCTGGAACAGGGCCAGCGCTTGAGCCCGCTGTTGTCCCTCGAGCGCCTTCAGTCCGTCCCGGTAGAGGCGTTCGGCCTCACTGGGAGGCGCCGCGCCGGCCGCCGGAGTAGGAACTCCACTGGTGGCCTGAGCCGGCTGGGTGCGCGTCGAATCGTTGGACGGCTGGTAGACTCCGGGCTGGACGGCGAAGCGGCCGCCGCGCGTTGAATCGGTGGCGACTGCCGGACTGGCTTGATAGGCGGCCTGGGCGGTGGGAAAACGCCGCTTCTGGGCAGACGCGATTTCGAGCTCCACTTCCCACGGCCGGGGTTCGTTGGGACCGAACGCCGAGTTGGGAACGTTCAGAGCTTTGACCTTCTTCATCAGTTGGTCGGCCCCCACGACGTCGCCCCGGTCGAGTGCAGCTCGAGCCATCGCCAGGAACTGCAGCGCTTCGGCCTTCTTCGGATTGGCAGCGCCGTTCGAAGTGACCTGAGGAAGACGCCGGGGCATTCCGGGGCGCTGGTCGCTGAGCGACGACGTGGCCGCCACCGCGGACCGACTGCCGCTGGCCGCGCGGCGGGCCGCCGAGATTTGCTGGAGGACCACCTGCGGCGTCTTTTGGCCGGCCGGATAGTGGGCCCCCAGTGCATCGGCTTGCCGAGCCAGCTCTTCGGCTTTGTCGAGCTGCCCGTAAGGGATCAGCCCGGCCGCTTGGTCGGTCAGGAATTGCCCAAAGGCGACTCGGTACTGCTCGCGCGAGTCGCCCGCCTGCGGGCCGCGGATGAAGCGGCGCGCCTGTCCCAACAGTGCGGAGACCCGGTCGACCGAGTCACCGGCCACGGTGGCCGGAGCACCGCTTTGACGTGCCTTGGCCAGCGCGGCCGACGCGGCATCGATTTGCCCGGCGGCGATCGCCATCCGAGCCTGCAACAGCCAGTCGGTCTGAGTCGCCTTCGGCGATCCCGGTGGTGCGAACCGAGACGCGTTCGGCGGCGGTGGACCGAAGCTCGAAGAGCCCGGAGGCGGATCCGCCTGTACCCATGTTGTTGTGAGCGTGGCGGCTACCACCACGCAAAGCCTCTGAAAGTTCGCCTTGACGTTCAACGCGCTTCTCCTTCTGCGAGATGCACGAAACCAGAAAAACGGACATGGAATCCCAAGTGGGCCGTCACCGGTCCCGCCGCAACGCCATCCCTGGCGATGCTCCCGAGCGGGTCCCGCTACGGCTCACCGGGACGCTCGACCACCGGCGGTCGACCGTCGGTTTCGACAAGTCGTTGGGAACAGATTTTCTAACGCCTGCCACAAGACCCGCGGTTTGGCCACGAGTCTTGGTGCAGCTTCTGATAAGCGGCGAGAGTGATACCGGGAAATCGACGGGCGAGTCAAGGGCAGTGTCGGTAAATCTTGGAAATTGTGTTGAAAATGTTGCAAAGGCCGGCTCCAGCCAGCCAGCGATTCGACTTGCCGGCCCTTTCAAACTCGCTTAAGGTAACCATGTTTGGCGGCCATCCGCCTCGAGCGAACAATCGGCCGCGGCTTCCGACCTCTCCAGCGATGACGTGCCATGCCAGCTCAAAGTCTCAGTCGACGTGCTGCCTGGGCAGAAGGCCAGCCGATCAGTGATTTGATGGCGACGGCACTGGCCAATCCCCAGCTCATTTCCCTGGCTGCCGGATTCGTCGACCAGCAGACCTTGCCCGTGGAGGCGACTCAGCGAGCCGTCGAGGCGCTGACGCGGGAGCCGGAACGTGGGCGGCGGGCATTGCAATATGGCATCACACCGGGATACGCTCCGCTGCGGGAGCGACTGATCGAGCAACTGGAACTCCCCGCCGGTGTGGCACCGCCATCGGTCCAACAAGTGGTAATCACCGCCGGCAGCAACCAACTGCTGCACCTGGTGTGTGAGAGCCTGCTCGATCCGGGCGACATCGTTCTCTGCGCAGCTCCTACCTACCTGGTCTTCCTCGGAACGCTCGGCAACTTGGGGTGCCGCTCGTACGGTGTGACGACCGACCGGCAGGGGATGATTCCCGAAGCGCTGGTGGAGGCGCTGGAAAGACTCGAGCACGAGGGCGAGCTTCCCCGCGTCAAGGCGATCTACCTGGTGCCTTACTTCGACAATCCGCAAGGGGTCTCGATGCCTCGCCAGCGCCGCGAGGCGGTGGTGGAAATCGCCAAGAAATGGTCGCGCCGCCACCATCACATTCACGTGATCGAAGACGCCGCCTACCGGTTGCTCCGTTATCAGGGCGACGACATTCCCAGCATGTGGACGGCCGACGAGGAACACGATACGGTGATCGTCGCGGGCACGTTTTCCAAGACATTCTCTCCCGGTTTGCGGGTGGGTTGGGGCGTTCTGCCTCCTCATCTGGTCACCCCGGTTTGCAACCAGAAGGGCAACATCGACTTCGGCTCGCCCAACTTCAACCAGTTCATCATGGCCGAGGTGCTCGACCAGGGCCTGTTCCTGCCTCACGTCGAATACCTGCGCGAAGCCTACCGCACCAAACTCGAGTGCATGTTGGCGGCGGCCGAACGCGAGTTTGCATCGTTGCCGGGCGTCGAGTGGGTGCGCCCCGAAGGTGGATTGTACGTGTGGGTGACGTTGCCGGATGAAATCGCCACCGGACCGGGAGGAACATTGCAAGAGATCGCCATGGAAGAGGGAGTGCTGTACGTTCCCGGCCAGTACTGCTTCCCGCTGGAAGGCGAGCCGGCTCAAGCCAATACGATGCGTTTGAGCTTTGGAGTTCCCACGTGCGAGAACATCGAAAAAGGGATGGCTCTGCTGGCTCGAGCCATTCGCCGCGTCATGGATGCTTGATCGGATTCCCCCGGCGTTCCAAGGAAGGACAGCAGAGTGTGATTCCGCCGTTGTACCTGCTCGATCGATATGTGATTCGCATCTTCGTGCGAACGTTGCTGGTGGCATTCGCCAGCTTCAGCGGACTATACATCGTGATCGATTTGTTCGGTAATCTGGAGGAGTTCCTCCGGCATATCGATCGGTTCGGAGTCGGCGTATTGGTCGAATACTACGGCCCTCGCATTCTCACCTTCTTCGACCAGATCAGTCATCTGCTGGCGCTGGTGGCGGCGTTGTTCGTGATCACCTGGATGCAGCGCACCAACGAACTGACGGCGGTCATGGCGGCCGGCGTTCCCAAGCGGCGCGTCGTCCGGCCACTGCTGCTGGCGGGTTGCCTGGTGGCGCTGCTGGCGGCGGTCAACCGCGAGCTCTGGATTCCCGGCTTTCGCGACAAACTGACCCGCAATGCCCAGACCTGGGCCGGTGACCAGTCACGATCCTTCACGCCCGTGTTCGACTTCCAGACCCGGATTCTGTTTACCGGCAAAGGAGTGATTGCATCGCGGCGGACGATCGTGCGCCCCGTCTTCCAACTGCCGGACGCGCTCGCCCACTGGGGACCCGCCATTACCGGTGCCGAAGCTCGATACGAGCCGCCAAGCGACGAACATCCCGGTGGTTATCGGATCGTCGGCGTGACGCAGCCGGTCGACGCGACCGAACGGCAGACGGCTCGAGTCGGATCGCGCCGCGTGATTCTCACTCCTCCAGATACCGACTGGCTGAAGCCCGATGAACTTTTCCTGGTGAGCGATGTCACCTTTGAGGAATTGGCGTTCGGGCGGCGTTACCGCCGCTACCTGTCGACTCGAGAACTCGTCGGGGCACTGCGCAATCCAAGCCTCGACTACGGCGCCGACGCGCGAGTGTTGCTTCACGCGCGACTCGTGCAGCCTCTGCTGGACATGTCCCTGTTGATTCTCGGGCTGCCGCTCGTGACGCGGCGCCACGGGCACAGCATCTTCTTCGCCGGCGGAATGGCCATCTTGCTGGTGATCGGTTTCCTCTGCGTCGTCCTGGCCGCTCACGCCATGGGAAGTTACTTGATCGTGCGTCCCGCATCACTGGCCGCCTGGCTTCCTCTGTTCGTTTTCGGGCCTTGTGCCTTCGCCGTCTTGCGACGAGGATGGGAGTAACAGGCTGTCACAAAACTCCATGTTGCAAGCAGCATGCCCGAGGCCGGAACGCGACGCGGCGGGTTTTGTTCCAGGCTCTAAGATGCGGCAACAGGACTTCGAGCCGCACGCGGAAGGCGCGACGGAGCGGAGCGGGGTTGGATGCAGGTTCGCGAGTTTTTCCCAAAGGTCCAGATTTTTCCCAAAGGTCCAGAGTCTTACTTCGTAACATCTGCGCGCATGTTGCCGGCGCTGCCCTCTCCAGCCGCCATCGCGTTCCTTCAGATTTCAGATTTCAAATTTCAGATTTCAAATTTCAGATTTCAGATTTGAGGTTTCAGATTTCAAATCTCAAATTTCAAATCTCAAATTTCAGATTTCACACCTCGCACCTCACACCTCACACCTCGCACCTCGCACCTCACACCTCGCACCTCACACCTCACACCTCACACCTCGCACCTCACACCTCACACCTCACACCTCACACTTCACACTTCA
>JALSIV010000106.1 GCA_026989685.1 Pirellulaceae bacterium | reverse complement strand
CTTGAGCCGCGGCGGCGGTCGCTCGGGCCCCGACAAGGTGGTTGTCGAGTGGAAATACGGCAAGATCACTCAGAGTGAAATCCGCCGGCGAATGCTGGCCGAATATATCATCCAGGATTTCCAGCAGGAATTGATCCAGCGTGCGCTGGCTAAGAAAGGGCGTCCCAAGACGGCTCCGGTCGCTCGAGCCCAAAACGAACAGGAACTCGTCCGCCGCATCGTCCTGGCCAAGAAAGCGGAATCGCTGGGTATCGTCATCAACGACGACGCTCTGTTGGACTATTTCGACCTCGTTTCCGATGAAAGCCTGAAGAACCGCCAGGAATATCTGGCTCTGCTGCGGAGCGTGGCCGACAAGCGACTCAACTATGCTGCGGTCCTCGATCAACTCCGCATCGACCTGCTGTCGCAGCGGATGGTCGAGATCTCCATCGGCAGTACGATGAGCCTTTCCCCGGGCCAACTCTGGCAGTATTACCAAAAGCTCCATCGCCAGGTCGTCTGCGACATCCTGCCCATCAGCGCCGAATCGCAACTCGACAAGGTCCCCGAGTCACCACCCCAATCGGAGTTGCGAAAACTGTACGAACAGGGGAAAGACCGATATCCCGATCCGCTCAGCCCCAAACCCGGGTTCAAGATCCGCCGCAAAGCCTCGTTCGGGTATTTTAGAGCCGTCTTCAACGACTTCCTGCAAAAGCACGTCGAGAAGGTACTCCCCACCATCACGGATGAGGAGATCAAACAGTACTACGAGCAGAACAAGCGATTGTACCAGATCATCGATCTACCGTCCGAAGAATCGGACTCCGGCAGCAAGCAGACCGACGAAAAGAAAGACGACAATCGGCCGGACGCCGAAAAAACCGGCGACAAGTCACCTTCAACCACGCCCCCAAGCTCTCCGAAAGACCAGCCCCACCAAACGCCCACCGCCGGCGACTCCAATGGCGACAAGGCCAAGCGTCAACCGGGCAACCCATCCGATACGAAAAAGGACAAACAAGAGGCCAATTCCAACGGCAAGAACAAATCCGACGGCAAGACCAAGTCGGACGGAAAGAAGACGCCTCCACCACAAAGCTCCCATCATCCCACCGACTCGGCGTTCTACGTCCTCGCCCAGCAAGACTCTCCTCAGAAGAAACAGCCACCCGGAAAATCCACCGAGAAGACAACCGAGTCCACGGGGGCCGAGCAAGCAAAGAAGGCCCAGTCCCCTACCGGAGAACCCCAGAAGTCGCCCCCAGCGGAAAAAACACCTCCGGGGGCTGCCTCGTCCGACAAGCCGCAAACCGCCCCGAAGGAAAAAGAAAAGCAAAAGGAAGCGGACAAACCGTCGCCTCCTGTCCGCTACAAGCCGCTGGATGACGAACTGAAAAAGGAAATCCGCGAAAAAATCGCTCGCGAACGAGTCACCGCCGACGCCACGACAGAAATGCAACTGGCCATTGAGGCGGCTCGCCGGTCCGTCGAGCGCTACGCCAACGCATGGGCTCTCTGGAAAGATCCAGCGCTCAAACGAGCAAAACCCAAACTCCCCGACTTTGCCGCCCTGGCCAAGAAGTACGGTTTGGAGTACCACACCACTCCACCGCTCGACTTGCTGGAAATCGCCCAGCTCTCCTCGAGCCTACCGGATGATTCGAAGCCCTATCTCGAACTGCTGCAGGCCACCGAGTTGAATCTCCAGGCTCGCAGCGGAAACCCGACCATCATGTTCCGCGACCTGGCGGCCCGGTTGCTATCCGAAGAAACTCCCGACGACGTTCCGCGGTTTCAACCTCAGATGATCAGCTCGCCCTTCGCATTCGGCGGGAGCTTCGGTGCACCGCAGCAAGTGTTCTTGTTTTGGGTGGCGGAAGTACAGCCCGAACGCGTTCCCCAACTCGAAGAGGTGCGGGATCGCGTTACCGAGTTTTGGCGTTACCGCGAAGCGTACCGCCGTGCCGCCGAGTACGCCAAGCAACTGATCGCTCGCGCAGACGCAGAGAAGAAGCCCCTGAAGGAGACGCTCAGCGAATCCGAACGCAATTCGCTGATCACCACCGAACCGTTCAGTTGGATGACCACCGGTGCCGTGGGAACCGCCTCGAGGCAGCCCCCCATGCTCAGTCCGGTGCGAGGCAAGAACGGGAAGGGCGAGGAGGTGGTGCTGCGCGACCTGGGCGATCCGTTCATGGAGGAGATATTCCGCTTGCATCAAGGAAAGAACGAGCGGACGATCACCCACGATCTGCCCGAAAAAAACGCCTTCGCCGTGGAACTGGTCCGGGAAGTGGTCGGGCCGGAACAGTTGCGCGAGTTGTTCCTGGTATCGGGATCCGATATCACATTGCGACAACTCGCCCAGGAAGACCGCTTCAAGTTCTTCACCGAGTGGTACGACCGGCTCAGCGAGGAATTCGAGGTCCAGTGGGTGGATGAAAGCTCCTGATCCGACTAGGCCTGCGGCTTGAACATGCAGGCGGCCAGCGGCGGCAGCGTCACCAGCAGCGAGTGCGATTGGCCTTGATGCGGAACCGCTTCGGCGGGAACTCCCGGTCCGTTCCCCGTATTGGAACCGCCGTAGTACTCCGAGTCGCTGTTGAAAATCTCGCTGTGCCAGGTTCCACGAGGCACCCCCAGGCGGTAGCCTTCGCGCACCACGGGTGTGAAATTGCAGCAGACCAGGATATAGTCGTCCTGGTTTCGAGCCTTGCGCAGGAACGACAACACGCTGTCATTGGCGTTGTGGCAGTCGATCCAACTGAAGCCTTCGGGATGAAAATCGAGTTCGTGTAGGGCGGGCTCTTCCCGGTGTAACCGGTTCAGATCGGCGATCAACCGTTGGATGCCCACATGCTTGGGCCACTGCAACAGATCCCAATCCACCTGCCCATCGTGGTTCCATTCCGACCACTGTCCGATCTCATCTCCCATGAAAATCAGCTTCTTGCCCGGATGCGCCCACATGTAGGAATACAAGGTTCTCAGATTGGCGAATCGCTGCCATAAGTCGCCCGGCATTTGATCCAGCAATGACCCCTTGCCGTGGACGATCTCATCGTGCGACAGCGGCAGCACGAAATTCTCATGAAAGGCGTAGATCAAACTGAAGGTCAATTCGTCATGATGATGCCGACGGTGGATCGGGTCCTTGCGGAAATAGCGCAGCGTGTCGTTCATCCACCCCATGTTCCACTTCAGACTGAAGCCCAAGCCGCCGTCGAACGTCGGTCGCGAGACTCCCGGCCAAGCCGTCGACTCTTCCGCGATCGTCAACGCCCCGGGATGATCGGCGTGTACGCGCTCGTTGAATAGCTTGAGAAACTCGATGGCTTCCAGGTTTTCCCGCCCGCCGTACTGGTTCGGCAACCACTCGCCCTCGTTGCGGCTGTAGTCCAAATAGAGCATCGATGCCACGGCATCGACGCGCAAGCCGTCGATGTGATACTTGTCGAGCCAGAACAGGGCGTTGGCGATCAAGAAGTTCCGTACTTCGTTGCGGCCGTAGTTGAAAATCAACGTCCCCCAGTCCGGATGCTCGCCCCGCCGCGGATCCTCGTGCTCGTAGAGCGCCGTGCCATCGAAGCGGCGCAATCCATGGGCATCCTTGGGGAAGTGCGCGGGAACCCAGTCGATGATCACGCCGATTCCGTGGCGATGGCAGTAGTCCACGAAGTACATGAAGTCGGCGGGCGTCCCGTATCGACTGGTCACCGCATAGTATCCGGTGGTCTGATATCCCCAGCTTCCCGTATACGGGTGTTCGCTGATGGGAAGCAACTCGA
>JALSIV010000105.1 GCA_026989685.1 Pirellulaceae bacterium | reverse complement strand
AGTCAGTAGGGTTCGCCACCGTCGTTCGGTTTCGGGGGGTTGCGTTTTCGGGCCATGATGAAAACCTCCTTGGCGGAAAAGGTAAAGAAACGAACATTTCCATCCAAGGTAACCCGGACCCCGACGCGGCCAAAATGGGCGCTTACGTCGAAGCAGAGGCCCATCCGCCCGACGTAGGGGAAAACACGCCGGGCCATCTTAGAGCCTGTAACAAAACCCGCCGCGTCGCGTTCCGGCCTCGGACATGTTGCTTGCAACATGGAGTTTTGGGACAGCCTGTTACACCAGGATCTCCTTGACGACGCGGCCGCCGACATTGGTGAGCCGCCGGTCGATGCCGTCGCGCCGCACCGTCAGCTTTTCGTGATCGATACCCAGGACATGAAGCATGGTGGCGTATACGTCGTGGCAAGTGGTGGCCATCTGCGGATCGGCCGGCTTGTAGCCCCAGTCGTCACTCTCTCCGTAATGCACGCCGCCGCGGATTCCGCCGCCGGCGAACCAGTTGGTGAACACGAACGGATTGTGATCGCGGCCTTCGGAACGCTGGGCGCAGGGCATGCGTCCGAATTCCGTCGTCCAATGGATGAGCGTATCTTCCAGCATGCCCCGCTGCCGCAAGTCGTCGATCAGCGCCGCGACCGCTCGAGCCATTCCGCGTCCGAGCGGCCAATGGTCTCGAGCGATATCTTCATGCGAGTCCCAGTTGCGGCGAGGAAACGCGTTGTCGCAACCGGACCAGATCTGCACAAAGCGAACACCTCGCTCCAGCAGCCGCCGAGCGATCAGGCACTTGGTACCGAAGTAGTCGGTTTCCTCCCGTTCGTTGATCTCCGCAGGGTATACCGGACGGCCTTGCTGCACACCGTATGCGCGGAGGATGTGCTCCGGCTCCTTGGAAAGGTCGAGCGTTTCGGGAGCACTCAGTTGCATGCTCGCGGCCAGTTCGTAGCTGCGGATCCGAGCTTCCAACTGGCTGTCGCCCGGGCGGGCTTCGGCGTGGCGCCGATTCAGTTTTTCCAACAGCCGCAGTGCGTCGGCATCGGCCTCGCGAGTCACAAAACTCTTTTCGGGAGGCTGCAAGTCCTCGATCGGTTCGTCTGCGCCGACACGCAACAGGGTTCCCGAGTTGCTGGCAGGCAGAAAACCGGCATCCCAGTTTTTGGCTCCGTTGGAAGCAAAGCCGCGCCGATCGGGCAACACGACGAAGGTAGGCAGGTTGTCGTTCATGCTGCCCAGCGCATAACCGACCCAGGCACCGGCACCGGGAAAACCCGGAGTCGGAAAGCCCGTCGTCCCCAGCAGCGTGGCTTGGCTGTGGACGGCCGACGACGAGGTCATCGTATGCAGAAACGCGATCTCATCGACCACCTTTCCCAGCGGGGCCGCCACGTCGCTGAGCCAACTTCCCGAGTCGCCGTACTGCTTCCAACCCCAAGGCGACTTGAGCGTATTGCCGGGCGAACTCTGGAACAGCTCGACTTTTTCACCCGGATCCCACGGTTTTCCATGATCGCGGATCAGGCGGGGCTTATAGTCGAACAGATCGAGATGACTGGCCCCTCCGGCCATGAACAACTGGATCACCCGTTTGGCTCGAGCCGGAAAGTGGAGTCCGTTTGGCTCGGCGAACGTCTCGCGTGCACACAGTGCCGTCAGCGCAATGCCTCCCAGCCCGCCGCCGCTCCGCCACAACCACTGTCGCCGATTCCATCGTTGTGTCTGATTCACCGATTCACCTCAGTCCACAAACATCACTTCGTTCAAATTGAAGAGCACTCGGCAAACCGCCGCCAATCCGTGTTTGCGAGCGTACCCGGTCAGCCACTGCCGTTCCCGAACGTCGGGTGTCCGTTGCAACACCCAGCTCATCGCCAGTTCGATTTGTTTCTCGAGCGGCTGGCCGGTCCTTTCGAGCCGCTCAGCCATGCGCTGGGCCACCCAGATCGACAGCTCATTGTTGAGCAGCGCCAGGGCTTGTTGCGGCGTGGTAGTCTGTTGCCGCTGCGGAACCGACATGGACGGGTCCGCGCAGTCGAATACCTGCATCATCGGCTGCGGCTGGGACCGCACGATGAAGCGGTAGACGGCGCGGCGGTGCAGACGAGGGTCGGCGGGATCGACCTTCCCATACTCGTAGTGAGGTGAGTGTTCGGGACGTTCGATCACAAAGTCCCGAAACGACGGGCCGTACATCGACCGATCGAGTCTCCCCGCAAACACCAGCAGCGAATCCCGCACGGCTTCGGCTTCCAGACGCCGCCGATTGGCTCGCCACAACAGCCGGTTCCCCGCATCCACCGCCACGGCCGAAGGATGCGAGGCGACCTGTTGCCGGTACGTGGCACTGGTGACAATCAAACGGTGCAGGTCCTTCCACGAACCGCCGCTTTTCTGGAATCGCAGAGCCAGATAGTCCAGCAGCTCCGGATGGGACGGTTTACCGCCCATCCGTCCGAAGTCGTTGGGGGTTTCCACGATTCCCTGACCGAAATGGTAGAGCCAGATCCGGTTGACAATCGAGCGCCATGTCAGTGGATGGTCGGGGCGGGTCAGCCACTGGGCCAGCCGCAGTCGCCGCATGCCCTCTGGAGCATCTTCGGGAAGCTGGAAGCGACAGGACACACCACGAAGCAGCGGCGGGACCCCCGGACCGACTCGCTTGAGCGGACTTCGCACGTCGCCTCGCGCCAGCACGAAGATGTCGCGAGGTTTCCCACCGGTCCCACGGAAATTGCCGGTGCCGCGAAAGGCCATGCCTACGTAGGCTCGTTGTTGAGGAGGCAATGCAGCAAGACTATCCGAGACTTGTTTCCATCGGGTTCGCAGCTCGATCCACGTCTGCCAATTCGCATCGCCGCCGCCACGTTCCGCCAATCTCAACTCGCGCTGGGCCGACTCGTCTCGCCACTGCTTCCAGTGCCGGTCCGATTGCCCATAGTAGATCCCGTCGGTCAGGTTGTCGCGCCGCCAACGAGGTGGAGCCTCAATGGAATCCAGCGAGGTGACCACCGCACCCAGGGCGACATTGCGTCCTGTCTCGTCGTGCACAGCAACCTCGGCCAACGCCAAAATGTAGTCCCCTTTTCGGAGCGCCAATCGCGTCGCCTCGATGCGAACAAACCGAGCCTTCTGGGGCGGGATCCGGATCGTCACCGGTTGCACACCGGGATTGGCGAAGTCGACCTGCGAGTAGTCGGCGATCGTGAGCCAGGTGTTGTTGGGGGTCGGCGTATTCCCCAGCAGCACTTTCCAACGAACCGGAAAGCCGAACCCGTCGCCGATGTTGTTGTAGCCATCGTGGCACGGATAGATCACGACCTGCTGTATGGTTCGCGACTGTCCCAGATCGATCTGCACCCACTTGCGAGTGTCGAGAGCGGCCTCGATGCCGCTGTGGAATCCGAACGACTGACGCCGCAGTGCCGGTGATTGAGATCGGATCTCGCGCAATCGCGCCACTTGTTTCCACATGGAGCCGGCCGCTTCCGCCAGTTTCCGTTCGACGACCGCCACACGCTCGGCCAGCTCGGTTTGCTGCTTGAGTAACCGGCGGCGGGTCCGAGCCGCTTCGGGGTCGGCGTCATACGTTCGGTCGACGCGGTCGATCGCCGCAAACACGGCTTGCAGCGAGTAGTAGTCCTCCTGGTTGACGGGATCGAACTTGTGATCGTGGCAGCGAGCGCATCCGACGGTCAAGCTGGCGAAGGTCTGCAGCGTGTTGGTGACCATGTCGTCTCGATCGAGATTCCGCGCGATTTTGCCATCGAGCTTTTCCTCCGAAAGTTCGACATGCCCGATAAAGTCCCACGGGCCGGCAGACAAGAAACCGGTCGCTACCAGTGCCTGAGGATCTTCCGGTGCGATCACGTCGCCGGCGAGTTGTTCGAGTACGAACCGCGAATAGGATTTGTCGGCGTTGAGGGAGCGGATCACGTAGTCGCGGTACGGCCAGGCATGGGGGCGCGGTTTGTCCTTGTCGTAACCGTGCGTTTCACCGTAGTGGACGACATCCAACCAGTGGCGAGCCCAACGCTCACCGTAGTGAGGCGAGGACAGGAGTCGATCGACGAGTCGCTGATAGGCGTCCGGCCGCTCGTCCGCGACGAACGCACGCACTTCGTCCGGCGTCGGTGGCAGACCGATCAGATCGTAGCTGAGTCGCCGAATCAGCGTACGGCGGTCTGCGGCGGGGGAGGGCGTGAGCCCGGCGGCCGCCAGTCGCCGGACGACAAACGCGTCGATGGGATTGATCACCCACGATCGGAAACGAGGCTCGACCGGTGGAACGGCGACCGGCTGCAGGGGCCGCAAGGACCACCAGTTCAGCGGGTCGGGTTTGAGCTTCAGGTTTTTCGGCCAGGGAGCGCCGGCATCGATCCACTGCCGGAGAAGGTGGACTTGCTCGTCGGTGAGCGGATCGCCCTGCTGCGGCATTTCGGGATCTTCGCCGCTGACATAGTCGACCAACAGGCTGGCATCCGCATCCCCCGGCTCGATGACCGGACCGCTTTCGCCGCCGGCCAACCAGTCGGCTCGAGTCTGCAAACTCAGGCCTCCCTCTCGCTTGCCT
>JALSIV010000104.1 GCA_026989685.1 Pirellulaceae bacterium | reverse complement strand
GCAACATCCCGCCGCCGGGGTTGGAAGTCTTGACCAACACGAAAATGCCACTGTTGGTAAAGCGAGCCCTGTCCACGAACGGGTCGAGACTGTCCCCACCCAGATAGGGACTCACCGTGAGAGCATCGCATCCCCAGGCACTTTCTTCTCCCAAGTAGGCCTTGGCGTACGCGACGGCGGTCGAGCCGATGTCGTTGCGTTTTCCGTCCAGGATCACCAGCAGCCCCTTGGCTCGGGCATGCCGGATCACGGCCGCCAGAGCTTCCATGCCGGGGACTCCCAGCTCTTCGAAGAAAGCAGCTTGAGGTTTGACGGCTGCGACTCGCCCAGCCACGACGTCGACCACATCGCAGCAGAACCGCTGATAGGCCTTGGCCCACGCAGCAGGTTCGTCGGAATCCACTCGGAGCGGTCCGGGGAGAGACTCACGGCGTGGATCGAGTCCGACCAGTACCGGGTTCCCACACTGCAAGACGGCATCCGCCAACCGATCGAAGAACGGCTGTTGAAAAACCATCGCGGCACCTACTCGTCCCTTGCTTTGAGCCACTTTTCGACAGTGGGGTGATAGTCGCAGATCTCCTCGGAGCGGAAATAGAGTTCCCGTTCGCGAGCGGCCGCTTCGGGGCCGTCCGAGGCGTGGACCAAATTCATCTGCCGGCTGCTGCTGAAGTCGCCGCGGATCGTGCCAGCCGGCGCCTTGAGGCCGCTGGTGGGACCCAGCATGTCACGGACCACACGAATGGCTTCCAGCCCTTCCACGATCATCGCCACCACGGGAGCTCCCGTGATGAACTGTTCCAGAGCCGGGTAGAACGGTTTCTCGACGTGTTCGGCGTAGTGCTGACGAGCCAACTCGGGCGTGATCCGCAGCATTTTCATCGCCACGATATTGAGCCCCTTGTCTTCGAAACGCTGGATGATGCGTCCCATCAGCCGCCGCTCGACGCAGTCGGGCTTGAGCAGTACCAATGTCTGTTCCATCAAAGAAAACTCCTGGTGAAAGTGCCGTGGGAAGCTTCAAGAACGAAGCAGCACGCAGGATAGCAAAGCGGGCATTCGATTGTCCAGGGTTGCCCAGACTGACTGGCTTGCCAACGCCTCCCGTTCTCTCTTGCCGCTGCCCGAGCGGAGCGATATCTCTAAGGGCTGTCACAAAACTCCATGCCGCAAGCGACGCGCCCGAGGCCGGGAAGCGGCTCGGCGGGTTTGGTTACAAGCTCTACGTCCCTCCGAGTCTCGGCGGAGAGTCTGCTCGGCCGAGTGGCGGAATCCTTCTGTCCCGTTTGCGGCTGGAGTGCCCGAGCCGGAGCGGCTTGCAGTTGTTCGGATCCATGCAACATCCTCGCGACACCTGGCGGCATCGACTCTGTGTGGCGGGGATGCTCTGCACAGTCGGCTTGAGCGGATGTGCATCGCTGGGCGGCAAACCGGAAGCTGTCCCGGTTTCCGTCCTACCCCAGCCGTCCCAGGACCGCACCTGGCAGCCCAATCTGGCAGTGCTGCCTCGAGCCGAATTCGATGGCGACGAGATTACGCTTCACAACATCCGCCAGACGGAATACGACAGCGAGACGGACTATATCGTCAAGCACCGCGACAAGACCTTCCGTCTGGAAGACGTCGTTTCCGTCGACCTGCTGGTATCTCCGTTCGCGGCGGCTCCCAGCCTGGCTCACACGATGCTGAGTTTCGGCTTTCGCGACGGCGATTTTATCATCGTCTCCGCAGAGGCTCGGTTGGAACGAGGCGAGCGTTATCACCCGCTCGACGGCGCCCTGGACCGCTTTGAATTGATGTACGTGATCGGGGACGAGCGGGACTTGATTCTGCTGCGCACCAAGTACCGCAGGGCGGACGTCTACCTCTATCCGCTCAACCTCACCGAACAGGAGGCCCAGGTGGCATTCCGGGACGCGTTGGAACGAGCCAACGAACTCTACCGGCGCCCCGAATTCTACAATACCTTGACCAGCAACTGCACGACCAACATTGTTCGCCACATTCAAAAGGCGGTGGGGACCGGGTTCGCTTACGATCCGAGGCTGGTGCTGACGGGACTCACCGATCGAGTCGCCTACGACTTCGGCTTGGTCGACGGAACGGTCTCCTACGAACTGACTCGGAGGAGGGCTCGCATCACCGACTTGGCCAACCAGTATGCTGATGACGAACATTTCTCGTTGCGGATTCGCGGCCGACTGCCGCCTCGACGGTTGGCCCGCTATGACGTGCCGACGCAGAGGCGTTAAGGGACGTCCCGGCACGTGTTGATCGTGGTTCCACCAAGCTGATCGAGCGGTCCCACGGCGACTGTCGTGCAGCGAGTCAGGGGGAAATGCTCGAGCACTCGATGGACGTCGTCGAGGCTCACCGAGCGATAGGCTTCGATGGCTTGTTTGACGGTCCAGTACTCCCGCAACTGCAGCCAGTTCGCGCCGACGGAGAACAGCCGGTTGATCGGCCGTTCGCTTTTGAGCACCACATGGGAGCAGATCTTGCTTTGAGCCAGCTCCAGTTCCCGAGCGGTCACCCCGTCGGCCTGGGTCTTCTTTTCGATCTGGCGGAGCAACTGCAGGTTCTCGGCCGCCGCTTCGGGGCGACAGCAGAGGTAGGTGAGGAACAGGCCCGCGTCGAGATACTCGTAGCTGCTCATCACGGCGTATTCGGCTCGGCCCGTGTCGATCAATTCCCAGAAAAAGCGGCTGCCGCTATCGTCGCCGACGATGGTTGCGAGGACTCGGGCGGCGAACCGGTCGGGCATCTTGGCCGACGGCGAATCGGCCATTTCGATGATGTACTCCTGAAACGCCGCTTCGTGTTTCTTCACTTCGAAAGCGGTACCGGTCCGGGGCGTTGCAGTCTCTCGCGATGTCTCCACCGGCTCCCAACCACCGCACCACTTTTCCACGTCGGCCACGAGACGATCGAAGTCGACTCGCCCGGCCGCCACCACGAACATGTTGCCGGGACTGTAGCGCCGGCGAAAATAGTCCCGCATCTGTTCGGGGGTCAGCGAGGAGACGCTTTCGGTCGTTCCCAGTACACTTCGTCCCAGCGGGTGATTGCCGAAATGCAAGAATTTGCCTCGGTCGTACGCACCGTAGGGCGGCTCGTCATCGTATTTCTTGATCTCTTCCAGGATGACCTGTTTTTCGGTGTTGAAGTCGTCTTCGCGGAGCGATGGACGCATCATGTCAGCGAGGATGTCGATGGCTCGCTGTTGGTACTCCGGCAGGACTGCCAAGTAGTAGACCGTTTGCTCCTCGCTGGTGAACGCATTGGCCTGCGATCCGATTTCGTCGAGTTCCCGGTTGACTTCCTCGGCCGAGCGGCGAGGCGTTCCTTTGAATGCCATGTGTTCGAGAAAATGGCTGAGTCCGGCCTCGGCGTCGGTTTCGTCTCGCGAACCGGTGGCGACCACGAAAGCATACGCCGCCGTGTAAGCTTCGGGGCTCACTTCGGCGATGATCTCCAGTCCATTATCGAGTCGATGCTGTAGGAAGGTCACGTATTCACCTCCAGCGGTCGTGGTCCGAGTGTGACGACGGTGAAGTCGTCCAGCGGGTGCCGCGTGAGATAGTCATTGATGGAATCGCAGGTAAGACCGTCGATGATCTGCCGCACTTCGTCCAGCGACTGGACGCGTCCCAAGTGGTACCAGGAGCCGACGATTTGGCCGCTGCGGGCGCGACTCGATTCCTGCTGCATGATCAGCACGCTCTTGATGCGGGCCTTGAGTCGGCGGAGTTCGTCGGCTTGCACGCCTGCATTGAGCCGCCGCAGCTCGGCCAGCACCACGTCGAGCGTCTCCTGGGCGCGATCGGGAGTCGTCCCCGCGTAGCAGAAAATGGCTCCGCGGTCGCGCAACGTGTGGCACGATGCCGAAACGGTATAGCACAGGCCCCGTTTTTCGCGAACCTCGGTGAATAGCCGGGAACTCATGCCGTCGCTCAGGACGCCGACGGCGCCTCGTGCCTGGTAGAAGTCGGGATCACGAAAAGGGACGGCGGAGCAGGCGACGGCGATATGAGTTTGAGCCGAGTCATGTTCGATGTGATGGTATCCGTACGATGGTTCGGTCGTCACCAGCGGCGCCGACGATCCGGAGTCCCAATCTCCCCACAACGACTCGATCTGTTCCAAAGTCGCGGTCCAATGGATCTTTCCCGCAACGCCCAGAATCGCCTCGCCGGCTCGGTAATGCCCCTGACAAAACTCGCGGACTTCGCCGTGAGTTGCCGTCTGGAGAGCCGCTTCGTCGCCTTCGGGCAGTCTCCCCCACGGATCGGGAAAGAAGTGCCTCCGCAAGGCCGCCATCACTCGTTGAGCCAGATCGTCTTCCAGTGCGTGGAGTTCATGGAGGCACGACTGCCGAGCCTCTTCCAATTGCTCCTCCGGCAGGCGAGGACGGCGCGTGAGGTCGGCAAACAGTGGGAGGACATCCGACAGACGGTCGGCCGGCATGGCGGCACCGAAACTGGTATGAGCGGCCGAGACCGATGAGGACCAGTCGGCTCCCAACAACTCGAGTTGTTCCAAGAACTGGCGGCTGTCGCGGCTTCCCGCACCGCGCTCGGCCATCTCGCAAGTCAAATTGGCCAACCCCAGTCGATCGACAGGATCCCAGACGCAACCTGCCGGCAGCACGATCGTCAGCGCAGCCGATTCGAGCCACGGCATCGACTCGCCCAAGACCGCCATGTTGTTGGAGCATACGTGCGTATGAATCAGGTCGCTCACGCTGTGCGCCTCCGTCCACCCATACCTGGCTCGAGAGAAAGACAATGGGTTGCAAGGTATCCGACGAGCCTGGTTTGGGCTAGAGGTGCCCCCGCGCTCCTGCCGGCCGACCTCCTGTCCCAGTCGCGCTGTCGGAGGCATCAAACGCCACCACCGCCCCTTTGCCAACATCCCCTGCCACCGCGAACACCCCTCGCCCCGCTCCCCAGGCCCACCTTGTCCACTCGGTCTACTGCGTCCACTCAGGAATAGATCACCTGCGACGCCTTATACACGGTGCGCACGCGGTGGAAGCCGAGTCGTTCATAGAGTCGAATGGCATCGATGTTTTCGGCGGTGACTTCCAGAAAGCACTTTTCTAAGCCTCGCCGCCGAAAACCGGTCAAGGCGTGATGCAGCAGGGTCGTCCCCAGGCCGCGACCGCGGTGAATGGGAGTGACACCGACGTTTTGGATGGCGCCGTAGCCGCGGTCGTTCACAATCCCCTGAATGGTACCGCAGTCCTCCGGTCGCTTTTGTTCCGGCGGCTGGTAGCGCACCAACCAGGTCGATTCGGGAACGAACGTCCGCCGCCGGCTGATGTCGTTCATCAGTCGCCGGCAGCCTTCCAGATCGCCGAGGCAGGGAAACACGTTCGCGTCGATCTCGGTGCAGAAGCTGGCGTACTTGGCTTGCGCGTGCCGGTCGACCAGGCCATCGTGCCAAGGGAGCAGATGGTAGCCTGCGGGGAGCGGTGGACAAGGAAAGAGTTCGGCCGTCAGGTCGAATTCCATCCGATAGCGTTTGAAGTACGTCAACGCCATGACGGGAACCTGGTGGACGCAAACCGGGCCAAAGAGACTGAAAAGCGCAAAAACCCGCAGACTCGCCTCATCCTACCGCAGTCGGCAGCGCGGGTCAACGGTTCGGCCCGCCCCGTGACGGGCGGTCGATCTTCAACTATGGTAAAGGACGAGGGCTTTTCCGATCCTCGACAATCCACCCGCCCAAGCGATTGCGTCCTGCCGACATGGATCCTACCCAATCTCATTTCGATATTCCCTTTGCGGTTCCCTTTGTTCACCGGATGCGATTCACGCAAAACCTGTGGGAGCGCGAAGAGCGGGTATTGCTGGAGTTGCTCGCAACACCCCCCGATCGGAAGGCGCGGGTCCAGTTCTGGCTTGATGAAGGGCTGGCGGCCGCTCATCCGGAGCTGAAGCAGCGCATCTGGAAACTGGCTCGTCGCCACCGGTCGCTCGAATTGGCAGGCAGCGTGCAGTTGGTTCCGGCGGGCGAGGCGAGCAAGAACGACGTGCATCTGCTCGAGCGGATGCTCAAGGTCATTCATGAGCACGAGTTGGACCGCCAGAGTTACATCGTCGTGGCCGGCGGGGGTGCCGTCCTGGACGTGGTCGGCCTCGCCGCCGCCATTGCCCATCGGGGAATTCGCCTGATTCGGATTCCCACCACCACGCTCTCTCAAGCGGACTCGGGTGTCGGAGTCAAGAACGGGATCAACTTGTTCGAGAAAAAGAACTGGCTCGGCGCGTTTGCCGTTCCCTGGGGCGTCATCAACGACTACTCGCTGCTGGAGTCGCTGGACGACTCCGATTTTCGCTCGGGCTTTTCGGAAGCCGTGAAAGTGTCGCTGCTGAAGGATCCCCCGTTTTTCCACCGCTTGCGTGCGGACGCCGGCCGGATCGCTCGGCGCGAACCGACAGCCTGTCAGCGGGCCATTCGCGAATCGGCACTGTGGCACTTGAGGCACATCACCGCGGGCGGAGACCCCTTCGAAATGCAAGAAGCTCGGCCGCTCGATTATGGCCATTGGTCGGCTCATCGCTTGGAAACGCTCACCCGGTTCGAACTGCGTCACGGAGAGGCCGTCGCCATCGGCGTGGCCATCGACACGTACTACTCGGTGTTGCGCCACGACCTCCCGGTCGTGGAAGCCGAGGCAGTGTTGCGTTGCCTGTGCGAACTCGGTTTCGATCTGCACCATCCGCTGCTGGAGCGGCAGCGAGATGCCTTGTTCGCCGGGCTGGAAGAATTCCGCCAACACTTGGGTGGCCGTCTGACGATCACCATGCTGACTCGCATCGGGCATCCCATCGACGTCCACGAGATCGACTTGGAAGCGATGAACGAGGCGATCGACCGCGTCCTCGAGTTCGCCTCGGCGCAGCGTGAATAAGTCTGGTAAAGGGGGA
The DNA here is from genome assembly GCA_026989685.1 of Pirellulaceae bacterium. GTDB lineage: Bacteria > Planctomycetota > Planctomycetia > Pirellulales > Pirellulaceae > S141-3. Next base: position 18,519 of record JALSIV010000104.1, on the reverse strand, counting down.
GCCGGCAATGGTGGCACGGAGATTCCTCGGCTTGACGACGGCGCTCGTTCTGGCAGCGTTGGCCGGCGATCCGGGCCGGGCCGTGGCGGCCGAGCGACCGCTCATCGTCTGCTCCACCACGCAAACGGCCGACTTCGCCCGGCAAGTCGTCGGTGACCGTTTTCGAGTCGTTTCCATTCTCGCTCCGGGACAAGATCCCCATCTTTACGAAATCAAGTCGGGTGATGCCCAGTTGGTGGCGAGGGCCGCACTTTGCGTCGAAAATGGCTGGCACTTGGAGGGCAAACAATGGATGCGCACGCTGGCCACCACGGCCGGCAAACCTCTGGTCACTTGCGTGAAGGGCGTGACACCGCTGATGGTGCCCGGCAACGACGGCGAGGAACCCGCGCAGGATCCTCACGCCTGGTTCCGCCCGGCCAACGCTGCCGTCTACGTCCGCAATATCCTGCGCGCGGTGGTGCGACTCGACCCCGGGCATGAGCGAGAATACCGGGCGCGCGCCGATCTCTATTGCCGCGAGCTTCGCACTTTGCACCTGTGGATCGAAAAGGAATTGGAGAAGATACCGCCAGAGCGACGGGTGCTGGTCACCAGCCACGACGCGTTCAATTACTTTTGCGACGCGTATGGATTTCGCGCTGCCGCTCCCGCCGGTTGGTCGACCGGAGCCGAGGCCGGGGCGGGAGTGACCCCGAGCGGCGACGGCGGTCGGTCGAGTCGATCCGCCGGTTCGGTGTGCCGGCGATCTTCGTGGAGACCAGCGTCAATCCCAAGTTGATTCGGCAGATCGCCGAAGACGCCGGCGTGAAGATCGGAGGAACCCTCTATTCCGATTCGATGGGCCCCGAAGACTCGGCGGGAGAAACCTACATCGGCATGATGCGGGAAAACGTGCTGCAACTGGTGCGCAGCCTGGCCGATTCGCCCCCGAGTGGCTCGAGGTGAAGGTCGATGCGTTTCGCACTGGTCGCTGGGATCGCGGTCGTCGTATTGGGAGTCGTTGCCGGCTACAGCCGTTTCGCCGGCCGTGTGGTGCCTCGGCGACCGCCGGCTCGCATCACCGAACCTACCGAAGATCTGACGCTGGAAATGGAGCTGACATTCGAGGCGACGGGAGATGCGTTCCAGCCGGAACCACTGGCAATCGTGCTGAACGGACGCTCGGTCGATCCAGACACAATCGTGTCATCCGGACCGTTTCGATATCGCGTGGAACTGAGCGGCGGCTGGCGGCGGGGCGTCAATCGATTGCATGTCGAAGCCGTTGGGCCGGCGAAATCTCTCGGGCCCTCCCGTGCCGTCCATTTGAGATTGTGGCGGGGGGATATCCCCTTGAGAGAAACGACCTTTTGGGCGCCGAGCGGCGAGCCGGTGATGGGGACGTGGGTGGTCCAGTGGAATCCCGGGGAGGGCGTCCATGACTGAACCGGCCATCGACGTGGAACATCTCACCGTGAGTTACGGTCCGGTGCCGGCCTTGCTGGACGTGTCGTTTTCCGTGCCACCGGGGACGCTGGTGGGAGTGATCGGTCCCAACGGTTCGGGAAAATCGACGCTGATCAAGACGATCCTGGGATTTCTCAAGCCGGACGTGGGACAAGTCCGCGTTTTCGGCCAACCGACCGATCGCATCAAAGGAAGTGTGGCGTACGTGCCCCAGCGCAGCGCGGTCGATTGGGATTTTCCGGTCACCGTGCGCGAGGTGGCGCTGATGGGGCGGTACGGCAAAGTTCCCTGGTATCGGTCGCTTTCGCCCGAGGACTACGCGGCGGCCGAGGAGGCTCTTCGGCGAGTGCGCATGCAACAGCTTGCCGATCGGCAGATCGGGCAGTTGTCCGGGGGGCAGCAGCAACGCGTCTTTATGGCTCGCGCCATGGCGCAGGGAGCCCAGGTCCTGCTGCTCGATGAGCCCTTCGCCGGAGTCGACGCCGCGACCGAATCGGCCATTTTGGACGTATTGCGCGAGACCAAGGCGGCCGGGCGGACGCTGGTGGTGGTGCATCATGATTTGGCGACAGCCGCCGAGTATTTTGATCGGTTGTTGCTACTGAAGCAGCGCGTCTATGCCTACGGCGAACCGCGGGAAGTCCTCCGCGCCGACCTGTTGACTCAAGTCTACGAAGGGCGGCTGCGCGTCTTCGCTCAGGTGCTGGAGGGGGGCGACGCCGAAGAGCGCGGCGACGAGGGCGAGAGGGCGGACCGATGATCGATTGGTTGACCGAGCTGCAACGGTCGAATCCTCACCTGATCAAGGCGCTCTTGGTGGGAACGCTGGTCTCGACTGCGTGCGGCGTGACCGGTTGCTGGATCATCTTGAGACGCATGGCGTTTCTGGCCGACGCGCTGGCTCACGCCATGCTGGCCGGAGTCGTTGCCGGGTTTCTCGTCATGAAACTGCTGTTCGCCAGCCAGTCGTATGCACCGGCCATGTTGATCGGATCGGTCTTCGCGGCACTGTTTACCGTGGTGGTGGTGGGATGGGTCTCGCGTGTCAGCCGGATCAAGGAAGACACGGTGATCGGGATCACCTATACGGGAGTTTTCGCACTCGGCGGCGTGCTGCTTTCGTTCTTCAGCCGGCACGTTCACATCGACGTCGTTCATTTTCTCACCGGACAACTGCTGGCGGTGAGGATGGCCGACTTGTGGGCGATGGCGTTCGTGACCGTATTCGTACTTTCCGTCTACATCCTGTTTTACCGTTCGCTGCAACTGGTGGCCTTTGATCGGGTACTGGCCGCTTCGATTGGTATCCCCGTCCTGGCATTCGACTACTTGCTGACGGCGTGCACGTCGTTCGTCGTCGTCAGTGGAGTCAACGTGGTGGGGGTCATTCTAGTAGTGGGTCTGCTCATCATTCCGGCTGCCACGGCCTATCTGCTCTGCGATCGATTGCCTCGCATGCTGGCTTTGAGTGCTCTGTTCGGCTGGACCAGTTTCATCGTCGGCTACCTGTGGGCCGAGGCGGTCAATGTGGCGCCGGGATCGGCAGTCGTCGTCACGGGAGCCGCCCAGTTCTTCGTCGTCCTCCTGATCGCACCTCGCTACGGAGTGCTGGCGGACTGGTTGAGGCGGCGGAGGATGATCCCTCAAATGTTGATCGAAGACGTCCTGCGCAGCGTGCTCAAGTCGCGCCAAGACACGATTTCACTCGCACAACTCGTCACCTTGATGGGCGGCTCGGTCGACCGACTGACACAGGCTGTAAAACAGTTGATCCGCGAAGGCTTGCTGGTGCGTGACGGCGAAAATGTCCGGTTGACCGACCAAGGTCGAGATTATGCGATGCGCCTCCAGCGAGCTCACCGCTTATGGGAAACCTATTTGGCATCGGTCGGCACGCCGCAGCGCGAATTGCACGACCGCGCGGACGCCATGGAACACGTTCACGATGAACAGGCGGTCGATTATCTGGACGATCGGCTGGGGCACCCGCTACACGACCCGCACGGATCGGAGATCCCCGAGGACTTCGTGCACCTGGTGCCCGGAGCCGTTGTGCCGTTGGCCATGCTGCGAGAAGGGCACCGGGGAGAAGTCGTGCGGTTGGAAAACGAATCGCTCGAGAGCGACTTCGCCCTGGGTATGCTGCTTACCGTGAAAGCACGTTCCCGAGACGGTCATCAATGGAATGTCGAGTTGCCGGACGGACGGGTGCTGGGCCTGAGTCACCAGGAGGCGGACCGGGTGTGGGTGAAGCTGAGGGTGGAGTGAAAAATGCAAAATGCAAAATGCAAAATGGCATTGGGCATGGGCCATGAAGGGTCGGGCGTAGCCGGTTGTTCGAGTCGTTCCCGTGCTGCAACCAGGCTCTATGCCGACTAGTTGCCGCACGCCGCCCCTAACGCGGGCTGCGCCTGCAAGTGTGAGGTGTGAAGTGTGAGGTGGGAGGTGTGAGGGGACGCGATGGGGGCTGGAGAGGCGAGCGCCGGCAACATGCGCGCACGGCGCGTAGATGTTACGAAGTAAGAGGCTGTCACAAAACTCCATGCTGCAAGCAACACGCCCAAGGCCGGAAAGCGGCGCGGCGGGTTTTGTTGCAGGCTCCAAAACTCGAAAAGACTGCTCACCCTTCACCCTTCAAACTTCACTCTTCACCGGCCAGCCGCCGCAGGGTGGCCAGGTTGACCACGTCCCATGGTTGCCCCGTCCCGGGGTCGGTGCTCTTGGGAGTTTCCAGATACATGGGAATCTTCCGCAGGTGCGCGTTTCTCATGATGTTGCGAAAACCGCTTTCGCCGATCTGACCGTGTCCAATGTGGGCGTGGCGGTCGACTCGGCTGCCTCGCGGTTTCATGCTGTCGTTCACGTGGAGTGCTCGGATGCGGTTCCAGCCGATGTGAGTTTCCAGCGCCTCGAGCGTGGTGTCGAACTGAGACGGTGGTGACCAACCGTAGCCCGCCGCGAGTGCATGGCAAGTGTCGACACAAACGCCGACCCGTTCCGGGTGGCGGCACAGCTCGATGATCCGGGCCAGTTGCTCGAACTTCCAACCCAGCGTCGTCCCTTGGCCGGCCGTGTTTTCCAGCAAGATCTGCGCGCGGCAGTGGGGCAGTCGGCGGTGGACCCGGTCGATGGCCCAGGCGATCTTGCGCAATCCCCGAGCCTCGCTGGTCGTGGTATAGGCCCCCGGGTGTACGACCACATAGGGGATGCCGAGTCGTTCGGCTCGCTCGAGTTCCACCACCATCGAGTCGATCGACTTGTCCCACAGCGGGCGATCGGGCGACGCCAGATTGATCAGATAGGATGCGTGCGATAACGGTGCGCGGATCCGGAGCGTTTTCAGTGCATTTTGAAAGCGATCCACGTCGTCGTCGGTAATCGGCTTGGCTCGCCACTGATTGTTGTTCTTGGTGAAGAGTTGCACGCAATCGCAACCAGCCTCGGCCGCCGCTTCGACGGCCTTGTAATATCCTCCGGCAATGGACATGTGAGCGCCGATGGTCAGCATGTATTTTCCTATGGTACGTGGTAATGAGCAAAAGTGTCTTCGTGAGGAAAGCTACCAGCCGAGCTGGTCGGCGAGTCCGCCGACCAGCACCAGCGCCAGCATTCCCAGCAGCAGCACGATGGTGGCGAGCAACTGGATCTGTGCGAGACGAACGGCTGCCAGGCTCCAGGAGCGTTGGTCGTCGCGCCGCCGCCCCGCCTCGATCTCCGCCAGGTCCTCGCGAGCGGCCAACCAGCCCAGCAGCCCCAACAGCGGGCACAGGGCGATCCACCCCAGGATGGTGAGTATCAGAACGAACAAACCGGCCGGTGGCTCGGGGACCATGTTCTTCGCCGGGCGTTCCGATTCCCGTGATACGGGGGAATCCGTTTTCAGGATCGGGAATTCCTCGTCCGCCGCTCGCCACACCGGGTCCTCCCGGCGCCTCAGTTGACACTCGCCGTCGATGCGTCCTTCCAACAGCCACTGTTGCAGCAGCGAGTGGGGAATCGGACCGAACTGCAGCCCTTCGGGAACGCGCAACACCCACGACGGTTGGTCGGACGAGGAGCTCTCCGGTTTCTCCGCAGCCACATCGGCCGCGGCGGTCTGACTCGGGCCGTCCAACGCATCGGCACATGAGGATTCCGCCTCCGTTTCCGGTACGAGGCATTCGCTGCGGCACTCGGGGCACCTCACGGCACTCCCGGCGAAACGAACGCCGACTTCGATCATGTGGCAACAATGCGGGCACGGGAATTGGACGGTCTTGGCCATGAGCAATTGAGAATCGAATGCAGTGCCGGATCGGCGGCGACGCCGCGTTGGTCCCTCGTGATTCTAGCAATCCACTCCTCCCCATGCGCCCCGGACGGTTGCACTCGACGGACGGGACGAAGACTCCCACTTGTCCCGCCAGGCCCCGGTCGCGACAATGCGCACAGGTTCGGGGCTTGGTAAGGTGGGGCCGGCATGACGACACGTGCTCGACGCCGTGTCGACCACGGGGAACGAACAGGAGCCACTCATGGGATTGTTGGACAAGTTGCGAGGCGAATTGATCGACATCATCGAGTGGATCGATGACACGCGGCACACGCTGGTATGGCGGTTTCCCCGCTACCACAACCAAATCAAGAACGGCGCTCAGTTGATCGTGCGACCGGGCCAGCAGGCGATCTTCGTTCACCGCGGCGAAGTGGCGGACATCTTCGAGCCGGGTCACTACACACTGACCACGGATAATCTTCCGATCCTGAGCACGATTATGGGTTGGAAACACGGCTTCGACAGCCCGTTCAAGGCCGAAGTCTATTTCGTTTCCACTCGGCAGGTGACCGATCTGAAGTGGGGGACGCCCAATCCCATCATGTTGCGTGACCCCGATTTCGGACCGCTGCGGTTGCGAGCGTTCGGGACGTACGCACTGAAGGCCATTGATCCGAAGGCCTTGCTGGAAGAATTGGTGGGCACCGACGGAACCTTCGAAACGGATGAATTGACGGAGCTGATGCGGTCGATCATCGTCGAGGCGTTTGCCGATTTGATCGGGACCCAGCAAGTCGCTGCGCTTGATTTGGCTGCTCGCTACCGCGAGATGGCGGAAGACTTGCGCAAGTCGGTGTGCGAACGGATCGATGACGAATACGGCCTCGAAGTCCCGCAACTGTTCATTGTCAACATCTCGCTGCCCGAGGAGGTGGAAAAGGCGCTCGATACTCGTTCGAGCATGGGAGTGATTGGGGACATGAATCGGTTCCAGCAGTACCAGATGGGGCAGGCCATGATGGCGGCGGCCGAGAACCCGTCGGGAGGCGGTGCTGCCGAGGGAATGGGACTGGGAATGGGGTTCGCGATGGCCAACCGGATGGTGCAGGGGACGGCCGCAATGCCCCAGGCCGCAGCGCCACCGCCACCGCCGAGCGTGGCTACCTGGCACGTCTCGGTCAACGGTCAGACCAGCGGGCCGTTGACGGCGCAGCAGTTGGCTCAAGGTGTGGCCAGCGGACAGTACGGCCCGCAGACCTACGTCTGGACGGCGGGGATGCCGAATTGGTTGCCGGCCGCTCAGGTTCCCCAACTGGCCGCACTGTTCGGTGCGACACCGCCTCCACCGCCACCCGCTTAGCGCACACGGACGTTTTCGAACCCGGTAACAAAACCGACCGCTCCGATCGCCGGCCTCGGTCGTGTTGCTTGCGGCAGGGAGTTTTGTGACAGCCTTGTAGAATGCGGAACACCCTCATGTCATCACCGCCGCCACCGGTCCCCGATCCCGAAAACCGCGGTCCCGCGGAAATGGTCCGCGCAGGCGAGCCGATCGACGAGGGCAAGGGGAGGATCTTTCCCTGCGAAGGATGTGGCGCCGACCTGGTGTTTCACATCGGCCAGCAGAAACTCAAGTGTCCCTATTGCGGGTTCGAAAAGGAAATCCGAATCGACGAGGACCGCGAGATTCCAGAACAGGATTTCGCAGCCATGCTCAAGGTGCTGAGTGAACGGCGGCAGTCCAAAGCCAAAGCGGTCCCGGCCGGCGAGGATAACCACGAAATTCGTTGTGGAGCCTGTGGCGGCATCGTGCAGTTCGTGGGAACGCTGATCAGCACCGACTGCCCCTACTGCGGTTCTCCCTTGCAGCGGGACGACGTTCAGCAGGCTGAGCAGCGGATCCCATTCGATGCCGTGTTGCCGTTTCTGGTCGACCGCAAGAAAGCCCGGGAACGGTTGGGACAGTGGATCCGCAGCCGCTGGTTTGCGCCCCATGCCTTTCGCCGCCATCGAGTGCAAGCCAAGTTCGAGGGCGTCTACATCCCGTTTTGGACGTTCGATTCCATGACGTTCACTCGTTACCGCGGCCGGCGCGGTGAAGAATACACCGTGGTGGTGGGATCGGGAAAGAACCGCCGAACGGAGACGCGCGTTCGCTGGTATCCGGCCCATGGCGCCTTCCAACGTTTCTTCGACGACGTCCTGGTGCCCGCCTCGACCGGCCTGCCGCAACGATATCTCGATCGGCTCGCACCGTGGCCGCTTCGCAAGTGCATTCCGTTTACTCAAGAGGCAATCGCCGGGTTCTACGCTCGAGTTTACGACGTGGATCTCGAGCAAGGGTTCATCATTGCCAAGGGCCGCATCGATGCTGCGATCGAGCAGGACGTTCGCAGGCGAATCGGAGGCGACCGCCAGCGGATCGAGTCGATCGAAACTCAGTATGATGCCGTCACCTTTAAGCAGTTGTTGCTTCCGGTGTGGATGCTGGTCTACCGCTTTCGCGGAAAACCTTACCAAGTGCTGGTGAACGGGACCACCGGTGAAGTGGTGGGCGAACGGCCTTACAGTTGGGTGAAGATCGGACTCGCCGTGCTGGCTGCTGCGGCCGCGGCGGCCGGACTCTACTGGATCGCCAAGACTCAAGGAGGCTAGTGAGCGGCGCCATCTGCCAGAATGCCGATCGGATTTTCGCTGTCTTGTTTTCCATTCAACTCCGTCTTTTGAAGGGTTTTATTGGGATACCGATTTCCGTAAAATCGAAAGGCGTGGGACTGGCGGTGTTGCGTTGGAGGCTTGTACAGGGAGGCTCGGTAGGATGTGGCAATGGTGGATCGGCGCGGCTGTGGGCACGGGAGTCCTGGTCGGCTTGTTGATCTGGCAGCGGCGCCGTCGTGGTCGCCGGCTGCAGGAATCCCATCAGCGGGATCAGGCCAAGCAGCTCTTCCGCCGTCGGCGCGAACATTTGGAGGCTCGCTGTCTCGCGCGAGCCGCCGCGTCGGGGATTCCTCGAGGCCTGATCTGGGCCGATTGCGAATTCGAAGACGCGGTCGCGTTCGCTCGAGACCGACAGACGGGCTGCCTGCAAGCTTTGGTCGCCGTGACGATTCGTTTCGAGGCGGAAGCAGGGGGCGAGATGGAAGAGGTGGAAGCCGTGAGCCAACTGCGCGCGGCGACGGCCGTCTTCCGCTTTGATGGGAGCGATTGGGACACGGATGGTCGAGTCGTCTTTAACTTGACGCCCCATGAGACCATCGAGCGGTTTCGCAACGAGTTGGAACCGGTCGACTTGCGTTAGAGTCTTGCTTTGTCATATCTGCGCGCCGTGCGCGCGTCCTGCATCGGCTTTCGGTTGTCACTACCACCCCTACAGCCTACAGCCTTTCGGGCGCAGCCCGCGTTAGGAATTCACTGGTCCTGTTCCAGCAACTGTCGTATGACGGTCTGCAGGATTCCGCCGTTGCGGTAGTAGTCCATTTCGACCGGCGTGTCGACTCGCACGCGGGCGTCAAACTCGATCGTGGCGGACGCCCCCACCGCTCGTACCCGCACGAGTTGTCGAGGCTGCAGCTCGTCACTTAGCGACGGAATGTCGTAGGTCTCCTCTCCAGTCAGCCCCAACGATTGCCAGGTTTCGCCCGGCAAGAACTCCAGTGGCAACACTCCCATGCCGACCAGGTTGCTGCGATGGATTCGTTCGAAGCTGGCCGCGATCACGGCTCGCACTCCCAGCAGGTAGGTTCCTTTGGCGGCCCAGTCGCGACTGGAGCCGGTTCCGTATTCCTTTCCCGCCAGCACAATCAGGGGAACCCCTTCTTCGCGATAACGCATGGCCGCATCGTAGATGCTCATCTGTTCGCCGCTGGGAAGATGCCGAGTCCATCCGCCTTCGGTACCGGGGGCGAGTAAGTTGCGCAGGCGGATATTGGCGAACGTGCCTCGTACCATCACGCGGTCGTTGCCTCGCCGCGACCCGTAGGAATTGAACTCGCGCGGGTCGACGCCTTGTTCGATCAAATAGCGGCCGGCGGGACTGTCTTGCGGAATGGCACCTGCCGGCGAGATGTGGTCGGTGGTAACGGAATCGCCGAGCAGGCAGAGGACGCGAGCTTGTTGCAAGGGACGGATGGGTGCCGGGTGGCGTGTCATTTCCGCCAGGAAAGGTGGTTCCTGAATGTAGCTGCTGCTGGGATTCCATTGATAGAGGTCGCCGGCGGTCACCTCGATGCGATTCCACCGCTCGTTGTCCGCGATCGCCGTCTCGTACTGGCTTACGAACAACTCGGGGCGCACGGCCGATTCGAGCAATGCACGAATCTCGTCACCGCCGGGCCAGATATCATGCAGGTAAACCTCCTGGCCTTGAGAGTCTTTTCCCAGAGGTTCTGTCGTGAGGTCTTTGGTCACCGTGCCTGCCAGAGCGTAAGCGACGACCAGGGGTGGGCTGGCCAGATAGTTGGCTTTGACCAGCGGATTGACCCGTCCTTCGAAATTGCGGTTCCCGCTCAACACGGCGGCGGCCACGAGCTCGGCTTGCTGGACGGCTTGAGCCACGGCTGGAGGAAGCGGGCCGCTGTTGCCGATGCAGGTCGTGCACCCGTAGCCGACGGTATGGAAACCGAGTTGTTCAAGGGGCTGGTCGAGCCCGGTTTCGCGGAAGTAGTCGGTCACCACTCGCGATCCCGGGGCGAGGCTGGTTTTGACGTAAGGAGGAACGGACAGGCCACGCTCGACCGCTTTCTTGGCCAGAAGTCCGGCCGCCAGCATGACCGACGGGTTGCTGGTATTGGTGCAGCTCGTAATCGCCGCGATCACGACAGCCCCATGTTTCAGGCGAATCCTGGGGTCGTCTTCCAACGGCGCTTCGGCATCGAGTTGCCCTTCGGTGAGTCCGAAGCCGCGTTCGGTGGGTGATCGGGTGAGGCTGGATTGGAACGACTGTTTCATCGCGGCGAGGGGGACGCGGTCTTGGGGGCGTTTGGGGCCGGCCAGCGACGGCTCGATCGTGGAAAGGTCGAGTTTCACCACGTCGCAATAGCCCGGCGTGGGATCGTTCGCTCCCCGAAACAGAAGCTGTTCCTTGGCATAGCGTTCGGCCAACTGAACTTCTTCGGCCGGTCGTCCGGTTCGTCGCAAGTATCCGATCGTCTCGTCGTCGATGGGGAAGAACCCCATGGTGGCGCCGTATTCGGGAGCCATATTGGCCAGTGTGGCTCGATCGGGAAGTGACATTGTGGTGACACCTTCACCGAAAAACTCGACGAACTTTCCGACGACTCCGTGGGCCCGCAGCCGCTCAGTGACGGTCAGCACGAGATCGGTGGCGGTCGTACCGGGAGGAAGCTCGCCGCTGAGTTCCATACCGACGATTTCGGGGAGCAGCATGTAGACGGGCTGCCCCAGCATCACCGCTTCGGCCTCGATGCCGCCGACGCCCCAACCGACCACGCCCAGGCCGTTGATCATGGTGGTATGGCTGTCGGTCCCCACCAGCGTATCGGGAATGGCGACCATTTGGCCGCCGTCATCTCGCAGGAAGACGGTACGGGCCAGGTATTCCAGGTTGACCTGGTGGACGATACCGACATTGGGCGGAATGACTCGAAAGTTATCGAGCGATTCCTGCCCCCAGCGGAGGAATTCGTAGCGTTCGGCATTTCGCTGGAATTCCCGCTGCAGATTGGCTTCCAACGCTTCGGGAGTTCCGAAGGCATCGACTTGGATCGAATGATCGACCACCAGGTCGGCGGGCACCAGGGGATTGATACGGGACGGCGAACCTCCCAGCCGCTTCATGGCGCTGCGCATGGCCGCCAGGTCGACGATGGCTGGGACGCCGGTGAAGTCCTGCAGAATGACGCGAGCCGGCAGGAAGGGGATTTCTTCGGCAGAGACGTCTTGGGGATTCCAGTTCAGCAGTCGAGTGACGTCGTCTTGCGTTACCAGGCGACCGTCGCAATGCCGCACCACCGACTCCAGCAAAACGCGCAGCGAATAGGGGAGACGCGAAGGGTCCCCCAATCCCTGGGCTTCCAGATGGGTCAGGCGGTAGAGCCAAGCCTGGCCCGATCCGGTATCGAACCTGTCACGAGTTCCCAACACATCTTGCCAACGACGACCTACCATGATTTTCGAAGTCCTTTGGCCGGCCTGCCTGGAACGCGGGCCGACGGGGCAGGGGGGAGTGGGAAGGCTGGCAACCAGGCTCCGTGCTGCGAGTTCCTTCGGAGGATCGATGGCCGGCAGCCGGAAGCCTCGATGCAGCCTCCGATCCGTTCATCACGTTTGCCGAACGGACGGGTCCGCCGAATTGTAATCGACAGGATGGGGAATCGGCGAGGGGGGCGGGGAGAGCCGCCGTTACGCTTCGGCCAACAGCAGGGACCGCTCCAGCACTCCGGGAAACTCGTCCCAGAAGATGGAGAGGGCGAGGCTGTCGAGCCCCAGCCCTGCATAAGCACAGTCGGGCGGGGGGACGACGGCAACGCCGCTTAGAGATGTCCAACCACCACGGGAGCAGAAATAATTGGCGACGTTGAGCACATACACGGACTCGCGATGCGGGCCGAGGTACTGCTCGGGAATGTGGTGGTACCGGATTGCCTCGACCACCGGTGTAGGAAGATGCCACGCTTCGGCCAGCCGAGCGGCCAACTCCGCGTGATCGAATCCGAGAATCTGCCGCTCCGTTTCGTACAGCGGTTCCCGAGGATCACGCTTTGCCATCACGCGCTGGAAGAACCGCCGGTGGTAGAGATCGAGCAAGGCGTAGCCGATGTCGTGAATGACGCCGGCGGCGAAGACTTCGGCCGGATTGCCGCGACAGGCGATTCTCGCCAACAAGTGACTGGCGGCGGCGACACCGAGCGAGTGTTGCCACAGCAGCGAACGGTTGATGGTCGTGGCCGAGAGGTGCTGGTCGAGAAAGCGGGCAGCGACCGAAACGAGTGTGAGATTGCGCAGGTCGTAGAACCCCAGTACGGACATCGCCTGTTTCAGGTCGTGAACCGGCTTGGACAGGTTGTAATAGGCGGAGTTGATGCGGCGAACGATGTGGGCTGCCAGGACCGGATCGACCTGCACGGCGGCTCGCAAGTCGTCGACGGTGCAATCGATCCGATGAGCGACTTGGAAGATCTTGCCGGCGTTTTCCACGATGTCGGAGTGGCGGCAGATTTGCTCGAACAGTTCTTCCAGCGACAAGGCGCCCTTGGAATCTGGTTCCCGCAGTGTGGACATGCTCGTCTCGTCGGTAGAGAAAGGAACAACCGGGCATCCGTCGGGGAGCAAGCTCGGGCCGTCCGGCTTGCGTGGGAAATGCGAGCGGTGGCGGCCGATCCCAACCGTCGACTCCCCGGAGATCGTTGCAACTCTCAAGCCTAGCTTGCAGGAAGAAACCGTGAGGCGGAGCAACCGCTTGATGCGAACGGACGGACCACTCGCGGTTTCCGCACTTCCATCGATACAACCGGCAGGATCGGTGAGCGGTCGTTTGACCGATGACTGGTTCCAACCTACTGTTTTGGTGGCTCTCGGCGGGTGCTCTCGCCCGGGCTCGTGGTAGTGCGGACGCTTGCAGCGGACCGCCCCGGCTTCTCACTGAGTCGATCAGACAGGAAAGACACGTCGCCATGCCGAAGAAACCGGACGACTTGCTGGCTCAACTGGCTCAAGGGATCCTGACGGACGATCGCGAGCCGTGGGATGCATTGGCGGCCACGGAGCCCGCGCACGCTCGTACGAGCGATCGCAGTGAAGAGGACGATCCCAAACTGCGGGAGCTGGTATCGCGAATCCACGCATTGACTCGGGAGACCGCTTCGCCTTCCACCACCGAGACCGCCACCGCCACCGAGACGTCCACCGTCGACTCTTCGGCCGAACCAGCGAACGCCGACGACGGACCGGAAGTGAACGGTTTTTTTCCCGCCGAGCCGGAATCTTTTGCGCAGGCCGGCCTGAGCGACAGCGAGGTCGAGGCACTGGTGCTGAAGTTCTTGTTGGCTCGAGGCGAAGCCGTGGGACGGGACATCGCCGATCAGGTCAAGCTGCCGTTCGTGCTGGTGAGCGAATTGCTGCGGCAGATGAAGAACGACCAACTCGTCGTGTATCGAAGCTCGACGGCGCTGAATGACTACTCGTATCAACTCACCGACCTGGGCCAGGAGCGGGCTCGCCGACTCTCGGATCATTGCACCTATTTCGGCGCCGCGCCGGTGCCGTTGGCCGACTACATCGAGAGCGTGCGGCTCCAGTCGTTGGAGCACCAGCGGCCGAGCGTCGACGATTTGAGAGGAGCCTTGTCGGACCTGTATATCGCACCGGAAATGCTCCGGCGACTGGGCCCCGCCATCCACTCCGGCCGCGGTCTCTTCTTGTACGGTGCTCCGGGAAACGGCAAGACCAGCATCGCCGAGCGGGTGACGCGCGCGTTCGGTCCCTACGTCTGGATTCCTCGGGCAATCGGGGTCGACGGCGAGATCATCCGGTTGTTCGACCCGGTCAACCACGAAGAGGCGCCGTGGGTGCGGCACCAGGGGCTGCTCGACCATTCCAAAGTCGACCGTCGGTGGGTCCGGGTCCGTCGACCGACGATCGTGGTCGGTGGCGAACTGACGATGAGCAGCCTGGAAGTGACACTCAATACGTCGACCGGCATCTGCGAAGCCCCTTTGCAACTCAAGAGCAACTGCGGGACGCTGGTGATCGACGACTTCGGCCGCCAGCGGATGAGTATCGATGAGTTGCTCAATCGCTGGATCGTTCCTCTGGAAAAGCGATTCGACTACCTCAATCTCCCCAACGGCAAGAAGGTGCAAGTCCCCTTCAACCAGTTGATCATCTTCTCCACCAACTTGGAGCCTCGCGACCTGGTGGACGACGCCTTCCTGCGGCGCATTCCCTACAAGATCGAAGTGACCGACCCCACCGAAGACGAGTTCCGCAAGCTGTTCGAGATGATGTGTCCGATCCTCGGGTTCGAGTATGACAGCGAGGCGATCGAATACCTGATCGAAACGCACTATCGAAAAGTGGGACGCCCCTTCCGCTGTTGCCAGCCGCGGGACTTGCTGCTGCAAGTGCGCAACTACTGCACGTTCGAAAACGAACCGATGCGGTTGACGCCCCGCATGTTCGACTTCGCCGTGGAGAATTATTTCTCCGTGATGTGATTCGCAACAGGCGTGTGCGCATCCTGCACAGGCTGTCGGTCGTGACCACCACCCCTCCCCCCTCCGGTCTCCCGCCTCCAGACTTTTGGGCGACGTCCGCGTCAGGGGATGTCGGCTCCGAATCGCAGCTTGAGCTGCGGGTCGGGGGCAACCGCTTCGGGATTGAGTTCCTGATAGAGCAGACTCGGCTGAATATCCCGATTGTGCTGGTACTTGGCACTGGCGTATTCCTGGAAGTCCCCCGCCAGTTCGTGATAGAAGATCTGGCAGATGGGGACGCCGGGGTAGATCTTCACCGGCTGCACCGCGAAGATCTCCAGCGTCCAATAGCCGCAGAACCCAACGTCGCCGAACCCGGCCGTCACGTGAACGAACAACCCCAATCGCCCGATCGACGACCGCCCTTCGATCATCGGCACCAAGTCGTGGGTTTCGGTCCGTTCCACCGTACGGCCGAGATAGAGTTGCTGCGGCTTGAGCACCAAACCGCTGTCAGGGATCCGGATCCGCCGCACGCGATTGGGTTCACGCATGTCGAGCACGACTTCCTCGTAGACCAAGAGTTCGTCGTGCAG
This sequence comes from Pirellulaceae bacterium, assembly GCA_026989685.1. Lineage (GTDB taxonomy): Bacteria > Planctomycetota > Planctomycetia > Pirellulales > Pirellulaceae > S141-3. The sequence goes on along the minus strand of JALSIV010000104.1, from coordinate 3,067 downwards.
CGTGAGATTGTAGCTATTGGGGTTGAGGCGGGATTCCTCAAATGGATCGATGACAATCTGTCCCCCCAATCGCTGCCGGATTTCCTCTCCCGAGAGAATCATGTCGGGCTCTCCTGTCGTCCGCAGACCGGGCGGGTCACCCGACACCGATCCGCGGACATTCGGGTTCCAGTACGCATTGATCGCACAGGGGACGCCTGGCTTTGCAGACCTGGCGTCCGTGATGAATCAAACGGTGGGAAAAGTCGATCCATTCCGATTTGGGGATCAGCTCCATCAAATCCCGTTCGATCTTGACCGCATCGGTCTGGTCGGTCAAACCAAGTCGGCGGCAAATGCGGGCAACGTGGGTATCGACTACAATCCCCGAGGCGATGCCGTAGGCCGTTCCCAGCACGACATTGGCCGTTTTGCGGCCAACACCGGGGAGTTCGACCAGCTCCGCCAGCTTGCGCGGAACCTGACCGTCGTACCGCTCGACCAGCGTCTGGCAACACGCCTTGATGTTCTTGGCTTTGTTGCGAAAAAATCCGGTGCTCTGGATCAGCTTCTCCAGCCTGGTCAGGGGAATGCGAGCCAGATCCTCGGCAGTGGAGTACTTCTGAAACAGCTTCTCGGTAACCTGATTGACCCGCTCGTCGGTGCACTGTGCCGAGAGAATCGTGGCCACCAGCAACTGAAGAGGCGTCTCGTGACGCAAGGCACAGGTGGCGTCGGGGTAGGCTTTTTTGAGCGCACGGACGATGCGTCGGGCACGGCGCTTCTGGTCGGCAAGTGTCGAGCTGTCCATCGAGGATCCCGCTGGGAGGTGCGAGAGAAAACGGCGAGCAGACGGTGTATGATGGGGCGGCGGGTCCGCTCCTGTCAACCAGCCCCGCCCGATCGTTGACTTTCCAGGCCAGAAGGTGGTATACTTCAGCCGACGTGCGCGTCGTCACGAGAGGACGGGCACGACTTTTCCGGTCTTATGAGTGGCCGACGATCATGCGGCTTCCCGGGGCGAGGCGGGATGGGACGAGACCGATGTGCGGAGTAAAGCCGTTTTCGTCGAGCATCCACGGGCTCTATATGATTGGCAGGGGGATTGGACCATGTCGCAAGTGAATCAAGACGTTTTTGCTTCACCCATCGTGGCAGCCGCGCAGCAGTCCGAGCGAGCCGGCTTCTTGCGCCGGGTCTATCTGCACCTGGCGGGCGCCATCGGGTTGTTCATCTTGATCGAGGGACTGATCTTCACGATGGTCCCGCAAGCCCAGTTGATGAGACTGACGGCGGCGATGATCCAGGGCTACATGTGGGTAGTCGTGTTGTTGGCCTTCATGGCCGTCGGTTGGTTTGCCGAGAACATGGCGAGAAACGCCCATTCGCTGTCCACGCAATACCTTGGACTGGGGCTCTATGTGCTGGCCGAGGCCGTGATCTTCATCCCGCTGTTGGTCTTGGCTCAGGTCTATGGAGCGGCCGAGGGCGAAAACCTGATTCTCGAGGCCGCCGTCATTACGGGACTGGCTTTCGTCGGCCTGACCGCCTCGGTACTGATGACAGGCGCCGACTTCCGCTGGGTGCGCACCGGGCTGATCGCCGCCACCTGGATTGGTTTGATCGTCGTTTTCGCAGGAGCCATCTTCGGTTTCACCATCGGACTGCTGGGAATCGGCCTGTTCATCGCACTGGCGTGTGGATGGATTCTCTACAACACGTCCGAAATCATGCATGGCTACTACACCCACCAATATGTGGCCGCCGCTTTGGCTCTATTCGCTTCGGTGGCCCTGCTGTTTTGGTATGTGTTGCAGTTTGTGATGGCGTCCCGCGACTGAGCATACCGACGTCATGGCAATTCAAATCGGAAGCGATCCGCGGTACCGGCAAGGGATCGCGCTGTTCAACGAGTGCGAGTTCTTCGAAGCTCACGATGTCTGGGAGGAGTTGTGGCAAGAGTACGCGGGAGATGACCGAACATTCTTGCAGGGCCTGATCCAGGTGGCCGTCTGCCTGCATCATTTCGTCAACGGGAATGCTCGAGGCGCCGTCAAGCTCTATCACAGCTCCCGCAACTACTTGCGGCCCTACCTCCCCCGTCACCACGGACTCGATCTGGAAACTCTCTTTCGCCAGCTCGAGGAATGCTGCCGGGAAATCGTCGACGCCGACGAGGAGTTTCCTCGAGCCGAGATTCCCGTCGATCGCATTCCCGAATTGGTCTTCGCGCCACCCACCGAGGAAGGCCCTCCGTGACGCCCGGCGCCTCGGCGGACCGCCCACGTCGTTGCGTAAACCCGTTCTGTCATTTAGGCTCTCGGTTTTCCCCGTCCTTGGGGAACATTGTGATCCGACCGATAGACGAGGGCCCCAGTGGTGGCAGACGACGTCGATTATGGGCGTATCGAGCGAGCCGTACGCGAGATTCTCCAGGCGGTGGGGGAAGACCCTGACCGCGAAGGACTGCGGGAGACGCCGGGCCGCGTCGCTCGGATGTACGCCGAATTGTTGCGGGGACTGCGCAGTGATCCGGCCGCGCACTTGTCGAAGTGCTTTACCGAGCAATACGACGAAGTCGTGTTGGTGCGAGATATTACGTTCTGCAGCTTGTGTGAACATCACTTGCTGCCGTTCATGGGAAAGGCTCATATCGGCTATCTGCCCAATGGCAAAGTTGTGGGCCTGAGCAAGCTGGCTCGCGTCGTGGATGAGATCTCGCGTCGCCCGCAGGTACAGGAGCGGATGACGGAACAGATCGCGCAGTTGCTGGAGAACGAACTCGACGCCCGGGGCGTGGCGGTGGTGATCGAGGCCACGCACACCTGCATGACCATTCGCGGGGTTCGCAAGCCGGGAAGCCTGTGTGTCACATCCGCGATGAAGGGGATTTTCCGCAAGAATCTCTCTTCCCGGTCGGAAATCATGCAACTCATATACGGAGACCGATGACTCCCGCCGACGGCCGGGCGCGACAACCAGAGAGGATGGCATTGTGAGTCTGTGGATTGTACTGGCGCAATTCCTGTCCCGCCTGGCAATGGGAATGGTCGCCGCTTTGTGGCTGATTCCCGCCCGGCAAGTGGCG
>JALSIV010000103.1 GCA_026989685.1 Pirellulaceae bacterium | reverse complement strand
CTTGAGCTCGGCGAGCAGGCGGTTGACGATCCAGCTCTTCTTCGGCCTGCCGGAAACGCACGCGTCCCTCGTACCGTTCGACATGAGGCATCAGGTTGAACACGAGTTCGTCGATGCGGTGGAACAGATTCTGCAAACGTCCTTCGAAAAGATGAGCGGCGATGGCCGACGGAATGGCGACGATCAATCCCGAGAGCGTGGTGACCAGCGCAATGTAGATGCCTCGCGCCAATTGCTCCGCCTTGTTCATTCCAGGCGCCAATTGCGTCGTGTCGTAGAACGCTTGAATCAACCCCCACACCGTTCCCAACAATCCCATCAACGGAGTCACGGCGGCGGCAAGCACCAGCCAGCGAACGTTGGCATGCAGCCGCTCCGCCTCGCGCTGGCTCACCTCGGCCACGGTATGCTCGATCTCGCTGTGCGGACGCCCCACGCGCAATAGCAGCGCTCGCACCACGTTGGCCGCCGCCGATGGGTATTGCTGACAGAGCTGGTACGCTTGGCGTGGATCAAAGGGCTCGTCGGAATCGACCAACTCACCCAAACCTCGCACCAGCCCCGGCGGTAACACGCGGTGGCGCCGCAGAGCCAATGCCCGCTCGATGATAAACGTCGCCGAAATCAACGACATGATCACGATCGGAATCATGAACGGACCGCCGCTGATCAGCAGTCGCCACAGATCGACGCCACTGCCGGAATCGCCGGCTACGGGAGAGACGGAATCGCCGGTGGCAGACGGTCCATTCCCGCCGGCCGAGTCGGCCTCGGTGACCGGCTGAGGTCCCTCGAGGGGCACCTGGGCTCGAACCGATCGCCCGATCCAGCCCGCCCCGTAAAGGAGGACGGCCGCCAGGCAGACGCCCCCCCACAGCCGGCGCCGCCACTTGCGTTGTTCGTTCCACAATCCCATGCCATCTGCTCCGGTCCGCCCCGATCTGGGGCTGTCTCCCACTGGTCTAGTTTAGCTGCGCCAGGGCCGCCAGGCGTTTGCGGGCCGCACCAGCCACTTCGCTGCGAGGGTATTTGTCGACGACATGGCGGTAGAAACGGTTGGCTTCCTGCAAATGGCGAATCCGCTCGGCCGCCGTCTTGGCGTCGGAAATCCGCACCTCGTGACACCGCGCCGCTTCGAACGCCGCGCGCGCCTGCCAAGGATGAAACTCCGCTGGAGCCCGTTCGGCGCCGAACCGAAACATGGCTTTTCGGAATTGTTTCACCGCTTCGTCGTATTCCTTTTGCTCAAATGCCAACTCTCCCAGCATGAACTGAGCCTGCACGGCGATCACCGATTTGGACTGCGCGGTGGCCTGCTCCCACGCCCGCCTCGCGCCGTCAGCGTCCCCCAGCTTGTGGAGTGCTCGCCCCAATTCGTAGCGGGCTTCCGCCGCCAATGGCGACTCCCGGTGTTCCTTGAGAAACTCGGACAACCATGTCTTGGCCGGCTCCCACTGACCAAGCTGAGCCGCCGACTGGGCTCCGTGCAACCGCAGCAGTGCCGCGATCTGGGGCGTTCGAGCCGGCAGGTCTTTGGCCTTTTGAAAACTACTCCAGGCCTGCTCGTACTGACCCGCTTTGAATTGGCACTCGCCCAGCATGAACCAACCGTCCGCTGCCAGCTTTCCCTGGCCGTAATTGGACACTTGAGCCGCGAACTGCTCCGCAGCCTCGGTGTACTTGCCCTGGTGGTACAACGTCCAGCCCAGCTTGTAGGTTGCCAATTCGGCAACCCCGGCGTCCTTGGCCAATTTCAAGGCTCGGCGATAAGCCGTTGCGGCAGCCTCCGGTTCCTTGGCCGCGTAGTGGGCTTCACCGATTTGGAACCACGCTTCCGCCGCCAGCACACTGTCGGGATGCTCGCGCACCAGACGCTCGAAAGCCTTGGTCGATCCGGCCGGGTCCTTCGGCTTGAGCGCCCACGCCAACTCGAACCAAATACGGTCTCGACGAGGATACTCGGGATATTGCTCCAGAAGCGTCCGAAACGCCTCCACCGCACCCGCTCCGTTGTTCTGGGCCACCATCACCAGGCCCTTTTCATACCAGGCGTCGGCCAGCAACGCCGGATCGACATCGAGTTTCAGGAAGGCCTCCAGATCGGCAAGCGCCTCGGCGTATTTCTTGAGGTTCCGACGGCAGATGGCGCGAGCCAACAACGCCTCCTTGCCGGGACGTGATTCGCCGGCACTGTCGATCAGCCCGCTCAGTGCCTCTTCCGCCGCAGCGTGTTTCTGCTGCTTGAGCAGGGCCCAACCTTTCCCCGACCGCGCGAAAGGAGCCAGCGCCCCCTCCGGTTCCAACTGCAATGACCGGTCATAGTGGCTGACCGCCTTCGCGTAGTCGCCCAGACCGTAGCGCAGTTCTGCCAGCCGATAGTGGGCTTGAGCCAGAAGCGATGACTTGGGATATCCCTGAATCAGCGACTCTAGACTCTTGATCGCCAGTTCGCTCTCGCCGCTGCGTGCCTGCGCTCGAGCCAAAAACAGCAAGGCCTCGTCGGCTTGAGCCCACTCGGCGTCGGCCAACACGGACGCTCGCAGGTGCTCGGCTGCCGCCGGAAAATCCTGCTTCCCGAAACAACTCACGCCGAGCAGAAATCGAGCCTGAGCCACGTCGGAGGGTTGCTTCAGACGAGGCAGCAACTCGGTCAGGCTTTCGATTACCTGATCGTACTGCTTCTGCAGATACCAGGCGGCGGCACGGCGAAGAGCAAACCGGTGAGCATGGGAGTGCCGGGGAAACTGTTCCACCAGTTTCTGATATTCGGCTGCCGCCGCATCCGCCGCTCCCGACATCAACAAGCTCTCGGCCAACACGAATCGAGCATCGGCTGCCAATTCGGATTCCGGATAGGCTTTCAAAAAGGTCTCGGATTGAACTCGAGCCTCATCGGCTCGCGACAACTGCAGCGCCGTCACTGCCGCGTTGTAACGCGCCTTGGGGGCCAAGGGATGTTGGGGCGACTGGTCGGCGAGCGTCCGGTAGTGATCGTATGCCTCTTGCAACTTTCCAGCGTCGAACAAGGCGTCGGCCCGATCGAGTTTGAGCATCACCGCGTGGGCATTGCCCTTGGGGGGAGCCGGCAACCGACCGAGCAACTCGAGTGCCTGTTGAGGATGCTGTTGGGCCAGGTGGATCCGCACCAGCCAGTGAGCGGCTTCCCAACGCTCGGGCTGTTCGCCGGTGGCCAACGGCTGCAGCGCCTCTGCGGCCACGTCGAGTTTACCCGCGCGGTAAAACGCCTTCCCAGCCGCCAACATGGCCTCGGGAATCCGCTCCGACTGCGGATGACTCTTGGCCAAGCTCAGATATTTCTCACCGGCCTCCGCGAACTTTCCCTGGAAAAACAGGCAGGACGCGGCTCCCATCAACGCGGCATCGGCTTCGGGAAATCCCTCCAGCACCGCCAACTCTTCGAACAATTTGGCTGCTTCCCCATATTGCTTCTGCGGAATCAGCGTCTCGGCCTTCCGCAGGCGAACCGCATTCACATCCGGGTCATCGGGGCAGCCGGCCAGAAAAGCGTCGTAGGCCTCCGTCGCCTCAGGCCACTTTTTCAGGCTCTCATACGCGGTCCCCAGAGCGTACCACGCATCACATCGTAGCGGCGATTTGGGAAAGTGCTCCAACAAGGCCCGATAGACGGCCGCCGCTTTCGCCATGTCGTTCAGTTCGAACCAGGCCTCCCCCTGAAAAAACAACGCCTGATCGGCCTGTTTGCCCTTAGGGAACTGCTTGAGTTGCCGGCGGAACGTGTCGGCCGCCATCCGCAACTTGGCCGCGTCTCCCGCCTTGCCTTGCACGAAACGGCAATACCCCAGGTGCAACAAGGCCTCTTCCAACAACTCGAACTTGGCGTCCTTGGTGACCTCGACCAACAGCGTTTCCGCTTGGTCGAACTGCCTCAATTGGATGCGGCAGGTCGCCAAGTAGTGACGCGCCTTGGGAGCGAGCGGATCGGTGGGATACTTCTTCAAGAACGTCTCCCACTCCTCCGCCGCCAGATCGAATGCGCCGTTGTTCTGCAGGTTCCCCGCCGAAGTGTAGGCATCCAGAGCGGCCGGCGATGACTTGGGCGGATCGTCGGCCACGAGGGACGTTGCCGTCCCGATGACCTGCCAGACCATCATTCCCACCACCAGGCAGGAGACGATCCACATCCGGCCACCCATCCACCCGACCCTCACGCGGGCGGCGCCCGCAAGACCGGAGGCCGGAGGCCGGAGGCTGTAGGGATGGTAGTGACAACCGAAACTCAGCACAGCATCCTCGCACGGTGCCCGCATCTTACGAAGTAATAGGCTGTCACAAAACTCCATGCTGCAAGCAACACGCCCGAGGCCGGAAATCGGCGCGGCGAGTTTTGTTACAGGCTCTAAGACTCTGTTCACATCAGTCACGCTTGTTCTCCCTACAAGTTCGCGAAAAACGTCTGCCCGCCCGCCCCGTCCGTCGATTCAGTTTAGAGTCTTCAATTTATCAGATCTACGCGCTGTGCGCGCATCTTGCACCGGCTTTCGGTTGTCACCACCACCCCTCCAGCCTCCAGCCTCCAGCCTCCAGCCTGCAGCCTCCAGCCTCCAGCC
>JALSIV010000102.1 GCA_026989685.1 Pirellulaceae bacterium | reverse complement strand
CGATCCGTTTACGGGACAACTGCCGCAAATGAGGAACGATGCCAACTTCCTCTATGGTCAGTACTATGCGGCTCAGGCCATGTGGCATGCTGGAGGAGAACGGTTCCGCCGCTGGTATACGGCCGCCGCCAAGACACTGCTCGACACGCAGCGGCCCGACGGTTCGTGGGACGATGAGATTTGTCCCGAGTACGGAACGGCGATGGCGTGTCTGGTGTTGCAAACTCCCAGTAACTACCTGCCGATCTTCCAGCGGTGAGTCACTCCCCATCCGATTCGGCCGATCGGCGGTATGCGGATATTCCCGCCGTTTCATGGAACCTCCTCAGAGTCTGCGCGGCCGCCTTGCTTGCGGTACTCTGCGCGGGCGCCGGAATGGTACGGTCGGCAGAACCGCTGGTTCGAACGGGTGGCGCAGAGCGTGCTGTCGAGTTGGTCTCACTGGCGCCGGATTGGAAACTCGAGGTGCGTGCGGTGGACCGCTCGGAGGGGCTGGCACTCCACGAGTGGTTTGCGTGGGGAGCCTACCGACCACAGGCGACGGGACATCACATCCTGTTGCGGGACGGTAGCCAGATCGTCGCACCGGTGCTGGCGATCAGCCAATCATCGGTGATGGTCGACAGTGACTTGTGGGGGCAACTCAAGATCCCTCGCGAACACGTGCTGGCCGTGGTGCTGGCTCCGCCCTTGCCCTGGGATGCGCGGGACGAGTTGTGGGCGCAATTGCTCCAACAACCGGCTGAGCGCGACCGAATCATATTGTCCAACGGTGACGATGTTTCGGGAGTGCTGCAGCTTTCGGCGAGGCTTCCCGAGCCGATTCCGTTTTTTCTTTCGGCGTTGCGTCTCAAGATGGATCCGCTCGGGGAAACCGTGAGACTCTCGGCCAGGCAGATTCAAGCCGTTCGATTTGCCGGTCCTGCGGTCCGGTCTTCCGCGTCGGGCGTCGTGGCAACGGATGACGGAACACGCTGCCGAGTTACCGAACCATTCATCGATGGAACATCGATGCGGCTGAAGCTGGTTTGCGGGTGGACGCTTGCGGCACCCGCCGGTGACGTGCGAAGTCGCGTCAGCTACCTCCGGTCGCCACCGCAGCACTGGCAGCCGCTGGATGCGATCGAGCCGCTGGACCAGACGCACATTCCCATGTTGCAGCGGCGGATTTCCCCGCGACTCGGCCGAGCGGCTGCAGGGACGCGCCTCAGAGTCGCCGGCATGGAATACGAACACGGCATCGGAGTGTTCGGGCGTAGCCGCGTGGTCTATCCGGTTCCCTCCGGCGCAACGCGCCTGGTCGTTCGCGTGGGGATCGACGATCGGGCCGGCCGTGCGGGCAGCGTCGTATTTCGCGTTTACACGTCAGGCGATGAAGGGGCTTGGCGTTTGGCTGCCGAGTCGCCTCGGATGGCGGGCGGCATGGCACCGAGGCGGTTGACGGTGGAACTCGAAAAGCAGACGCGCGTGGCGCTGATTACCGACGTGGCCGATCATGGGGAAGTGCTCGACTACGCCGACTGGCTCGATGCGAGGTGGGAGAAAACAGCACCAGCGTCGCGTTAGCTTCTTGAAGCCTGTAAGCAGCCCGCGTCAGGCCCCGTATTTGCCGAGTCTTCCCGCATTGGCCAGGGCGAGGCACATCAAGTACTTGGCTTCGAAGTGGCCCAATCCGCCTTGCAGTGCCGAGCGTTCCGAAAAGGAGTCGCAGCCATCGGGTCGGCAGCAGTCCGACACCAGGAGTGTGGGAACCGGGTGCCAACTGTGGCTGCGGAGGTAGCTCGGCGTGCTATGGTCTCCGGTGACGATCAGCACTTCGGGTTTCAACTGTTCGATGCGAGGAAAGACGGCATCGAACTGTTCGATGCGTTGGACTTTTTCGGCGAAGTTGCCGTCTTCGCCGGTCGAATCGGTGTACTTGAAGTGGACAAAGAAGAAGTCGTATTGATCGTAGACTTGCTCCAGCAGTGCAATCTGTTCTTCGAGTGTGGAAGCTTTTCCCAGTATTTCCATGCCGACCAGTTTGGCCAGGCCCTTATACATGGGGTAGACGGCGATGGCGGCTGCTTTGAGCCCGTACACCTCGTCGTACGGAGGCAGCTTCGGTTTCTCGGCGAAGCCACGCATGGTGAGGAAGTTAGCGCGAGGCTGGTCGGCCAGAATCTGGCGAGCTTGCCGGAGGAATTCGGACGCCACCTCCGCCGTTTTCCGGCTCGCCTCGTCCTCACTCGCCGGTTCCAGCGGCGGGACGCCGGTTTCTTGAGGATCGGTGTCGGCGACTCGGTCGCCGAGCCCCGGGGCCCGAAACACGACCACGCAGCGGTGCTCCTTGACCGGTTCGACAAATATCTCCACGCCGGGGATGTCGATCCCGCGCAGTTTTTCCACCAACTTGGTGCTCTCTTCGGTGGGAATCCGCCCGGCTCGGCGGTCGGTAATGTTGCCGTCGCTGTCGAGTGTGCAGAAATTGCACCGAACCGCCACATCGTGTTCGTCGAGATGGAAACCGATGCCGGTCGCCTCGAGGGCGCCGCGGCCGATGACGTATTGCAGCGGATCGTAGCCGAACAGTCCCAAGTGGCCCGGACCGCTGCCGGGAGTGATACCGGGAAGGACGGGAATGCTGCTCCCTTGGACGCCTCGCCGGGCCAGTCGATCGAGATTGGGGGTTTTCGCGGCTTCGAGTTCGGTGGGACCGTGAGGCTCGATGGGAAGTCCGCCCAGACCGTCGGCCACCATCATCACGATCTTGCTCGAGTGGGAAGTGTGGAGTTCACGCGTGAGAGTGTGAATGTCGGTCATGGACGCAGGCTCCGATGCCAGGAGTGGAAGGGCGGATGGGATTCGAACGGCAAGTTGCGGTCAGGATACCAGCCGCGGCACCGGGGACCAACGGGAGGGTGCTGGTCGTTGTGGGATGGTTGGAGTAGATTCTCGGAAGCCCGTAATACGAACCTGCCGCCGAAGCACCGAACGCGAGCGGCGTCCGTGAGGCTGGAGGCGGGAGACCGGAGGCTGTCGACTGCGGCTGGGAGTTCGGTTGCGGTTCGTTTTTTCCATCGTCCGTGACATATCGAAACAACTTCAGGGAGGTCTCAGGATGACGCGGCACAGCAGAGGGCGGCCGGCTCCCATCCAATTGGAGTTCGACGACGTCCTTTCGGCGGAGGGAGGAGTCGGCCGAGATGCATTCGAGTCCCTGTTTCCGCGACTGATGGCGCTGCGCGACGAAGTGGGTCGAGTCGACGTGGAACTGTGGCAGTCGGGCGCGGAGATCCCGGCGGAGAAGCAGCCGTTGGACGCCGGGTTCATTCCCCTGCCGGAGACCATTCTAGGCGAGTACCGGTCGCAGCGGGATTCGAGCGAGTTGGGACGCATCTTGCAAGTGGCGTCGCAACTGTCCGAGATGGTCGACCGAGTCGTCGTGCTGGGGATCGGCGGATCGTACATGGGCGCCCGTGCGTTGATGGATGCCTGCTGCCCGCCCTATTACAACGAACTCTCGCCCGGTGAACGAGCGGGGAGGCCCAAACTGTACTTCGAAGGCAACAACGTCGACAACGATGCGACCGCTGGATTGCTCCATCTGCTTGGCGACGACAACCGGAATCCCGACTGGGCGATCGTGGTGATCAGCAAGAGCGGTGGAACGATGGAGACCGCCGTGGCCTTGCGGCAGTTCGTCCGAGCGTTGCAGGAAGCCGGCCTTTCGGGATCGGCGCTGGCGGAGCGCGTGATTCCGGTGACCGGTGCGAGCGGAAAATTGGCCGATCTGGCGACCAGCCTGGGATGTCCCGAGCGATTCCGTGTCCCCGAGGGAGTCGGCGGTCGATTTTCGGTGTTGTCTCCCGTGGGCCTGCTGCCGGCTGCCATCCTGGGCCTGGATGTGGTGGCTTTGCTCGAGGGGGCTGCCGCCATGAACCAGCGGTTCCTGCAAGCCGATCCGGAAGACAACCCCGTGTTGCAGTACGTGGCATTGGGGCACTTGATGGAACAGCTCCGAGGGGCCACGATCCGAGTCACCAACGTCTGGTCCAAGGCGCTGGAATCGCTGGGATTGTGGTATGATCAACTCCTGGCCGAGTCGCTGGGAAAACAGGAGCTCGGAGCCACTCCGTTGACGGCCGTCAATACGCGCGACCTGCACTCGCGGGCTCAGCAACATCAGGAAGGGCGGCTCGACAAGTTCCACACCCATGTCGTGGTCGAGAACTGGCGGACCGATCCTTTGCCGGTCGGCGTGATCGGTCCCAACGACGATCAACTCGATGCTCTGGCCGAAGTCACGTTGCCTGAAATCATGGCGGCCGCCATCGAGGGAACGAGGCAGGCCTACCGGGACGCCGGCCGCCCCGGATGTGTGTTGCGGCTTCCCGAGATCCATGAGTACACGATGGGACAAGTCTTCCAGTTTTGGATGCTGGCCACCGTGGTGGAAGGTCGGCTGCTGGGCATCAATCCCTATGGACAGCCGGGAGTGGAGGCGTATAAGCGAAACATGAAACGGGTTTTGGAGGGGTGAGGTGAGAGGGGTGAGGTGTGAGGTGTGAGGTGTGAGGTGTGAGGGGTGAGGTGTGAGGGGGGAGGTGTG
>JALSIV010000101.1 GCA_026989685.1 Pirellulaceae bacterium | reverse complement strand
CATTCAGCGCGGAGGCGCAGTGCCCTGGCAGCCCGCCCCACTTGAAAGGAATCAACCATGAAACCGATTCGCCGTTTGCTGGCGGCCAATCGTAGTGAAATCGCGATCCGCATCTTTCGCTCGGCTCACGAACTGGGGATCGGCACCGTCGCCATCTATTCGCACGAGGACCGCTACGCGCTGCACCGGTTCAAAGCGGACGAAGCGTACGAAATCGGCACTCCGGGCGAGCCGATCCGTGCCTATCTCGACATCGAGGCGATCATCGATCTGGCCAAGGAGCGCAACGTCGACGCCATTCATCCGGGCTACGGATTCCTATCGGAAAACGCCGATTTCGCCGAAGCCTGCCGGGAAGCCGGGATTATCTTTGTAGGACCCCGCCCGGAGACATTGCGGCGGCTGGGAGACAAGATCTCGGCACGAGCCGTGGCCCAGCAGGCCGGCGTCCCGGTACTGGGCGGCAGCCGCCAGGCCGTCGCCAGCGCGGAACAGGGTCTCGAGCTGGCCGAGTCGATCGGCTTCCCCGTCATCCTCAAGGCGGCTCACGGAGGAGGAGGTCGCGGCATGCGGATCGTCCGCGAAGCCTCCGAGTTCGCGACGGCATTCGAACAGGCACGGCGGGAATCGGAAACCGCTTTCGGCAGCCCGGATATCTTCGTGGAAAAGTTCATCAAGCGAGCCCGCCATATTGAAGTCCAACTCATCGGAGATCGCCACGGCCAGTTGATTCACCTGTTCGAGCGCGATTGCTCGGTCCAACGCCGCCACCAGAAGGTCGTGGAAATCGCTCCCGCACCGGCGATCCGCCCCGAGCTCCGCGAGGCGCTCTGCCAGTCCGCCTTGCGCATCGGCCGCGAAGTCGACTACGAGAATGCGGGGACGGTCGAGTTCCTCGTGGATGCCGAAACCGACGAGTACTACTTCATCGAGGTCAATCCGCGGATTCAGGTGGAACATACGGTGACCGAGCAAGTCACCGGCATCGACATCGTCAAGACGCAGATCCTGGTCGCGCAAGGCATCCCGCTGGCCGACGAGCGCATCGGGCTGCCCTCGCAAGACGTCGTCTCCCCCTATGGCTTTGCCATCCAGTGCCGCGTCACCACCGAGGACCCGGCCAATCGCTTCATGCCCGACTACGGCCGCATCGCCCACTACCGCTCGGCCAGCGGCATGGGAATCCGCCTCGATGCAGGCTCCGCCTTCTCGGGAGCCGTTGTTTATCCCTTTTACGACTCGCTGTTGGTCAAAGTCACCGCGTGGGCGCGCAAGTTCTCCGACGCCGCTCACCGCATGGAACGCTGCCTGCAAGAATTCCGTGTGCGAGGCGTGAAGACCAACCTGCCGTTCCTGCTGAAACTGGTCCTCCATCCGGAGTTCCTGGCGGGAGCCTGCACCACCGACTTCATCGACCGCACTCCCGAACTGTTCGACTTTCCCACGCGGCGCGACCGGGCATCCAAGCTGCTCCGCTACTTGGCCGACACCATCGTCAACGGAAACGATCTGGTCCGCGACCGTCCCCGAGCCCAACGGCGCACGCCTGCCATCGTGCCGCCGGTCAAACACGACTCGCCCATCCCCGCCGGCAGCCGCACTCGGTTGCAGGAAATGGGCCCCGAAGCGTTTTCCCGATGGATTCTCGAGCAGAAGGAATTGTTGATCACCGACACCACCTTCCGCGATGCCCACCAGTCCCTGCTGGCGACCCGGTTCCGCACGTATGACTTGCTCCGCATCGCCGACGCCTATGCCCGACTCTGCCCGCAATTGTTCTCGATCGAAATGTGGGGAGGAGCCACGTTCGACACGTCCATGCGTTTCTTAAAGGAATGCCCCTGGCAGCGACTGGCGGAAATCCGCGAGCGCATTCCCAATATCCTGTTGCAAATGCTGCTGCGAGCCTCCAACGCGGTGGGCTACACCAACTACCCCGATAACGTCGTTCAAGCCTTTGTCGCCGAAGCGGCCCAAGCGGGGATCGATGTCTTCCGAGTCTTCGATGCGCTCAATTGGGTTCCCAACATGCAGGTGGCGATCGAAGCGGTCCTCGACACGGGAGCCATCTGCGAAGCCGCCATCTGCTACACCGGCGATATCCTCGATTCCAGCCGCTCCAAATACGACTTGAAGTACTACGTCGAGATCGCCCGGCAACTCGAGTCGATGGGAGCCCATCTGCTGGCCATCAAGGATATGGCCGGGCTCTGCAAACCGTATGCGGCCGAACTCCTCGTCAAAACACTCAAACAGGAAGTCGGTATTCCCATCCACTTCCACACGCATGACACGGCCGGAATCCAAGCCGCCTCGATTCTCAAAGGAGCCGAGCAGGGACTCGATATCGCCGATGCGGCCATGGCGCCCATGTCGGGCAGCACCTCGCAGCCCAACTTGAATACCGTTGTGGAATCGCTGAGGTTCACCGAGCGAACCAGCAGTCTCGAAGGAGACCGGCTCGATGCCATCGCCGAGTATTGGCGGGGCGTTCGCGAATTCTACCTTGCCTTCGAAAGTCCCGTCTCGCCGGCCGGCGTCGATCTCTATCGCCACCAGATGCCGGGCGGCCAATACACCAATTTGTTCCAGCAAGCTCGAGCCCTCGGTTTGGCCGACCGCTGGAGTGAAGTGTGCCGAGTCTATGCCGAAGTCAATCAATTGCTGGGCGACATCGTCAAGGTCACACCGACGTCGAAAGCCGTGGGGGATCTGGCGCTGTTCCTGATCGCCAATGAGATGGCGCCCGAGGAGATTCTGCAGACCGAACGGGAACTGGCCTTTCCGCAATCCGTGGTCGACCTGCTGCAGGGAAAAATGGGCATGCCTCCCGGAGGCTTCCCGCGCAACGTGCAAGAGAAGGTCCTACGAGGCGAACCGCCGCTGGAAGATCGACCGGGAGCCACGCTTCCCGCCGCCGATTTCGACGAAGCTGCCGAGACGATTCAGCCGTGGCTCGAGCGCGACCCGAACCGGCGCGATGTTCTCTCGTACCTGCTCTACCCGCAAGTCTTCGAGAGTTTTTGCAGGCATCAAACCGAATTTTCCGACACCAGCGTTCTCCCCACGCCGGCCTTCTGGTACGGCTTGGAGCCGGGGGAGGAAATCGCCGTCGATATCGAAACGGGCAAGACCCTGATCATCCGCTTCCTCGCCATGGGAGAACCTCACGGCGACGGGCGGCGCACCGTCTTCTTCGAACTCAACGGGCAGCCCCGCGAAGTCACCATCCTCGACCGGACGATCGAACCGACCCAGCAGCAGCGGCGGCGAGCCGATCCGCAAAACCCGGGACATGTCGCCGCCAGTATGCCCGGCATGGTGGTGCAAATCGCCGTGCGCCCCGGTGATATCGTGAAAAAGGGGCAGAAACTGCTACTGCTGGAGGCCATGAAGATGCAAACCGCCGTCGTGGCCGAACATGATGGAAAGATCGACGAAGTCGCCGTGCAGCCGGGCACTCAAGTCGAAACCGGTGACCTGCTGATGACAATCAGCGTCGCAAGTGAATGAATCCCCACCCCGGGCGCCGCTTCAGGTGCGCGCACAGACTTCCAAGCCCGATCGAGACAGAGGCCCGTCTTGGAGATGCTGGCGGCTGGTTGGTCCCGTACCGGCTGGTTCGATGAACCTGCCGGGGCGCTACCCAATCGGCTTCCATCGCCCACCACTGCATACGAAGGCTGAGGCCGTCGGGTACGCTCGCGAGTCGTTTACTTCTCCTCCCCGCCGACCCGCTGAAAACGAAACCACACACCTTCGGGGATCTTGTCTTTCGCCTTGTCCCCAACCGGCGGGACGAAACGGAACTCGTCTTCACCGTCGAATTCGAACGTGGTCTGCTCCTTCTTACCGCGACTCTCCATTACCACCACGATCCGGTCTCCCGACGCACCGACGATTCGCCACTTGCCACTCAACTCGGAATCGGAACCGGGAAGGCCGCTCAACGTTCCGGTGAACGTTCCGTTCGACTTGAACACCATCACCATCCGCCCCTTCTTCAGCGTCTGGACCATCATTCCCACAAAGGCCTTGGCCAACATGGCCTTGCCGCTGCTCTTGGCTTTCCTCTCGATCTGGGCCGCCAACTTCTTCTCGTCGATATCCAAGCGGCCCTCCCAACGCCCGACGACCCGGCTGCGAGCCGACTCGATCGGGTCGCCACACCCGGCCATCGGCAGGATCAGGCCGCAAACCAATAAACTGGCAACAACCAACGCATATCTCATGAGTTATCTCCAGATTCCTGTTCTTGCTACGATTGGGGGTGGTTGGGGGGGATCGAATGGGAACCACACCTCTTCTTGAGAGTCTAGCGAAGCGGGGGGCCGGTCACAACAGACGCCTCACTGGGTGACCCGACCATGCGCCGCGGTCACCGCAGCTCAACTCAATTGTTATCATCGACGAGTCTTGATATGATAGGGGCGGTCAGTGGAGACGAAACGGGGCGTGGCACACGAGAGCGAGGTGCGGTGATGTTGACGATCTGGGGACGCCCTGAGCGATCGGGGAGATTCTGTGACGGTCTCAGTCGGCGTAGCTTCCTGCAGATCGGTGGGCTGGCCATGGGCGGACTGACGCTGCCTCAGTTGCTGCGAGCCGAGAGCGAACAAGGCGTGGGGCGGTCGCACAAGGCGGTGATCAACGTATTCCTCCCGGGCGGACCGCCTCATCAAGATATGTGGGACATCAAGGTCGACGCGCCGCGCGAAATTCGCGGCGAGCTGCAACCGATCAAGACCAACGTGTCGGGGATCGAGATCTGCGAGTTGTTTCCGCGGATCGCCTCGATGATGGACAAGTTCGTCCCCATTCGCTCGATCGTGGGCGCCAGCGGAGCCCACCATAGTTTCGAAACGCTCACGGGCAGGCGGAACGTCAACCAGCCGGCCGGCGGCTGGCCGTCGATGGGTGCCTGGATCTCGCAACAACTCGGGCCGGTCGATCCCAGCGTACCGCCCCACTTGAGTCTGTTCTACAAGACCGACCACGCTCCGTGGGGCGATCCGGGAAGCGGCGGTTTTCTCGGGGTGGCTCACGCACCGTTCCGCTTGGTGGGGGGGCGCAACGAGACGAGCAAGGTCGACAACATGGTACTCAAGGGAATCACCCTCGAGCGACTCCAGGACCGCCGCCGCCTGCTACAGTCGCTCGACACGTTGCGGCGGGAAATCGACACCACGGGCAACATGAAGGGATTCGACACGTTTACCGAGCAGGCAGTCGGCATTCTCACTTCGTCGCGACTGGCCGAAGCGATGGACCTGAGCAAGGAGGATCCTCGCGTCGTCGAACGTTACGGCAAGGGCGACCCGACGTTCCGTGCCGACGGAGCGCCGAAGATGACGGAGAATTTCTTGATCGCTCGCCGCCTTGTCGAGGCCGGGGCGCGCATGGTGTCGCTCAACTTCAGCCGTTGGGACTGGCATGGCGGCAACTTCAAACGAGCTCGCGAAGACATGCCTATGCTGGACCGGGCCCTTTCGGCGCTTGTCCAAGATCTCCACGATCGAGGACTCGACCAGGACGTTTCCGTCGTCTGCTGGGGCGAGTTCGGTCGGACGCCCAAAGTCAACAAAACGGCGGGACGCGATCACTGGCCCCAGGTTTCCTGCGCCATCCTGGCTTGCGGCGGTATGCGCACCGGCCAGGTGATCGGATCGACCAACCGGTTGGGCGAATACGCCAAGGAACGGCCGGTGACATTCGCCGAAGTGCTGGCCACACTCTACCACAATGTGGGCATCAATCTGCGAGCCGTGCGCGAGTTCGATTTGCGCGGAAGACCTCAGTATCCCGTCGATCCGGGCGTGGAGCCGATGCGGGAACTGGTGTAAGAGGCTCATCGTGAAATCGTACACTCGCGAACTATGGATGGACGTTCCTCAGCGGCGAGCCATCGTCTCCATCCACCACGAAGTGGAGCAGGCGGTCCGTGACAGCCGCGTGCGAGAGGGACTCGTGCTGGTCAACGCCATGCACATTACCGCATCGGTGTTCATCAACGATAACGAGCCGGGCCTGCACCGGGATTACGAAAAATGGCTCGAGGAACTGGCTCCGTTCGACCCCTCCCCCCAGCGCTATCATCACAACCGCACCGGCGAAGACAACGCCGATGCTCACCACAAACGGCAAATCATGGGCCGGGAGGTGGTCGTGGCGATCACCGACGGCGCCTTGCACCTGGGACCGTGGGAGCACATTTTCTACTACGAATTCGACGGCCGGCGCCGCAAACGCGTGTTGATCAAGATCATCGGCGAGTAACCATGCCCCACGAATCGAGGGCATGTCCCATCGGGAACACCATTTAATCCGGCGTGCAGCGCCTTGTTCGCCACGTTTCCGGCCGCGAATCGATGGTAGGTCCGATCGGAAATACCTTCTTGGGTCCCCACCCGTCTCGCCTGCACACCAGGACGGCGCGCAGATTCCCCGCCTCGTCCAACGCGGCCACTTCAGTGTTCGCGCCTTGTCCCAAAGTTCCGGAGGTATTGACGGCCGACTCCAAGGCCACGCTTTGACCGTGCTCGATCTTGGCCAGTTGATCTTCGGTCAGTTCCCACTGCGGCAGCTCGGCGACGGCGGCCCGCAGCGGCAACAGAGCTCGCAGAACGTCCGCACGGTCCTTCAACTCCGGCAGCGGCACAGCTTGTTGAAGGGAAAAAGTCCCCACGGCCGTGCGCGTCAACCGCGACATCACGGCGCAGGTGCCGGCCGTCGCCGCCAGATCGCGTCCCAGCGACCGGATATAGGTACCGGCATGGCAGGTGATCTCCAGCTCCAGCTTCGGCGGATCATACGCGACCAGTTCGATCCGTTCGATATGCACGGTCCGCTCGGGAATCTCCACTTTTCGGCCGGCTCGAGCCAATCGATAAGCCCGCTGCCCCTTCACCTTGATCGCCGAATACGCGGGCGGTCGCTGCCGGACTTCTCCGGTCCATTCGCGAGCGGCCGCTTCGATTGTCTCCCGGGTCGGCATTACGGCGTCGGCCACGACTTCGATCTGGGTTTCGATGTCATCGGTCTCACTGCGGCACGCCAGCATAAATTCGGCTCGGTAGACCTTCACCATCCGCTGGACGTACTCGGCCAGCCGCGTGGCCGTGCCGAGGCAGACCACGAGGACGCCCTCGGCGAGCGGGTCGAGCGTACCGGTGTGGCCGACTCGACGCGTCTTCGCCAGAGCCGCGACGCGGTCGACCACCTGGCGGGAACTCATCCCCGCCGGCTTGTTGATGTTGACGAGCCCGTTCATGGCGAGTCGACCAGGTCTCGACAGCGAAACGAATACCAGGCGGCGATCTCGCTGGCCGTCTTCGTTCGCGACCGCTCGAATCGCTTCCACAGAGACGACCAGTCCTCCACCGCATCTTCGACCAACAACCGGAACTTGTGCCGCAACAGGGAATCGAGTTGATCGGACTCGTTGCGAGCGTGCCCGGTGGGAAAGAGGATCATGCCGCTGGAATGACGGCTGCCGTCGCAGGTCACCACGTCGACCTGAGTGGGAATGCCCTCGGGGTAGTGCCGATCGAATGCCTCGCCGCCGTGGCGAAAGTCGATCCGCTGCATCAGTCGCCGAGTCGACTCGTGGTGCAAGGCGTCAGCGTCGTAATCTTCCGGCATCAGCATCAGCGATTCCCAATCCGCCTGCTTCTGTTGCAGTGCTTTGCGCCACAACGTGGCAATGATATAGACCATCGAGTGATCGGCGCTTTGCCGAGTCTGCGGATCGCGTTTGGCCGGATCGCCGATGATGCCGAATGCGGGCTGGTAGATCGTGATTTCGACTCGATCGATGGCGTCGGGCGACTCGAGGAGTTCGGGGTGCCGTCGCAGCAGATCGATCCATGCCTCGATCGCGCCGGCGGACTGATGTTCGTACAACCCCAGCTTGAAGTGCATCCCCATCACGGCGAAGTCGCTGCCATTCGTCGCCAATTCCAAGTCGAACGGACTTTGGTCGGCCGCAGCCGGCGGCTGGAACAAGCAGAAGATGGCTTGCGGGTTCCGAAAGATGTCCCGCGGTCCCACAAACCCCCGCATGGCTCGATGGACCGCCTGCACGGCCATTTCGGCGGTCAGCGCCGCCGAGGCGCCTTTGGAATCGGAGAGTTGTTTGCCGGCGCGAATGGCTCGAAACGGAATGTAGTGGGCCAGCAGTTGTCCGATGGCCGATTCGATCTGATCGACCGTGGCGCCTCGCAAAGCCCCGTAGACGGCCGCCGAGGCGATGCCGCCGTGAACGACGTGATCGATCTTGTGGTCCTTGAGCGAAAATGCTTCGGCCAGTCGCCCGCGGATTTCATCCAGGCAGAGCATGGCTCGAGCCGTGGTGGCACCGTCCGCGCCGACCAGTTGCGCTCCGGCCACGGCCACGGGATAGAAATCGTTGTGCCCGAATTCACCGGCAGTCTGCCCCGTTCTGGGGTTGTAGCCGAAGTTGGTGCCATTGGCATCGAGTTCCCGTACGGCCGAAGCATTGGCCACCACGGCCTTTTCCGCCCGCACGGGAGTTTGCCCGGCTAGGCAGGTCGCCCGCCCGTCATGGTCGGTGTAGTCGAGGGCTTCGTGGCGGAGCACCATGGGAGCGTTCATGCGGCGACTCAAGGCGCCGATACCGCAACCGATGCTGTCGACGTGGAACAAATCGAGTCGCTGCCACACCGAGGCATCGATCGAATCGTGTGGGTCGTCGCCGTAGTCGCCGCCAATGAAGGCTCGCGCGTACTCGGCGATGCCTCGAGCCTGGTTCTCCGACCGCTCGAGTCTCAAGTAACGGTTACCCGTGGCGGAATCGACGACGGGATGGGACATCGGCAAAGGGGCTCCCGTTGAAATGTCATAAACCGAGCTTGAACGGAATTCCGCGTTGAGTCCTTTGTACGGCTCACTGCGGTTTACCCGAGCTCCCGTTGAAATGTCATAAACCGAGTTTGACCAGAATCCCGCAGGCCAACACGGCGAAACCGGCCAGGGCGTGCGAGTAGCGGTGCAGCCGACTCAAGGAGACGGCGTGCAGGCCGATCGTCATCAAGCCGACCACCACGCTCATCGTGGCGAGGGTCGCCAGGGAGAACGCCAGGACCACCACCAGCACCGCAAACGTGTTCGCTTCGGCGGCCGGATAGATCAGCAGAGGGATCAGCGGCTCGCACGGCCCGAAGACGAATATGATGAACAGCAGCCACGGCGTCATCACAGCCAGATTGGTCCCGCCGACCGACGCATCGCCTTCCTCCTCCGATTCGTGAACGTGCAGGTGGTCGCCTTCGTGCACGTGGACGTGGGAGTGGATCGTCCCGTCGGCGTGCATATGGAGATGTTCGTGAGGCCGATGACGAACGGCTCGCACGATCCCCCAACTGAAATAGGCCAGGCCGAAACCGATCAGCAGCCATCCGGCGAGTCCGCCCCGGAACTGCTCGAGCATTTCCAGACGCACCAGCATGGTTCCCAGCGCCAATCCAACCAGCCCGATCACGATGGAACTGGCAACGTGCCCCAAGCCGCACAAGACGGTGATCACCATGGTTTTTCTCATCGACCACCCACCCGCTCGAGCCATCGCCGCAAACGGCAGGTAGTGGTCGGGTCCGAGGGCCGTGTGCACGACTCCCAAGGAGACGGCAGTGATGACCAGTGCGGTGATGTCGGCGGTCACAGGCAATCCTTCACGTCGGGGGCTCGACCATCCGGCCGGGCCGGTCTTCCATCGGCACACGCGTGGCGGGCATTGTGAATCATCGGGCCGATTCACAAAATAGCATATTCATGCCATTGTCCTTTCTCGGCAATAGGGGCACCCTTGACAGGGAACCAGGACGACTTTCCCATCGCGTGGCAGCAGGACGACTGGCATGTCCGCTCTGGTCGAAGTTGCCGTCAACGGTCGACCTCCTGCCGACTCGACCGGCGCCGCTTCAACAGTGGATACCCGATGGCGGCTGCCACGATCTCGGTCGCCATCCAGGTGAGCCTCAATAACACGGCGGAGACGATGGCGATCAGCGGGCCGTACTGAGGCTGCGATGCCAAGAGCGCCATCACCACATATTCCCTCACCAACACGCCTCCCGGCAACAGTGAGACGAACCCGGCCACCAGAGCCAAAGCCGTACAGGCGGTCAGCAAGGGCCAGTCGAAAAGGGATGCCGCGGCCGAGGGACTCTGCGGCATCGCCTGGATCACCGCCCACAGGCTCAATCCCATCAGCCACCAACTCCCCAACACGCCCAGCCATCCGGGAGCCAGCCCTCGCATGGTGAGTCCCCGTAGAAGATCGTGCACGGGAACTCCCAGCTTGCGGAGTCGTAAGATCCACAACACGCGCCGCATAACCGGTGGCAAGACGGGCAGCCCGGAAGCCAGCATCAATCCGGCCGACAGCAACAGCAGCCAGCCGTTGGGAGCAACGAAGACCAAGATGGCGGCTGCCGTGAGTGCTCCCAGTGCCATCATGGTCAGCGTCTCGACGAAGATGCTGATCACCGCAGCCACTCCGTCGACTCGCTCACTACGTACCAGCGTGCTGCGCAAGATCACCACCATCGCCTTGCCGGGGACATATTTTCCCAACTGACCAACGCAATAGGCGCTCAAGGATTCCCACCACCGGGGCCGCTGTCCCATCCGTCGCAACACGCGATGCCAAAAGGCCGCCATCGGGAGCATGGCCGCGGCATAGGCCGTCATGGCAAGCGGAATCCACAGCCATCGAATGTCGCGGAGTCGAAACTCGTGCGAGTCGAATTTCGCGCGAGCGTCATGGATGGTGTGCCAGATCCCCCACACGACGAGACCGATGACGACCACGCGCGCCGCTGTTTTCCAGGTCCACTTCCTCCGCCGCACCGAGTTGTCCGATTCGGCAGTTGGGCGAGGGGCGGAGCCGGGCATGGTGACCTTCCTGATACAAGCTTGCGAGATCGTGCAAAGCTGTGCCATGATAGACCATCCGAGGTGGTCGCCCAAGTCAAACGCAGCGAGCCGGATGGAGCAAACGGTGGCGGGTAGCGGCGACAACGGTGCAATTCTGCTGGCAAAGGTGAAAGCATGTCGCGTTGGGTCTCTTTTCTGGTTCTGCTCGTCGCCATCATCATCACCTCCTTTTTCTTTTACCGGGTGATGGCCTCTTTCATCCTGCCTCTCTTCTTGGCGGTCCTGGCGGTGGTCATCTTTCAGCCGGTCTATCGCTGGCTGCTGGGGAGATTCGACGGACGCAAGCGGTGGGCCGGCGGGATCACCACGGCGCTGGTGCTCTGCACGGTACTGATCCCCATCGTCGGCATCACGGCCGTGGCCACGATTCAGGGAATCCATGTGGTGGCCCAACTCGACGCCAACACACTTCGCGCCAAAGCGGCTCGGCTGCGCAACCGCCTTCCCATTTTGCAGATGCCGGATGCCGATGCCATCCACCGGTTCGAAACCGAATTGGATGGCCTGTTGACGCTGGATCCTCGTTTCGCGCCGCCCAGCGACCCGGCGAGGGAACTCCAACACCGGCGGACGATGATCGAACCGCTGCTGGCCAGCTTGTCCGAGCTCGAGTCCTCCGCACTCGGCACGCCCGAGACGGCCAAGATCTACGACGACTTGCAGGAAAAGCTGGAGCAACTCAAGGCGGCCGACGGCCCGACCATCGGATCGCTCGAGTTCGATGCAGCGATTCAGGTCGTCGCCGCCAAGTACCGGGAACTCAAAGTCGCCATTCTCGGCGGACCGCTGCTGGCCTCGATCAAGGATCTGGCCAATCCGACCGACCAGGATCTGAAACAACTCAGCAGTCAGATCTTCCTTTCCGCTCGCGGCTGGCTGTTTCGCCTCGGAGGACAGACCTCGCTGTTCCTGGCTCGCGCCGTGTTGGGACTGGTCATCATGGTGATCGCCATGTACTTCTTTTTCATCGACGGTCCGGCCATGGTGCAAACCTTCATGCGGCTTTCGCCGCTGGACGACGAATACGAACGGGTGTTGCTGAACGAATTCGACTCGGTCAACCGAGCGGTCGTGCTGGCGACGCTGCTCTCGGCGCTGGCGCAGGCGCTGCTCTCCGGCGTCGCCTATTGGTTCCTTGGTTTGCCGGCCGTGATGCTGCTCACGGTACTGACCGGCGCGCTGGCCATGCTCCCCTTTGTGGGGACGGCCGTGATCTGGGTCCCCGTGTCGCTGTGGCTCTACTTCTATGAAGAGCGAACGGGGGCAGCCATCTTTCTGTTCCTCTATGGAGCGCTGGTCGTCTCCATGATCGACAACCTGATCAAACCGTGGGTATTGCACGGCCGATCGAAGCTCCATCCACTGCTGGCGCTGCTAAGCGTCTTAGGTGGCGTGAAGGCACTGGGACCGATCGGCATCGTGGCCGGACCGATGGCCGCAGCGTTCCTGCAGACGCTCCTCAATCTCCTGCACCGCGAGATCATGGCACTCGACTCGCCGGCCGGTCCCCTTCCGGTCGCACTGGTATCGGGCGCTCCGTCGCATGGGTCGGGTGAACCGTCGGAGTCGTCGACGGACACCTTGTCACCGCCGGGCCCACCGTCAGACTCGCAAAACCGATCGTCCCAGCGAAAACGCAAGAAGGGCCGGCGCCGCAAGTAGGCCGTGCGATCAAGCGGGTACCGACTGTTGCGCCAATTCGCGATAGCGTTGGATGGCGCCGACGGTGATCCAACCGAGATAGATATTGAGACCGATCGAAGCGAACAACAGCAGCGAAGTCAACAACAACGGGCCCCATGGTCGGGCTTCCTGTTGGTTCGTCTGCCGAGGCGCTCGGATAGCGTGTTTCTCGCTGCCCGACGCTGCGGAGGCAGCTTTCGACTTTCTTCGCTTCGACTTCGATTTCGGCCGAGGCTCCGCATTCGTTTTCGGCTTCGACTCGAGATGAACGGCGGGACGGGCTTCGAGGGCAGGCTGAGACTCCTGCTCCAGCTTCTTCGAAAGACGATCGGTCGGCGACTCCGATGCGCCGGTATTGCGGGGGATCGGCTGGAGCTCCTTTTCGTCATCGTTCCGCTCGATGGGGAAAAGCGAGTCGCGGGCCGGCGGGTCTTGCGCCGCGGGTGGTTGGAATGCTCCGTCCCGCTGGAGCAACGGAGGAGCCTCGTCGGAATCCGGGTGTTCCGCCGGCGGATCGATGGCAGGACGATCGGGAAAGGGTTGAAAGGACGGTGGCGCTGGGAGTCCTTCCAACGGCGCGTCCGCCATCCGCCGGATCGGCTCGGCCGGCGCTGCCGGCTGCGCCCCTCGAGGCAACGGGCCGTCACCCACCCGGATACGGACGCGACGGACACCATGCAACTCGGGCGGAATCTCGCTGACGATCTCCTCGCCCTGCCGCAACGATTCCAACAGATCCGGCTCGATCTGCACAATGTATTCCACCTCGCCGGCCGAGTTCGTCTGCCAACCGAAATCGGTCAACAAGATCCCCGCGATCAAGTAGGCGGCCAGTAGCATCGGTTGATCCTCCCACCCGGCGCCGGTCGCGCCGATTCGTTCCATGGTTCCGCCGGCGACTCAAGCGGCTTCGCCGTCCTCCGCACTCCAGCGTTCCGGAGAGTCCCAAGTGAAGCGGCGATGTCGCGCGTCGGTGCCTTCGTGTGGCTCGCTGTGGGCTTCCTGTCCGTCTTCTTCGCTCGAGTCCTCTTCTTCCGACTCGTCGTAGACTTCCGGCCAGGACTGGGAATCCGACTCCGCGTACTCCTCATCCTCATCGATGGCTTCGTACTCCGCTGCCGCTTCCTCTTCCCACTCGCCGTCTTCCTCTTCGTACTCCTCGTACTGTTCTTCATCGTCGGCACCAGCGATGGCGGACTGCCGAGCCTCGTCTTCCAGCCACTCCTCTTCCCACGCCTCGTCGTCTGTCCCCTCATCGCTTTCGATGACATGCCCGACGAGGGACTCGTCGGCTGTGGTGGAGCGGCCGACGACGGGGGGCGAAGCGGGAGGCTCGTCACGGTGCCAGGCGATGGCCAATGGCGGATTCGACTCGAATTCGGGCTCGGCTCGATCGTGGTGCAGCGAGACGATGGTCGCTCCCGCGTCGCGCAGGGCGGCCGCGATGTGGTCGTGACAGGTGAAGAACAGGATCTGGTGGCCTTCTTCACTGAATGCCGCCAGCAAGCGGCAGGCGGCCCGGCAACGCGAGCGGTCGAGGTTGACGAGCACATCGTCGAGGATCACGGGAAGCCTCAAGCCGTGACGGGCGTAGTGAGCGACGATGGCAAGCCGCAGGGCGAGAAACAGCAATTCTCGTGTTCCCGTACTGAGTTGCTCCACCGCAAGCTGCTCACCGTCTTGGCATTCCACCAACAAACGAGCCTGATCCCAGGGTGTCCAGACTCGGTCGTATCGAGCTTGCGTGAGGAAATGGAAGTAGCGGGAAGTGTCGAGCAACGTTTCCGGTTGCCGTTCGTATTCGTACTCTTTCTGCAGATGGGCTAGTTGTTGCTGGGAGTACCCCAGAGCCCAGTAGCGAGCGATCAATTCTCGAAGCGAGCTTTCCAATCGTTGCCGGCGCCAACGGACATGTTCCACGGACGGTTGCTCTTGCAGTTGTCTGCGTTGTTCGTACAGCCTCCCTTTTCGTTCCAGAGTCGCCGACTTTTCCTCTTCGAGTGCCGATAGGTCGTGCCGTGCCTGTTCGAGTCTCGCCCGCAGATCCTCGTTCGTGGTGGCTCGCACGATGTCGGCTACCGGCTTCCAGTTCTCGTTCTTTCCCAGAGCCTGTTGCAACGATGCGATCGTCTCCTGGTAGCGCGTTTCGGCGTCGCGATGCGCTTTCCAAAGCTCTTTCAAGTCGAACTCGCGACCCACAGCCAAAGCGTCGAGTGCCGCAAACAGTTCGCTCCGTCGCCGCCGCGCCTTGGCGATCCGCCGGCGCAACACGAAAGCTCGGTGCCGCACCCGTCGGGCTCGTCGTAGCAACTGCCGCCGCCGGGCGCGGCGCTTGCGTTCCCCGGCCAGCGCCGAGTGCAACGCGTCGAGCAACCGTACCGGATCGGCGGCTTCCTGTTCGACGTCCGGTGCCAGCCATTGCCGAGCCAGCCTCCGAATGCGTCCGGCCAGCAAGTCGTATTCCTGCTGAACACCATCATCGGTTCCACCAACGGGAACGACCGGAGCGGATGCCGCCGCCGTCGTCCGCACCGGAAGGTCGGCCGCTTGTTCGGGGCGGAAGTCGCTGGGGAGACCGCAATGACCGATGGCCTTTTGCCACTGCCTCTCGGCTCGCTCCAGGCGAGCTTCGGCTGCTGCGAGCCGTTTTTCGAGTGACTGGCGGGCTGCCGCGGAAACGGTGCCGGTCGTCTGTTTTTCCAGCGTCTCCAAGCGTTTCTCGGCCTCCGACAACCGCTCATCCAGAGGCAGCGCGGAAGTCGGAAGCTCCCGGTCCAACTCGGAGGCTTCCTTCTTGGCCGAGGCAATCTGGCGCTGCAGCGTTGCCAACTGGTCCTGAGCTTCCTCCAGGTCCGCAGCCGCCGACTTCTCCAGCAACACCTTGATGGCGATCGCGGCAATCCAGCCGACCAGCCCCAGCAAAGCGACCGGCCACCCCAGTTTGGAAGCCGTGCTCCACACGAGTCCTGCCAGAATCAACATTACGCCGACAACAAACGGAATCCCCAAGTAGGCCAACACCTGGGGCGGAAGGACCTGTTGCTCGAGCAACGTTTCGACTTCTTCCTGCAATTCCTTTCGGTGGCGCACCATCTTGTCCAGCCGCTGCTTGACTTGCAGTCGACGACGCAGTATTGTCACTTGCGTGCCGAGTTTCTCCAGTTCCGCGTGGTGTTCCGGCTCCGATCCTGTTTCGGTGTGTCCCTCACCGGACGTCTCGACAATCAACGCCTCTACCCGCTCATACTCTTCTCGCGCCGCATCCCATTCGGCGGCATGGCGTTGTAAGAGCGACCAGAGTTCAGGAGCCAATCCGTTCTGACCAGCATCTGCAGGCGCGTCGGCAGCATCGGCGCCGACCGCGGGCCGGCTCGGTGGAGAAACCGTCGTCATCACTGGAGAAGCTGCCTGCCGGGCTTGCAGCCAGATCAGGCGCGCCTGCTGGTCGACCAGCGCGTCGATGGTGCGCCGTTGCTCCCACAGCTCGGGGTGGATCTCGATGCGCTGCAGCGACTGTTTCAGTGAGGCGAAGCGGCGCCGTTGCCGCTGATATTCACGCTTCCATCGTCGCTCGCGGCGTTCGGTGTGCATCCAACGCAACACTTGGTCGCGGTACTCGGTAGAGGACAACGGGTTGGCGGCACGATCCTGCTCCAATTTCCAGAGTCGCCGCCAGTCGTCGGAGGTCGCCTCGGCCAGACGGAGATGTTCCACGGCCGTCTCAAGTTCCCGCCGCCGCGTCTCGTGATTGCTCAGAACCAATTCGCACTCGCGCAACTCGGTCGAGAGAGCAATCCACCGACCGCCGGTAGCGACTGCCGTTTCCTCGGCCGCTTTCGCTTCCGACCACTCGCGCCACAGACCGGCCAGCTTCCCCGGCTCGCCCGATTGCAGCTCATCTTGCGCCTCGCGTAGTCCGCTCCAGATCTGGTGCAGCGTGACGCGGTCGAGTCCCGTGCTCAGCGAATAGAGCAGTTCTCCCGCGGTAGCCGCATCGAGGCGCTCGAGGGCGTTGAGGTCGGCCAGCCCCAAACAGAATACGTTCTCGAACAACGGGCGGTCGACTTGAGTCCATTCGGCGGGGGGACCGGCCACCTGCCAATCACCGCCCTCACACCGGTGCCATCGCGCCCTCCCTTGCCACCGGCCGCCGGCTCGGCTCCACTCGCGATCCAACTGCCACGGAGCCGTGTCCGTCGAGAGACCGAGATGCCCCCCGGCCAGGCCGTCGTCCCTCGGCGGCAAATAGGGATGGTCGGCGACCTGAACATCGAACAGCATGTCTCGGAGGAAATGCATCAGGGTACTCTTTCCCGCCTCGTTTTCGCCCCAGACCACGGTGACCGCCGAACTCAGGTCGGCCAAGCGCAGATCTCGCCAGATTCCGTAGCCGTCGATATGAATGTCGTGGATCTTCATGTTTGCCGCGCTCCATCGCGCTTGAGGTCATGGGAAGCATAGGATCATGCCGGCCGGCTTTTCATCCGCGGACGTGTGGCGTGCGGTACGGAGTCTTGTCGCATCTCCTCAGTCGGATTCGGCGATCACCGCCATGGCCCATGCCCGGGAAAGTGACGTCAATGTGTCGTTGTCAGGTGAATCGAATTCCGAGAACCACGGCGCGTTGCCGGGCGCGGGAAACACGGGATCGGCCGCCCCTTGATCGAGTCGCCGCAGCAGGTCCGCCAGCAACGTTCCTTCCGGCGGCATTTGTCCGGGCCGCTGGACCGTCTCCACCACGAGATTGACGGGAACGGCGCGCGGCGCTTCGGCAGGTGCCGGAAGTTGCGCCAACAGGCGGTCGCGTACCACCGGATCGCCCAGTCGCCATGCCAATTGAGGCGGCACGTTGCGCAGGCGATATTCGATCAGCCAGGTTTCCACCGAGGCATCCTCTCGAACCAGTTCTTCCCGCAACCGCACCACATCGCGTTCCAAACCGGCTCGCAGCGCTTCGAACTCGCCTCGGTCGTCGGCCGCGCTACAGGAGTAACGGCGCCGCAGGCCGACCAGGGGTGCCAACGGAACCGACTCCCATTGCACATCGCCCCCGCCTCCGATCTCAACCCGGGTCGCCTCACCCCGCGCACCCCATTCGGCGACCGGCGGCTGCAGCGCACCGGCGAATCGGATCACCGGCGAATCTCGATGGAGGTCACGAGGAGTCGGCGTACCGCCGAGTGCCCAGTACGTGCCTTGTGCGGCAGGTGGCACCTGGTCGGGGTCGACCGAGGCCAAGACGACCAACGGGATCCCCTCCTCGCCGCTCGCCGGCCAGCTACGGTGCCCGCGAGAATCGGCCCATCCCCGCCCGGCCAATTCCAACAGCCGGCCGTCCCGGCTGCACAACCGGTGCCGAGACCATGACGGCTCCGAGAACACGGTCACGTTCTCCGGCCAGGGTGGCAAAGCCGGCCAGTGGGACCGGCGATCGAGGTGCCCCAGGGACCAAAATACCGGGATTCCCCCTTTGCTCAGCCTGCGAAACTGGGCGTCGAGCTGTCCCAGAGCGTGCGCCCCGCAAGTGCGCGGATCAACGATATTGCCGGCCAACAACAAAGCGTCGACTTGTTCGCGGATCGCCACCTCCACCAGGCGGCTTAGCGCCAGATAGCCGGCTTCCAGCACCTGGCTACGGAACTGCTGGTTCGGCAACCAGCCTGCCGCCAGCGACGATCCGAGCTCTAAGTCGGCGGCGTGCAGGAACTTCCAGTGTTCAGACACGGCAGGAGTCCTTCCCTAAAGGTAGTCCATCCGGTGGAAGGAGTGCCTCGACGAGACGATCTCTGGTCGGCACTCTGGAGCCACTCCCGCGCCATTCTAGCGGCAGCGGCGCCGCGGACCTAGAGCGATTGAGGGCCCGCAAGCGGCAAAAGGCTCATCCCTCAGCTCACATCCCGGTCTTCAAACAGCAGCAGCGCCAGCAGCAAGGCGATGACGGCGAAGATGGCCGTATATCCGGTGACCATCAGCACATACATGCCGGGCACCCTCAGCCCCGTGTCAATGGCCGAATGGACGTCGTAGGCCTCGAGTCCCGGCACGATCACGCTGATCAATTGCCCGAAGAACTTCACAATGGCGAAGTGCTCCTGTGTCTGACCAGTGATGGTGGGAGTGAGATGTCCCAGCGCATAAAGAGCGAAGCAGATGGTGAAATTGGCCAGCATGGGCAGCCGAGTCGAAATGGCCACGCTGATCGCGGCCAGCACCATCGCCTCGAGGAAACTGAGAGCCAACGGGGGCACTGTGCCCATCACCTCCAAATAGCAGATCTCCCAGGTCGGCGCATCCTTCGACATTTCCCGCGCGTCATAGACCGACTTGTAAGAGACGACGGCCAGGAACAGCAATCCCAGCAGCAAGTACATCAAGGCGACCGTCCAACTGATTCCGAGGAATTTTCCGATCACGAACGAGCGGCGACTGATCGGCTTGGAGAGGACGGTCAGCGCCGTCTTGCCCTCGATTTCGTCGGCCACCGTGGTGCTGGCTCCCCAGATCGCCACGATGATGGATGCCACCTTGAGAACGTTCAAACCGGCGTCCTTGAGCATCTTGATATCCTCGCCCAGGGTGTAATAGGGGGCGTAGATGGAGACCAACAGGAAGACAGCCGTGAGAATCACCGCCAGCAGAAAAATCGGTTGGGCCGTTTCCGACTTGTAGGTGGCCAAGGCGATGGCGGAAACGCGAGGAGCGATGGTCCGCAAGGCCAAATAGACGCCGATCAAAAAGGTCACCGTCAGCGCAAACACAGGAACCGACAAGGCCTGCGGATAGGGGATTTCGGTCACCATGTGAAAGGTGACTTGAGCCTCCTCCGTTCCCCGGTTGCGCACGTACAGGTGCAGCACCGGCTTCCTGCCGAACAATTCATTGCCGTAGCCGCGGCGCCGCCACTGGAACGAATCGCCCCCCAAAACCTCCAGACTTTCCGGGGAGTCCATCAGCGTGTTCGGATCCCTGGCTACCGAAATGTCCTGGGTGGACAGGATCTCCATGCTGCGCAGCTCTTCGCCGCGAAAGTCGACCTTTACCGGGTGAGGCGGCGGCTCCTTGACCCCTTCCAGAACGGCCGGATCTTTCGACGCCGGAATCGTGGCACGGACCGTCCGTTCCCCCACCGATGCGATCCGCCCCAACGACTTGAGGATTCCCCAGGACGACTCGGGAGACCGCAGCGTGAAACTCCCCGCCACGCCGATGGCAGCCAAGACGGCGACCGCCACCAGGACCGGCATCAAGATCCCCTCCATCACAGCGTCCTCGATTTCGCTCACCAGGCGTCGGCTGGCGAGTGCGATGACCGATGCCACCGCCCCCCAAACCAAGATCATCGCGGGCACGGCTAAAGCAGCCAGATAGAGCAGGGCACGAAGGCCGGACTCGCCCCCTTCCCGTCCAAAAACCGCCGCCACGTCGGCAACCGCCCAAGCGGCCAGAGCCAGGAACACAACCAAGGAAATCACGAACGACACCAGACGAAACCGTTTCCGATTCTCCGTCAACTCGCCGATCGCCGGGATCCTCGACAGCCCGGCGAAGACGGCGCCCAGCACGATCAGCAGCCCGATCGTCGCCAGTCCCCCGACTCCCAACAGCCAAATCGGCGTGAGCCAACTCACATGTTTGGGATCCAAAGCGCCGAGCAGCAATACGTTCATGTCGTTTGGCTTTTCTGCTGAGTTACCTGGAAAACTCGAGGCATGAATCTCGGAAACCGGATGCCCCCACTACGCGATGAGCCCGGTTCAGGTTCGACGCGAGGTGGTGGGTCGCCACCCATCGGCGACCCCCAGCCGATTCCGATCAGGCAGCGGTCAATACCGGATCTCGAACCGCTCGAACTCTCCGGTTGCCGAACTCGTCGTGGTCTCCGCATGCTCGATAAAGGATGCCAGCGTTTCAGCGACCTCCGCCACCATCGCCGCCGTGGCCGCCGCCGGCCCCTCCACCACCAGCTCGACTCGACCATCGGGCAGGTTGCGGACAAACCCGGTGATCTGGGGATGGCGCCGAGCAATCTCGAGGGTCCGATACCGGAATCCCACGCCCTGCACGCGACCGGCAAACAACACGCGTCGTCGCTCCATCGGAGTCCTCACTGGCGGCTCGCCACCCTGGCTTCATCGATGCGGACTTCCATCATAATCGGCGACCTCAAGCGAGACCAGCAGCGGTCGCCTATTCGCGACGTCGTCCGCCGGTCACCTGCAGCACGATCGATACGACACCGATGATCGCCAAGAAAGTCTTCACCTGATCCAGTGGAGTATCTCCCAACACTCGCAGAGCCGACACCAGCCGCGAGCCCTGCTGAGATGGCTCCGGTGATCGATCGGCTTTGGCAACGGGAACCGGAGCCAGCGGCTGCGATCGGACGGACGAAACCGGGAGTTGCGGGAGACGCACCGGCTCCATCGGAGGCGCCGCCGGTGGGGAGCCGGTACCAGCGGATGCCCGGTTATCGGCCAGATGCGCCGTGCGCGGTGGCGTGGCAGGCCGCGGCGGAGGCGCAGATCGAGGTGCTGTGGCCGGGGCGGCGGACGTCGCGGCCGGACGACGCGCCGACGCCACTTGCTGAGCAGCCGAATCGATCAGAGGCAAGACCGAGTCGAGGAACTGACGGACTCGCCCGCAGTAGCTTCCCGCCGTCGTTCCGCTGGCCGCGCCGAACAGAACTCCCGCCAGTTCACCTCGCGCGTTCAAGATGGGGCCGCCCGAGTCGCCATTGCGAGCCTCCACGTCGACCTCGAACATCTCGTAGGGGAGTTGCGCCGACGGCGCCACGTACTGGATCAAGCGACCGGTGACTTCCCGGTATTCGCCCGGACCATACCCGGCAATCGTCAGCGGCTCGCCGGCAACCGGCGCGACGTGGGCGATGGGCAGAGGCTGTTCCGACGGCCGCCAGATTCCCAGAGCGGCCAAGTCCCAGTCAGCGTCTGTTTTGAGGACCTGCGCGGCCGACTCGAATCCGTCAGGAAAGACGACGCGGATCCGACCGGTCGCGTCGCGTACGACATGCCAGTTGGTGATCACGATACCGTGCCGGTCGCTGACGGCTACCAGCGTCCCCGTTCCCTGGGAATGTCCATCGGCGTCTTCGGCGATCACGCGAACGACGGCGGGACGCGGTGATGCGACCGGTCGGTTGCCGGCCGACCAACTGGAAAACCAGTTCGACTGCCCCCGCACCGGAGTGGCCATCAGCCAAGCCAGCCCAACGCCGACCAACACCACTCCCAAAGCCCGGCCCACGTCCTCGATTCGGTAGGTCAGCCTATCGACGCGTCCCAACATGGAGCACCCTCTGTGTCGAAACCCCAGCCCGGCTCACACGGCCGGTACCGCCCCAGCGATCGGTTTCGGCAGAGGCGAACGGCCATCGACAGTTCGATCGGCCGTGCTGGGCGAGTCTCGACCGAAGCACCACCGGTCATGCCGAATCGACGGATCACGCGGACTCCAACGACCGGCCCCGACGGGACGATCCGGTATCACGCGGTGCCGACCGATGCCGGCTCATCAGCGACGGGAGCATCTTCCTGTTGGGAGAGATCGTTCCGGCTCCCCATGAAGTCCCCGTCCGACTCGTCGATCACTTCCCCGGCCACGCGCCGCAACACCTGCAATGCACATTGCAACGTCATCATCAGGTCCGTGCTGGTCAGCACTCCCACGATCTGTCCCTTATCAAGAACGGGCAGACACGATATTCGGCGTTGCACCATCTGGGTGATGATCGGATTGAGTAGCGTGTGGGGTTCCACTGTGATCGGATTGGCGGTCATCAGGTCCGCTGCCGTGCGAGCATCTCGCTTGCTCAAATCACGGTCGCTGATGATCCCAACTAGATTGCTGCCGCGACACACCAGCAGATGCCTCATGTGCCTTTCTTTCATCGTCTCCCGCACTTCGGCTACCGGTGTGTTGGGCGTCACGGCGGTAACGCGTCGAGACATCACGTGCCGGGCTTCCAGACGGCTTTCCAGCAGCAGCACGTCCATATCGCTGGCGAGGATTCGAAAGATCTCCTGCCGCTTGTCGAATACGAAGTCGCGAATCTGATCGGTGTGGTCCCGTCGGTCGGCTTCGTCCACCGATTCCTGAACGGCTCGGCGCAGCACTAGCATGTTGAAGATGAACACAAACAGCGTGGAGAGCGACGCGAAGGCGATCCACGTCTCGAATCGCATCGTCCAGGGGACCGGGTGCGGCACCGGAGCCTGCGCGATAGGCTCGCCGCTCGACGCCAATGATCCTGCATGTGGGTTTTCGAGCCGCTGATGGGTGGCTGCCATCTGTTGGGCGAAGTCATCGAATGAGCTGCGAACCATATACCCCAACGCGGCGATGCCGAGAAAGACCCCGCCGGCCACCAAAGCCATCACGATCGCGTGTTCCGTCATGGCCGTTCCACGGCGTTGCCGACCGAGTAAGCGTCTTGCCGCGACTGTTCTCTCCATTGCTCTACTGCCCTCTTGTGTGATCGGAAACGGAGACTTGCCTCGAATAAACCTAGGTCACAGCTTGTCCTCCGGACGCCCGAATCGACGTGGCGCATCATGGATTCCCGTAATTCGTGCAGGCCCGAATTCACCCCCGTCCACTGCCTGCCGCCCAGCGCCGCAACAAGCAATGCCCCACCCTCGGGTGGGGCGATTGCCCGTTTTGACCTTTGCGGCGTGAATCGACTATAATGCGAGTCGACTTTCCTTAGGTCACACCCGCCCGACGATCCTCCAGTTGTTTCCTGCCAAGTTCACCCGTTTTTCCCGTTCACGGTGGTCGCCATGCTTCGAAGGATCTTTCCGATTGTTTTCGCGTTGACCGTAATGGCCGCACCGCTCGTCACTCGAGCCGACCAGCCGCCCGTCGATTTCGATCGCCAGATCAAACCGATCTTGGCCGACAAGTGTTTCGCCTGTCACGGCCCGGACGAGGAGAGCCGCGAGGCCGGATTGCGGCTGGACACGAAGGAGGGAGCGTTCGCCGAAACCGAATCGGGCGGTCGCGCCATCGTACCGGGCGACCTCCGGGCAAGTCTGCTGGTTCAGCGGATCGCCACCGACGACGAGTCGGAAGTCATGCCGCCGGAGGACTTCGAAAAGAAACTCACCGCCGACGAAATCCGCCTGCTGAAAGCGTGGGTCGAGCAGGGAGCCCGCTGGACCGAGCACTGGGCCTATCGAACGCCGCAACGGCCTCCCCTGCCGCCCGATTCTCCGCAGGCGACCAATGCGATCGACCGATTCGTCTTGGCGCGGCTGCAGCAAGAGAATCTCAAGCCGTCGCCACCGGCCGACAAGATCACGTTGCTTCGCCGAGTCACATTCGACCTGACGGGACTTCCCCCGACCCCCGAAGAAGTGGCTGCCTTTCTGGCCGACTCCTCCCCGCAAGCCTACGAACGGGTCGTCGATCGCCTGCTGGAGAGCCCGCGCTACGGCGAACACCGGGCCCGCTATTGGCTCGATGCCGCTCGCTACGGCGATACGCACGGCCTCCATTTGGACAACTACCGGGAAATGTGGCTCTACCGCGACTGGGTCGTGCGCGCGTTCAATGACAACAAGCCGTACGATCAGTTCATCATCGAGCAATTGGCCGGCGATCTGCTGCCGAATCCGACGGTCGATCAACTGATTGCCACCGGCTTCAATCGCAACCACGTGACCACGAACGAAGGCGGTTCGATCGTGGAAGAAGTCTACGTGCGCAACGTCGTCGATCGCGTCGTCACCTTCGGCAGCGTGTTTATGGGAATGACGTTCGATTGCTCACGCTGTCACGACCACAAATACGACCCCTTCACCATGAAGGACTTCTATTCGCTGTTCGCCTACTTCAACAGCCTCGATGGCAGCCCGATGGACAAGAACATCAAGGACCCGCCACCGGTCATCCGCGTGATGCAACCGGACCAGCAGCGTGAACTCGAACAAGTCCGCAAGGAGCTCGAGGAGCTGCGCGCGAAGCTGCGCCAGTCGCTGGTAGCCTATCAGTATGAAGAGCCTCGAGCCGAAGACGAGCCGAAACGCGTGGAAGTGGTCTGGATCGAGGACGCGCTTCCCCCTGGCGCCAACGCTCAAGGCGGCTGGCAATTCGTCACCGCACCGCAACCGGTCTTCAGCGGGGAAAAGGCGAGTACCCGCACGGCGACCGGTCTCAGCCAGCACTTTTTCGACAAGGCTTCCGAGCCGCTGGTGATCGAAAACGGCGACATCCTGTTCGCCTACGTCTACCTCGATCCCGACAATCCGCCTCGGGAAATCATGCTGCAGTGGAACGACGGATCGTGGGAGCACCGAGTTTACTGGGGGGAGAACCGGATCGGTTGGGGCCGCAACGGCACGGCCAGCCGCTACCGGATGGGTGACCTCCCCGAGGCCGGCACTTGGGTGCGACTCGAAGTCGCCGCCGAAGTCGTGGGACTCAAGCCCGGCAGCAAGGTCCATGGTTGGGCGTTCACTCAGTTCGACGGAACGGTGTTCTGGGATCGAGCCGGCGTGGAGCGGCAATCGGGCTACCGGTCCTTCACTCGCTGGCTGAAGGACCAGCGCAAACGAAAAGGGAAGGGACTCCCCAAGCCGATCGAAAACGCGGTCAAAGCGGAACCGGAAAAACTGAAACCGGATCAAGAAAAGAAACTGCGCGAGTACTTCATCGAGTTCGTACTGGCGGATAGCCGCCCTCTGTTCGATCCGCTTCACACTCGGCTGAAGGAACTCGAGGCACGAGCCGAAGCGATCGAGAAAGCGGCCCCCACGACGCTGATTTTCCGCGAAAAGTCGCCGCCCAAGCCGTCGTTCGTGCTGAACCGAGGCGAGTACGACCAACCGCGGGAAGAAGTGACCCGGCGAACACCCCTGTCGCTCCCGCCGATGCCGAAAGGCGCGCCCAACAACCGCCTGGGACTGGCTCAGTGGCTGGTCGCCCCCGAACATCCACTCACGTCCCGAGTCGCCGTCAATTTCTACTGGCAGCAACTCTTCGGCACCGGACTGGTCAAGACGTCGGAGGATTTCGGCGTGCAGGGCGAGCGTCCCAGTCATCCGCAGTTGCTCGACTGGCTTGCGGTCGAGTTTCGCGAAAGCGGCTGGGACGTCAAGCGGCTGATCAAGCGGATGGTGATGTCCTCGACCTATCGCCAAAGTTCCCGAGTGCGGGAAGACCTGCGGAAGAAAGACCCCGACAACCGTTTGTTGGCTCGAGGCCCCCGTTTCCGACTCGATGCCGAAATGCTGCGCGATCAGGCGCTGGCCGTCAGCGGCCTGTTGGTCGAGCAGATGGGGGGACCGAGTGTCAAACCGCCGCAGCCCGACGGACTGTGGTATGCTGTGGGCTATACCGGGTCGAATACGGTCCGTTTCAAAGCCGACAAAGGCCCCGACAAGGTGCATCGCCGAACCCTCTATACGTTCATCAAGCGAACGGCCCCGCCACCGCAGTTGTCGACCTTCGATGCGCCATCGAGAGAATCCGCCTGCGTGCGGCGCGAACGGACCAACACGCCTTTGCAGGCGCTGTTGCTGATGAACGACCCGCAATATGTCGAAGCGGCTCGGGCCCTGGCAGCCCGCTCGATGCACGAGGCCGGGCCGGCGCCTCGGACGATCGCCACGGCCATGTTCCAGCGAGCGACTTGCCGGCCGCCGCAACCCGATGAAGTGGCCAACATGGTGTCA
>JALSIV010000100.1 GCA_026989685.1 Pirellulaceae bacterium | reverse complement strand
TCCTTCAAGCAGGAGAGGAGATGACAAAATGACGCAGAGCCAGATTTGTGACGAAATGATGGATGCCGCAGCGTGGTCAGGCTGGAAAGCCTGACCTACGGCCTCCCGCTTCCAAGCGGCGTTTGGCCGCCCACCGCGCCGCCGTCGGTAGATCCGTCTTTCGTGGCCGAAAGGATCGAGCGGATCGCTGGAGTCGTGCACGTCCACCCGGTCCGGCAGATTGGCGTTTGGGCCGATGGACTCGTCTGGTAGACTACGGCTCGGCCATGCGATGGAGGACCGTGCGGCCGTTGCCAGCAACCAGACCACACCGAGGCACGGATGACTCGGCTGACCCGATACCTGCTACGGGAAGTTCTCGGCGTCTTTTTTCTGACGCTGATCGGCATGACGGCGGTGATGATGATCGCCGGCGTGTTGCAGGAAGCGCTGCGCCAGGGACTGGGGATCGCCCCCATCCTGAAGATCATCCCCTACCTGCTTCCCAATGCCCTTCGCTTCGCCGTTCCCGGCACGATCTTGTTCGCCGCCTGTATCGTTTACGGCCGGATTTCTTCTGCCAACGAGGTCGTCGCAGTCAAGGCACTGGGGATCCATCCGATGGTCCTGGTCTGGCCGACGTTGATCGTGGCCTTCCTGATCAGCCTCATCGCCGTGTGGCTCAACGACGTTGCCGTCAGTTGGGGGCGGCAGGGAGTGCGGCGGGTGGCATTGCGGTCGCTGGAGCAGATCGCTTACGGGATGTTGACGACTCAGAGAGCCTACACCAGCGACAAGTTCTCGATCACCGTGATGGATGTGGACGGCAAGACGCTGATCGAACCGACACTCACGTTCTTCGGAATGGGCGGTGGCGAGACGCTGGTACTCAAGGCGAGTGAAGCCCGGCTCCACTTCGACGCCAAAGACGGCGTGCTCGAGATCGAAATGCTCAACGGCCGGGTGATGGTCGGCGATAAACTCACGTATCGGGCTCCGGGGATCACTCGCGAACGGATCCCTCTGGGGCTGAACAACGAAGACGGGCGGCGGTCTCCGTCTCACTACCCATTGCGGCTGATTCCCCGAGAAATCCGGGATCAGCGGCGGGAGTTGGAGAAGCTGGAACAAGAGATGGCCGCCGAGGCGGCTTTCGAGCTGGCTCGAGCCGCGTTCGACCAGTTCACCACGCGGCAGTGGGAACAAAAGGTTGCGGCGCGGCGCGACGCCCAGAGTCGCGTCTACCGTTTGCAGACCGAACCGTGGAGGCGCTGGGCCAACGGATTCAGTTGCTTCTTTTTCGTGCTGGTCGGCGTTCCCCTGGCGATCCGCCTGAGAAACTCAGACTTCTGGACCACGTTCGGGCTCTGTTTTCTCCCGATCCTGCTCGGCTACTATCCACTGCTGGCGTTCGGCGCCGACCGAGCCAAGGCCGGAGACTTGCCGCCCTATGTCGTTTGGCTGGGAAATGCCGTATTGTGTCTGGTCGGGCTGGGTATGCTCAAGCGAGTCATCCGCTACTGACAGACGGCCATCGCGCGGGCGGCCGTCCGAGGCTGGAACGCGAAATGGCGGCTCGTCACCGGCTCGATGGTTTTCGAAACGGACGTCCGGGGAGAATCGGATCGCATGACCACACGGGAATCGCTGCGCCGGTTGTTGCAGCAGCAGGCACTGCAATTCGGCGAGTTCACATTGGCGTCGGGACAAAAGGCCACGTTCTACCTCGACTGCCGGCGGGTGACGCTGGACAGCCAGGGAGCGCTGCTGATCGCTCAAGAGATGCTGGAGCGTCTTCAGGCCGACTGGCCCGACGCGGTGGGGGGAATGGCGATCGGAGCGGATCCCATTACCGCGGCCGTTATTACCGTGGCGGCTCAGCAAGGCCGGTCGCTCAAGGGCTTCATCGTCCGCAAGGAGACCAAACAGCACGGACTGGCTCGCCAGGTCGAAGGGCCGGTCGTTCCCGGCGATCGGTGCGTGATCCTGGAAGACGTGGTGACGACGGGAGGAAGTTCGTTGAAGGCCATCGAGCGGGTTCGCGAGTTCGGGTTGGAAGTGCAGGGAGTATTGGCCATTGTCGACCGCCTCGCCGGCGGCCGTGAGACGTTCGAGCAAGCGGGGCTGGCATTCGACGCCCTATTCACCATCAACGATCTGTTGCCGGCCGGATGATTCCGAATCGGACGGCCGGTCCGCCGCTCGGTCGGTGCCGCCTTTCAGTTTCCGCCGGATCTGCTGCAACCGCTCCGCCAATTCCCGTTCGAAACCGCGATCGACGGGGCGATAGTATTCCCGGTCGACTCCCAGGTAGTCCATCGACGCCACGCCGTCGGGTTCATCGTGAGCGTAGCGATAGCCCTCGCCATGTCCCAATTGCTCGGCACCCCGATAATGCCGATCGCGCAACGAACGAGGAACCGGCACCATGGCCAGCTCCCGCACGTCGCGGCGAGCTTCGGCAATGGCCGCCGTCGCCGCGTTCGACTTGGGGGCACAGGCCAGATAGGTCACCAGTTGGGACAAGTTGAGTTGACATTCGGGGAGCCCCACCAACTCGCAGGCTTGAGCCGTCGCCACGGCCAGCGGCAACGCATGGGGATCGGCGTTGCCGACGTCTTCACTGGCCAGGATCACCAGGCGGCGACAGACGAAGCGGATGTCCTCGCCCCCTTCCAGCATTCGCGCCAGCCAGTACAGGGACGCGTCGGGGTCACTCCCCCGAATCGACTTGATCAGCGCGCTGACGATATCGTAGTGCAGATCGCCGTTGGCATCGTAATCGACGGTGCGGCGCTGGAGGCATTCCCGGATCAGGGGCAGGTCGATATGGAGGGGGGAGCCGGAGATCGACCGAGCGGCGATTTCCAGAGCCGTCAGTGCGCGGCGAGCGTCCCCGTCGCTCATGCGAACCAGGAACTCCCGCGCGTCGTCGGCCAGCGTCGCCTCGAGTCGGCCCAAACCCCGCTCGCGATCCTCGAGCGCCCGGGCAATCAGCTCCCGTACGTCGTCGTCGGCCAGCGGTTCGAACTGGAAGACCTGGCTGCGGCTGAGCAAGGCCCGATTGACCGTGAAGAACGGATTTTCCGTCGTGGCCCCGACCAGGATCACCACGCCGTCCTCCACATCCGGAAGCAGGGCGTCTTGTTGCGCCTTGTTGAAACGGTGGATCTCGTCGATGAACAGCAGCGTGCGCTGCCCACCCGTCTCCAGCCGTTCACGGGCTTTTTCCAGTACGTCGCGCACATCGCGAACGCCGCTGCTGACCGCACTGAGTTGCACGAAATGGGCTTTCGACTCGGTGGCCAGCAAGCGGGCCAATGTCGTCTTGCCGCTTCCCGGAGGACCGTAGAAGACGACCGAACCGAGACGGTCGGCCTTGAGCAGCCGCCACAGGAGCTTGCCCTCTCCGAGGAAATGCCGTTGGCCGACGAACTCCGACAACCGGCGGGGCCGCATCCGGGCTGCCAGCGGTTGGGCTTGTTCGCGATGGCGAGCTTCGACCTGGTCGAATAGAGAACGCATGACTTTATCTTACAGCTCCCGCCGAACAGTGCCCAGCTCACGGCCGGTGCGAACCGGTGCCCATCCCACCAGAATCCCGGCCTCGGATCGGTTATACTCGGCACGTGCACTGTGCGGCAGGAGAATTCCTGCTCGAGAGGAAATTGTCGCCCGATCTTCGATGAGGACCCACCATGATACGCCCACTCCAGCGACCGCATTCCCTGTTTCCGGCCATCGTGCTCGCGCTGCTTGGTCTGGTCGGTTCCTTGTCCGCCCAGGAGGACAGGCTGAAACTCATCGAGGTGCGCAAGATTTGGGATCAGGCTCCTCACAATGCGTTTACCGATTTGGTGCATTGGAAGGGTCGCTGGTGGTGCGCCTTTCGCGAAGGAACGGGGCACGTCAACTATCACGGCAAACTGCGTGTGATTGTTTCGGACGATGGCCGCGAGTGGAAGTCGGCGGCGCTGATGTCGGCCGTGTTCGCCGACCTGCGAGACGCCAAGCTGGGAGTGACGCCGTCCGGCGAATTGATGTTGTATGGAGCAGGCGCCATGCATCCTCCCATCACGTTTCGCCATCAGACGGTTGCCTGGTTCACTCGCGATGGTGACCAGTGGAGCGAACCGGTCAAGATCGCCAATCCCGACTACTGGCTCTGGAGGGTCACTTGGCACAAGGGCACCGCCTATGGTTTCGCCTACGGGACGCGTGGCGACAACCGCTGGATTCGGCTCTATCAAAGCAAGAACGGGCGAAAGTTCGAGTTGCTTGCCGATAAGGTATTCACCGAAGGCTACCCCAACGAGACGGCGCTGGTGTTTGCCGGGGACGACACCTGCTATTGCCTGCTTCGCCGCGACGGAAGACCGGCCACGGGAAAACTGGGGATCGCCCGGCCGCCCTACAAAGAATGGCAATGGAAGGATCTGGGTACGCGCATCGGCGGCCCCCAGATGGTCCAGTTGGCCGACGGTCGCCTACTGGCGGTGGTGCGGCTGTACGACGGCAAGGTGAGGACCTCGGTTTGCTGGATCGACCCCCAGCAGGGACGCCTTCACGAGGCGCTCAAGCTTCCCTCCGGGGGCGACTGCAGCTATGCGGGCATCGTCGTCGACGACGCGGGAGTGATTTGGATCAGCTACTATTCCTCGCACGAGGGGAAAACGAGCA
>JALSIV010000099.1 GCA_026989685.1 Pirellulaceae bacterium | reverse complement strand
ATTGTTATTCGGCGAAGCGATTGCCGCTCCAATCGCTTGTTCGGCCGCCGCAGGCGGCCAAGAGCGATGCAATCGCGGGCCCGTTCGTTCCGGCCGCCTGCGGCCGGAACGAACGGCAGCGATCACCGGGCCGCCGGAGTGACCGTTGCCATCACAAAACGCGCTATCGGCGGCTCCGGGTGCATCGCATTGTTACGCCGATATGCATCGCGGGCAGCGTACACCGCTGGCAGCAGCAAGAACATGACACACAGCATCATGTGCGCAGCTGCAATATACTCCAAGTTTCCGCCATCAAGAAGTTCCTGCTTCGTGTATCCGATCGCATGAGCCGCGAAGACGAGCACTTGCACGAACAGAACAGCTGCCAACGGTATCCAGATCGGATGGTTTCCGCGTAGAAAGATCAGCGGAACCGACAATAGGGCCATCATGATGGACACGCAAACGATGTATGGAATCCGTAGGTATTTTCGTGCCAGCATCGCCAGACCTGCGATGTGGAAGCCGAGCAATATCAACAGCGGCGAGATTGCCGCGATGAACAGCCATTCGCGGGGCGAGCTCGCGTTGCTCGAATTGTGTTCGCTGTCGGCGTCGACCATGTTTGCGATTTGTGGGCGGTATCTTAAAGGCGTAACGGGCCCGCGATTGAGCGGAATCGCGAGCGAATTCTGTTCGGCGAAGC
The DNA here is from genome assembly GCA_026989685.1 of Pirellulaceae bacterium. Taxonomy (GTDB): domain Bacteria; phylum Planctomycetota; class Planctomycetia; order Pirellulales; family Pirellulaceae; genus S141-3. The sequence continues at coordinate 3,972 of JALSIV010000099.1, read as the reverse complement.
GATTGCCGCTCCAATCGCTTGTTCGGCCGCCGCAGGCGGCCAAGAGCGATGCAATCGCGGGCCCGTTCGTTCCGGCCGCCTGCGGCCGGAACGAACAATTCTTCTTCGGACACCCGAATAATGGCGGTCTTCTTCGGATCTCCGAATAGTCGATCTCGAGATTACTCGAGCACCCGGATTCTACCGGAAAAAAGACTTGTCGGCAAGAAATCACGCCCGTATTATTCGGAAAGACGAATCGATCCATGATCGCGGAAAGGAAACTCCGCCATGAGCCGTCACGCCCAGGCGACGACCGCCCCCGCCAGCAAACCCAAACTGCTCGACCAGGTCCGGAACCTCTGCCGTATCCAACACCTATCCATCCGCACCGAAAAAGCCTACGTCCAATGGATCGAGCGCTTCCTCCGCTTCCACCGCAATCGGTACGGACAGTGGCGACACCCCTCCCAACTCACCAACCAAGACATCAACGACTTCCTCACCCACCTCGCCGTCCAGAGAAACGTCGCTCCCAGCACGCAAAACCAAGCACTCTCCGCCATCCTGTTCCTCTACTCGAAAGTCCTCCAAACCCACGTCACTTTCGACGCCGTTCGAGCCAAGCAGAGAACGAAACTCCCGGTCGTCCTTTCCCGCGATGAAGTCCGCCGATTGCTCGACGCCATTCCTCACGGCCCCGCCAAACTGGCGGCGTCGCTGATGTACGGCTCCGGACTCCGGTCGATGGAATGCTGCCGGCTGCGCATCAAAGACATCGACTTCCAGCAACCCAGCATCTGTGTTCGCGACGGCAAGGGACGCAAAGATCGCGTGGTCCCTTTTCCCCGAACCTTGCTGGACGATTTGCGACGACAAGTCGACTCGGCCAGGCAACTCCACCTCCGGGACCTGGAAGCCGGGGCAGGATGGGTGTGGCTCCCCTACGCACTCGCTCAGAAATACCCCCATGCCGGACGGGAACCGGCATGGCAATACGTCTTCCCCGCCCGCAAGCTCAGTACCGATCCCCGTCCCCGCGAATCGCTCGAGTCGCATACCACTTCGGAACTCGAGCACCACCCCCAACCGGCCCAGGTGCGGCGTCATCACATCCACGAATCGACCATCCAAAAAGCCATCAAGACGGCACGCCGCAAGGCGGGCATCGTCAAGCCGGCCACCGCCCACACGCTGCGGCACAGCTTCGCCACTCACTTGCTCGAGTCGGGAACCGACATCCGCACCATCCAGGAACTCCTCGGCCACCAAGATCTCAGCACGACCATGGTCTATACTCATGTCAGCAATGGCGGCCCATCCGGTGTCGTCAGTCCACTCGATCAGCTCTAACCCCCAAGCCAACTCCACTCACCACCAGCCGCGCCGTTCTCTCCCGTGCCCCACTCGCCTCCCTCCACTCCGCCCAAGCAGCAAGCGACGCAGCCCCACCGACAACCACCGAACGCCGCACTGCTGATCAATTTGGGAACTCCGGACGAGCTGACCATTCCTGCCGTCCGCAAGTTCCTTTCGCAGTTCCTCTCCGATCCGCTCGTCATCCGGCTCCCACGACCGCTACGCTGGCTCAACCCGATCCTCGGTCGTCTCATCGGACAATTCCGAGCCCGCCACGCGCTGGAAATGTACTCCGCCATCTGGACCGAACAGGGCTCGCCACTGCGAATCATCCTCGAACAACAACGAGCCGCTCTGCAGGAACGCCTCGGAGATGCCTGGCAAGTTCACTCGGCCATGCGCTACGGCGAGCCGTCGATCCCGCGCCAACTGACCCGCATTGCCGAAAGCGGAGCCGCATCGCTGACCGTCATTCCTCTTTACCCCCAATACAGCCACGGCACCACCGGCTCCGTCCTCCTTCAGATCGCTCAGTGGATCCGCCGCACCGAACCCCACATCCGACTCCATGTGCTCTCGTCCTGCTACGACGAACCCGCCTACATTGCGGCTCAGGCCGAGCTCATCGCCGGCACCGTGCAACAGTTCGGCTGGACCTCCCGAGATTCCTTCCTCCTCTTTTCGGCTCATTCCATCCCGCTTTCGCACGTCGCCGCGGGCGACCCGTACCCCCGGCAAGTTGCTGCCTCGGCCACCGCCATCGCCCGACAACTCGACTGGCCCTGCGACCGATTTCTGGTAGCCTATCAGAGTCGGTTCGGCCCCACCCAATGGCTGGCACCCTCGACCGAAGATGCGGCCGAAGAGCTCACTCAACGAGGAGAAAAGCGAATCGTCGTCTGTCCGTTGAGTTTTACCACCGATTGCCTGGAAACGCTGGAGGAACTCGGCGTACGACTGGCAGAACAGGTCGCCTCGTCGGGCGGCCGACTGGCGCTGTGCCCCGCCCTGAACGACTCGCCGACCTTTGTCGAGGCTCTCGCTGGCTGGTGCCGTCGCAACGAGGTCCATGCCACCACCATCACTGCAACTACTCAGCCTTCCAACACACAGACCGAATCATGACATCCCAGCCCGCTCCTTCGCTGCCGCCTCGCGAGCTTGAAATATTCCACCGCTACGCCGGCATCTCACTGCCCCGGCACGTCGCCTACCCCATGACCAATTGGTGGACGTCGCTTTCTACCGACCGGGCTCGCGAGATGCGACGGGCGTCGAACACCGGGAGGACCCCCACCGGCTCTCCAGACTCCGCCCTCGCTCCTCCCGACCTCTCGCTCTACGTGCACATCCCCTTCTGCGAATCCCTCTGCAAATTCTGCGGCTGCAATAAGGTGATCCTCAAGAAGGAGCGAGCGGACGCGCCGACACGCGTCGAACAGTTTCTAGCGGCGCTCCTCAAGGAAATCGACCTGCTGGCCGGCGAACTGGAACTGGCCCGCCCGCTCCGACAACTTCACTTCGGCGGCGGCAGTCCGACGTACCTCTCGGCCGAGCAGTTGACCACACTCCATGAGCGCATCGCCGGGTACTTCGACATTCGACCGGATGCCGAACAAGCGGTCGAAGTGGATCCTCGGATCACCACCGGGGAACAACTGGCCACCTTGCGGCAACTCGGGTTCAACCGCATTTCTCTCGGAGTCCAAGACTTCGACCCTCAAGTCCAACAACACGTTCGCCGCGTCCAACCGATCGAAATGGTACGACAAACCGTAGAAGAATCCCGGCGACTGGGATTCCATAGCGTCAACTTCGACATCATCTTCGGCCTCCCGTACCAGACCGTCGAAAGTGTGGCACGCACTATCGAACAGGTGATCGAATTGGCGCCCGACCGCATCGCCTACTACCACTATGCTCAGGTCCCCGCCAAAATCGCTACGCAGCGCGGGATCGACCACACGAAGCTCCCCTCATCCGATGCCAAGCTGCAGATGTTCCTGATGGGCAAGCAGCGCTTCACCGAAGCCGGCTACCAGTTCATCGGCCTGGACCACTTTGCTCGCCCCGATGAAGCCCTCGCCGAGTCGCTGCGGTCGGGCACCATCACTCGCAACTTCCAAGGCATGACCACCGGGCGAGAACTCGACCTGTTCGGCGTCGGACCGTCCGCGATCACGCACATCCGGCGTGTCGGCTTCATCCAAAACGCAACCGACTCCGACGAGTACGCCGCGCGAATCCTGGAAGAAGGCTCAGCCGTCACACGCGGCATGCGGCTTGGTAGCGACGACATCGTTCGCCAAACACTGCTGGAAGAACTCTATGGCACGGCCGAAGTCATCCCCTCGCGCCTCGAGCAGCGATTCGACATCCGCTTTGCCGAGTACTTCGCCGATGAACTAAGCCGATTGCGGCAACTCGAGCAAGATGGCATCGTCGTCGTTTCCCAGGATGGTCGTATTACCCTCACCGATCCTCTCGGGCGAGTGCTGATGCGCAACGTGGCGGCCGTCTTCGATGCCTACCTCGAACCGGACGCATACCTGCATGGCGCCAGCCACGAGTACTCCACGAACGCCTGACGCGGGCTGCGCCCGCGAGACCGGAGGCGGGAGGCGGGAGGGGGGG
>JALSIV010000098.1 GCA_026989685.1 Pirellulaceae bacterium | reverse complement strand
CGGTGGCGTGGAGCACGGTAGCCGGCAGATCGTCCGTTGTCGTATCCGGATCGGTTTCCGTTTCCGACGCCGATTCGGGGTCGAGCACTTTGGCGAGTCCCCAGTCCATGACCTGGACTTCGCCGTGGCCGCCGACCATCACGTTGGAGGGCTTCAGGTCGCGGTGGATCACCCGGTGGTCGTGGGCGTAGCCGACCGCGTGGCAGATCTGTTCGAAGATGGCGACATAGCGGCCCAGGTCTTCGGCCGGATCGGACCGCCGGCGGAGCATATCGTGGAGCGTTCGTCCCTTGACCAGTTTCATGGCCAGGTAGGGGCGTCCGTCGTCGAGTTGTCCCAGATCGTGAACCGGGGGGATGCCGGGATGTTGGAGTTGTCCCGTGATGCGGGCTTCGGAAAGGAACCGGCGTTGGCCCTGCGTCCCGCGGGCTTCGTCGATCGGCTTGCGGAGCACTTTGATGGCGACCTGGCGGTTCAGCCTGGTATCGACGGCCCGATAGACCACGCCCATACCCCCTTCGCCGATCTTGTCGCCGATCTCGAAGTGGCCCAGGACCCGGTGCGGCGGGAGGTCATCCGACGCGGCTGGGGGACCGGGTTCGGCGAGCCGGCATCGGCGGCCGTCGGTGGTCTGTTCGATCGCGTCGTCCCGTGGCGGGTGGGGGGCGTCGTCGTGTTGTGGGTCGGGGACGTCTGGCGAGTCGGGAGCGTTCATCGTGACCTCTCCAGTCTGTCATCTGATAGCCCGGTTTCCGTACTCATTTTGACGGGCGGTATCGGCTGGCCGTCATTATATTCCAATCAAGTGGCCATGGGAGAGCTGTTGTGGGGGGCGGTCGGCGGGATAGGGGTACGACTCGGTCTCGCACCGTGGGAATACCCCGGGGAGTTTTTTTCCGTGCTGCCCGGCCAAAGGTCCAGGAATGGTCCACCCGGCGAACGTCAATCCGAGTGCCCCCGGGGCTGCCGAGCCGTTTCCCGCTCCGGAGAAGACCAGCCACCGGTCAGCGCGGCAAATGCGGCGCCGATCGATCGGGCCCACGGGCTGAGATCTCCGGCCACCGTCGTCGCCACCTCGTCGGCTCGCTCCAACCGCTGGCTGGCCAACGTAACCAACTGCCGCGTCGCCTGCCCGTCGCCCATCGGGTTCGGCGAAACCGTATTGTCCACCACCGCTGGCGTCCCAGACGACTCCGATTGATGAGCCGCTCCCGACAAGGGTCGGGAACGCTGCGATCGGGGAAACACCGCCGGCAGGACACACAGTGACACTGCGGCGGCAGCGGCGACAAGCTGCCACCGGCGTCCCAAGCACCAAGCGCGGCGTCTTGGGCGTTGCGACGAGAGTCCCAGATCGGCCATCACCGAGCGGGTCAAGCCATTGGGGAGGGGTTCTTCATCGTGGCCCAGAAAATCAGCCACCTCCGACTCACAGTGCAACAGCGTCCGGCAGCGCAAACAACGGCTAGCATGCGAGAGCAACACCGAATCCCGCTCGGGGATGGCTCGGCGGTCCAACAATCCCTGCATCCGCTGCTCGAACTGCTCACACCGCATGAGAAACCTTCTCCAGCATCTCACGACGAGCCAGCCAATCCCACAGTTGCCGCCGAGCGCGGTGAATCCACACTCGTACCGTGCCGATTGGGCAGTCGAGCGCCTCGGCAATCTCGGCGTAGCTCAACTCGTTGGAGTGGAACAATACCAGGGCCATCCGATACTCGGGGCGGAGTTGAGCCAATCCAAGTGCGATTTCTTCTCGCCATGCCACGGACTCGTCGGTCCGTCCCGTTCGCTGACAAGCCACATCGCGCAGCGGCCAGATTTTTCCCCGTTTGGCACGCCTCGCCAACAGAGTCTTGCAGCGGTTGGCGGCAATCGCCAGCAACCAGGGCTCGAACCGGCGAGTGGAATCCCACCGCCGGAGGCTGCGGATCATCCGGACCAGGGTTTCCTGAGCCGCATCCTCGGCGTCCTGCCGATGGCGGAGGATCTTGAGACAGAACCCAAAGACTCGGTCCTGGTACCGCTGTACCAACATTCGCGTGGCTGTTTCGTCACCCGCCAAAGACCGCTTCACCAGTTCGCGGATCTCGATTCGATCCGGAGTTGTGATCATCTCACCACCGCTGCTTGAGGACTGGGACTGTCACGACGGCCACGGCAACATCGCCAGCCGCCTGAACTCGTATTCTCCACCAGCCCCGGAATCTTGGCAAGTTCATCCGGTCTAGCGCCGACTGAAGAAGCGGCGAAGGGTCTCAGCAGCAGCCTCGCGCGAGTCGGTTCCGGTCTGCATTTTTTTCTTGGGGAACCTCTCCGCCTTGGCCGGCTTGTCGCTCCGCTTCCAACTACCCGAATCGCTGTCGCCACGCGTCGATTCCAACTCAGCCAAATCGGCTGCGGTCTCGGCATCGAGCTGCTGCGTTTCTTCCAGCTTGAACACGCGAGAGTCGACCGTCTGCGTCAGCCCCTGGGGATCGCCCGGTCCCTCCAGCCAACTCGTGATTTCGTCCTCGTCTTCGGACTGATTCTGAGCCGCTCGCACCACTGCCTCGGAGACGTCCTTGACGACGGGACGCTTGGCGGCAAGCTGATCGATCAGCACCTCGAATTGCAACGGCCCGATCTGCAAATGATCGCCCGGTTGCAAAATGATCATCTTCTCCACTCGCTCGCCGTTGACGTACGTCCCGTTCTTACTCCCAAAGTCCTGCAAAACGACACGTTGCTCTTCAATCAACAGAGCACAGTGCTGGCGACTGACGACATCACTGGCAGGCCGCAGATGGCATTGTTCGCCCCGCCCCACCAAGAACTGAGGAACGGGGACTCGAATTTCCTTGCCCGCATGAGCGCCACAGAGGACTTTGAGTCGTACTTGCATCGGTCATCCTTCTTCGATCAAAACCTCGAACACACGGATCCTGCATTAGATCGAGGTCAGCCCAAGCTGATTCATGCGCCAGCCACCACTCCTTCAGGCTCGGCCCCCAATGGTGACCACACCATTGCCTTTCTCTCACGCACCAGTGACACCTGCGTGACACCAGAGCGCCCCAACGAGCCTCTCCATCCGATGCCTCAAGTCCTGCTCCCTCGAATGTTGCCTCTCACTGAACCGGGAACATTTCAGCCCCGCCCAGTTCAAGGAGACAACCAACCCTCAAGGTAGCAAGATTGGCGAAACAAGTCAAGATGCTCACGACGTTTAGTCGTGTTTACCTCCGCTGATTCCAGGCCCGATCGGCATACCGCTGTCTCCTTATTCTATCGGCCATTTCCCGCTCAATCTCGCTCAGTTCCGAATCCACCAAGTGACACCCCAGCGCCCTCGCCAATTCCGCGACGCCCTGTCTCCGCAATCGCTCCGCATCGTCGACCCAACCCATCAGATCGGCCAGTCCCGGCAATTCGGGGGCCCACTGCGAACGCCTCCATAGCAGACTCCCGTGTTGCAGCAACGCAGATCGACTGCGCCGCTGCGCACTTCCCAACACCTTATGCCCACCAACCATCCCATCCCCCACACCGCGCCGAAGAAAGCACAAATAAGGGGGGCGCTTCGAGTCACCCGCCCGCCCCCCCTCGCAAAGAACCATGTCTACACCCAATGTAAGGAGTGCACGTCGCCAAGCGTGATGGACGCGGTCGTACATTTCCAGCGCGGTCATCGAGTCGGCTCCGCAGCGAGGCCAAATCAACGAGTACGTGATTTCCCGGTCATGCACGATCGCCCCGCCCCCCGTCGCTCGGCGCACCCACGCCAAGTTGGCGCTGGGCGGGTGAAGCATCCGATCGTCGGCCGATTGAAAGTATCCCAAGCTGAGCGTGGCCGGCCGCCACGAGTAGAGCCTCAACACCGGCCAACTCCGGTCATCGGCGCTGCGCCAAAGGGCCTCATCGACAGCCATGTTCCAAGTCCCGTCGGCGGCGCCGTCGTCGAGCAACCTCATCGGCGTCATGATCGGCGCGATTCCGAAATGGGCTGGGAGTCGGCAGACGATTCGGGCGTCCACTTGAGCGCCGGTTTGCGAGCGGCCTGAACCTCATTCGGACGACTGATCCACGTCGTGTGCGGCGAATCGCGAAGCAATTCCGCGGGTTCCTCCGTGATGCGAAACAGGGTCTCTGCAAACGCATCGAGTGTGGCGCGACTTTCCGTCTCCGTCGGTTCGATCATCATCGCCTCGGGAACGGTCAATGGGAAATAGACGGTCGGTGCATGGAAGCCGAAATCGAGCAAGCGCTTCGCCAAGTCCATAGCCGGCTGTTTCAGCTCTTTTTGCTGTTTCAAAGGAGTCGCCGTCGCCACGAATTCATGCATGCATCGATCGCCGTGCGGCACCGGCAAGAAGTGCCGCACCTTGCTCATCAGATAGTTGGCATTGAGCACGGCCTGCTCGGCAACCCGCCGCAACCCTTCGCCTCCGTACGACAACAGGTAGCAGTAGGCTCGCACCAACACACCCACGTTCCCGAAGAATGCCCGCACCTTGCCGATCGACTGTTCGCCATCCCATTCCAAGTGGTATCGCTCGCCATCTCGCCGTACGATCGGTCGTGGCAAATGCGGTTCGAGGCTCTGGGTGACACAAATCGGTCCTGCTCCCGGTCCACCGCCTCCGTGCGGCCCGCTGAAGGTCTTGTGCGGGTTGAAGTGCATCATG
>JALSIV010000097.1 GCA_026989685.1 Pirellulaceae bacterium | reverse complement strand
TCCTCCTTCGAACTCCGCTTCGAAAAACATGAACTGTTAGGGGAGTTCCCATTTTCTCTTTCTTGCCAAAATGCTCCAATATCAATTCTCCTGCTCGTGTCGCAGAATTGCGCTCGGTCATTTAGAGGGGTTTCGCTGGAGGCGGAAACGCGAGCTGCCGGAGCGGCATCGCGCGGGTCGACATTGCGGCAGCCGATCAGAAAGGCGTCGTCCGCCAGCAGACGTTGCCGTATCGATTGCATCGCCGATTGGTCGAACGCCAGATCCGAGACGACAACTCCGTGGTGGACAGCATAAGCGGCGGCCGTTCCCACGCCTTGACCGACGACCGCGCACGTGGCCATCACACGAGTCGACGAAAAGGCGACATGGGTTGCCGACAAATTTCTGCCGGCGAACATCAGGTTGTCGATATCTCGAGCCACACAGCAGCGCAGCGGAATGTCGTAGAGAAAGGGAACGGGATGTTGTTGGCAGGGGGGCTCGTCGGTCGCATCGATGCCGGCAGGAGGGTGCAGGTCGATCGGCCAGCCGCCATACGCAATGGCATCGGGAAACTCGCTCGCATCGAGCAGATCATGTTCGGTGAGAACGTATTGTCCGACGAATCTCCGGCTTTCCCGCTTTCCGGGAAGAAACCCGATCCATTCGAGTGCCCAGTGAGAAGCATCGAAAGGGCCGCTCTTGATATGGTCCCAGATGCCCAGGGCCACTGCCAACAGTTCGTCGCGAATCGTCTCGTTGTCTTTGATGGTATCGAGCGTACCACCCCACTCGGCCCACCAGTAGCCATACTCGTGCGTCGGAGACTCTTCGCCGGGTGTGGCATACAGTCGCAAGGCCAGATCTTCGCGAGAGAATGTTCTGGCCCAGCACGGCGTGACAAACGGCATCGGCCGGTCATGTTTGCGGGCTTGCAGGAGGATCGTGGAGCCGAGTCGTTGCCGGTCCGCCTGTTCGGCGGCCAGCGATTCACTGAAACGCTCTCGGCTTTCGCGACCTTCGAAAAAAGCGGCGCCGGCTTCGGCACCCAGACGCCCGTCTCCGGTGCAGTCGATGTAGATCCGAGCGTGGATGTGGAAGCGATCTTCCGTGCTGGGGCGATCGGCCACCGCCGACTGAATGCGTCGACCGTTCATGCGGACTCCGCTGACGGTCGTGTTGAGCAACAGCGTGAGGTTGGGTTCATTTCGGCACTTGTCATAGAGGATCAGATCGAACATCGAGGCGGATCGCTGCGGATTGCGGACGCAGTTATCCAGACGAATCTCTTCGATGATTCCTCCTTCGCGGGCTTCGGTTTCCAATGCGCGCCCCCGATCGAATGTGCCTGTCCCGTTGGCTCCGACGATGTGCATCCTCACTTCGCTGGAAGCGTTTCCACCGAGAACGGGGCGATCCTGGCAGAGAATGACGCGGGCTCCCAGACGAGCGGCCGCCAGCGCGCAGGGGACACCCGCGGCGCCGCCGCCGGCGACCAGAACGTCGCACTCCAGGTCATGTTGCGTGGTGAGGGCCATGATGGTCCGCGCTGTCGAAAGGGCGTCTACCCGTTGAGCCGTGTTTCGAGTTCATCGAGTTCGATCGTGGGAACATTCAGGTCGCGGTTCATTCGCTCGAGGGAAGTCGCATCCTTGAATCCGGAGCCGGTGACCAGACAGACCACGCTGGCCGACGGTTCGATCTCGCCCGCCGCGGCGGCGCGGATCGCTCCCGCCAGCGCCACGGCTCCGGCCGGTTCGCAGAAGATGCCCTCCTCTCTGGCAAGCCGTCGCTGAGTCTCCCAGATCATCGCGTCCGAGACGGCATATCCCTTTCCGCCGCTGGCCCGACAATGCCGGATGACGGCATCTCCGTCGATGACCGAAGCGACCTGCAGGCCGCTGATCGCCGTCGTGCAGTCCACCGATCGTGCTGTGTCCGAACCGTGCCGTAAAGGTGACGCAATAGTGTCATTTCCTTCAGGCTGGACGACATGAATGCGAGGTGCGGAGTGATCCGCCGGGCCGAGTGTTTCGAAGCCGAGTGCCACCGCGAGTGCCAATCCGCCGCCGCCGGCCGGAACGAACAGGTGGTCGAGACCGCGTCCTTCGCGGACGAACGACTCGGCCAGTTCATAGGCGATCGTCCGCACTCCCGACATCCCGACGGGGCTGTAGCGGAAGGCGCTGATCTGAGGCGGAGTACCGTGTGCCTCGCCGATGCGCGCGAGCTGCTCCAGCGTGGAATGCGTGATGGCCGAATCGACGCCGAATCCTCGAACGCGGAGCAGGCGGGCTCCGTGAGCCAGCATTTGAGCGAGTTTGTGTCGGGGCGTCGTTTCCAGGATGGCGATCGTGCACTCGATTCCGGCGGCGGCACAGTACGTGGCCAGTGCGGCTCCCGTGTTGCCGCTGGACGTGGCCAGGCAGCGCCGTCGGCCACGCGCCAACAAGTCCGAGACGGCGACGGTGGCGAACCGGTCCTTGTAGGAGCCGCTGGGATTGGAAGTCTCGATCTTGAAATACAGATGCTCGATGCCGACCGCCCTGCCGAGGCGGCGCGATCGCACCAGCGGCGTGTTCCCTTCCCCCAGGGATATCCGCGCCCGCACGTCGACCGGCGCGATGCGGTCCGACCACTCCCAGATGCCTCGATCGCCGTTCATGGTGCTGAATCGTGATGGGGGCCGTGCCAGTCGCCCCGATCGAGCGGTGCACCGGTGCGGATCTTCGCCGGGTCGATCACGACGTGCTTGATCCGCTCCCGCTTCCAAGTATACGTGATGTGGACCAGACCATCCTGCGTCTGGATCATGGCGGGATAGCTGAACTCGGCCTGGTCCTCCTGTTCCAGCACTGCAACTTTGCGCCAGCGGAGTCCATCTTGCGAGATGGCCAAATTGAGCAGTCCGCGACGTCCCCAGCCGGTCTTGCCCGATGAGAGGTGATTGTAGACCAGCAGGTGGCGCCCGTCTGAGAGGGTCACCGCGTCGACGCCCGAATTGGGATTGGGCAAGTCGATCGCTTGGAGCTTCGACCATGTGCGGCCGTCGTCTTGCGAAAAACTCGTGGCGATGACTCCTTGTTTGGTGCGGCAAAGTACTTGCAGCCGTCCATCGGAGTGGCGCAAAAACGTCGGTTGGATCGCATCGAACTCGCCTGCAGCATCGAGCGGACCGATTCGCTTCCAGATGCCGTCGGGTCGGCCGCGAGAGAGGCGAATCGATTCGAAGTGGACTCTCCAGCCGTCGTGTTCGGTAGATGATCCGCACAGTAGGGTGCGCTGGTCGGAAAGCAGAATCGGTTTGCAGCGAACAGGTCCGAGGATTCCGGTGGGCAGTCGGCGTCGATCGCGAAACGTGCGCCCCCGGTCGTAGCTCACGATCATCTCTCCCCACCAGCGATCGGGCTTGGGGCCGACCTTGAAGAACAGCAACAGCGGCGCGTCGCCGGGTGGTTGGAACAGCACGGGATTCCAGCAGGGGTACCGGAGCCGATCATGTTGAATGCCATGGGCCCACTGTTTGGGAGCCGACCAGCGGGAGCCGTCGTGGTAGCTGACCCAGATGCCGACGTCGGGTCGGCCTTCTTTCGTACCGCCGAACCAGGCGGCGACGAGTCCTCGTGTCGTTTCGCAAATTGTGGAAGCATGGCACTGAGGCAAGCGGGCGCGCGCGAAAATAAACTCCTCGCTGACCCAGCCGGGAAATCGCGGATTCGCAGGTGGTTGACGGAGGGTTGCCTGGAGTTGTTGATCGCCATAGTGAATGCAGTCTTCGTGCCGGATGTAGTAGAGCCTTCCGTTTTCGGCGCCGATGAGCAGATCGGGCTTGCCGTCTGCGTCGAAGTCGCAGACGGCAGGACTGGACGTGTGGCCGGCCACGTTTCGTCGAGCCAGATTGCCGATTTTCTTCAGAAGGATCTTGTCGCCGAGGTTCCGGCAGTTGCGGTACCAGGTGGCATTCTCGGAGTTGACCAGCAGATCGAGGCGCGCGTCGCCGTCCCAGTCGACGACGGCAAGTTTCACTCGTCCCGATCCGCCGCAGGATTTGGAGTTGAGGCGGAGAGGTTGCCCCTTTTCGTCGACGAAGACTCGCAGAGCTTGTCGGCCGGCGGGGCGGAACACGAGATACCCTTGTTGGTCGAGGGCGATCAGGTCCATCTTTCCGTTTCCATCGAAGTCGACGGCGAGCGGCGTTGTTCGCCACTGCGTGAGTGCTCCGTTGCTACGAGTGTTCCACCAATACCAGCGAGGATAGGACTCGCGGATACCGGTTCGCAGCGCCGTATCGACGAGTGTGCCTCCGTCATTGCGCAACAGGCGGATGCGCGAAAGGACCGAGTTGTAGAGAATGTCGGGGTCGCCGTCGCCATCCCAGTCGGCCACCGACAACGTGGTGTATCCCCACTTGGCCTCGCAAGGGCCCTGAATCGAGCCGCTACTTCCGGCCATGACTCGAAAAGTGCGAATCGGTGAGGACGGCATGCCACCGACTCGGGCTTGCAACCGAACCGGGGCAGCCCACTTGGGCAGACCGTCCCGGCCGGGACCCAGGTTTTCGAACAGCCCGATGTAACCGGCCGTGTTGCCGCACAAGATATCCTGGTCACCATCGCCGTCCCAGTCGTAGACATAAGGCGTGGCCAAGGCTCCGAATTTGAGGGTGTCGGCCTGCTGTCGGAAATAGACCGGCGATCGGAATACGGGGAGATGACCGTCGAACCGGC
>JALSIV010000096.1 GCA_026989685.1 Pirellulaceae bacterium | reverse complement strand
CATGTGGCACCGGGGGACCTGGAGATCTTGAGTTTGCTGTGGGATCGCGGGCCGCTGACGCTGGCGGAAGCTCACGAGCAGTTCGAGCGGCCGCTGGGCCAAGGTCACAGACAGCCAAGGTCACAGACAGCCACCAGTCACAAGCAGACACAAGCAGACACACAAGCAGACACACAAGGTCACAGACAGCCACCAGTCACAAGCAGACACAAGCAGACACAAGCAGACACAGACAGCCACCAATTTCAAGTGGGATACCGGGGGGCGGTGGGGAAACTGGGGGGCAGGAGACGAAAAGAAGCGGTTTGGCCATCCTTGGAAGCGTAGATGGCCGGCATATCTCCATAGGAGACCGCGCTTTGCTTCAAGCCGCGCACGAAGCGCCTCAATTCGGTCGGTGGAAGTGCGGGCCCGGGGGTGGGCGGGAGAACCGGACTAGCCGTCAGGCGGCGCAGATGCGGATTTGTGGCGCTGCTCGCTCGACCCGCCGGAAGCGACAGGCCCTCCTTGAGATCGGCCATGGCCAAACAGTCGGGCCGCGACTCGAATTCCGTGGAACCAGCGGCGGTTGACGGTCGCCGCTTGAACCCGTATCTGGTCGACATTGCCGACAAAACGCCGGAAGATCTCCGGGAGTCGATCCACCACCCCAAGCAACTCGTCGGAGTCCAGTTGGAGACGCTCCAGTGTCGACGCCACCGAACCGTCTGGCCGACACGGGACTTCGGATCGGTAATTCTCGGCTGCCCAGCGGAGAGTCTGAATGTACTGCTCGGTCGTCATCGACATCAGCCCTCGATCGGCTGCATGTCCGGCTCGCCCGGCCGGCCCGTTGCTTGTTCGTGGTCCGCCGGAGGAACCGCCTGCGCCTCGTACTTGGCCGCTTGATCCGGTTTCCCCATCAGCCGATACAGCCTGACCAGTGCCCTGCGCACCAGCTCGATGTGCTGCTTCCCCTGCGCTGGAATCGTCGCTTCGGTCTTCTTCAGTCCATCGTAACCGGCCACCAGCAAAGGTTCCGCCTCGGCGAGCAACTTGTCAGCCTTGGCCTTGACTTCGGCGGTGACTTCTTGCCTGGTTCCGCTGCCGACGGCCCCCTTGGTGCCATCGCCGGACTCCTTTTTGTCGTCCTTGTTGATCCCGCCGCCGTCCACACCGGCACGCTTGTCGTCGGCGGCATCCTTGGGAGGATGCTTTCGTTTTCCGAGCAACTTCTCGGCCTGCCCCAACAAGGCGGCTCCCACGAGCACCCGCGCATTGTGCGTCGTCCAAGCATCGGGATCGAGCTTCTGCCGAATCTCCAGGCACTCGCGGAGTATCGGCTCGGCGGTGGCGTACTGTTCAAGCTGGATCAACTGAGCTCCCGTCGATGCAAGGACGCCGCCAAGTTGCGGGCTGTTCGCGGGAAGTTGTTTCCGGGCCCGGGCGAGACCTTCAGATATCAACTTCGCAGCGTCCGCCTTGCGTCCGGTCCGTAGGTAAGCATTGAGTAATCGCGGTACGAACCCTGCGAATTGCGGATTCCTGTCAATAGTACAATAAGCCCGTTCGAGCAGTGGGATGCCCTCGTCGAGTCGTCCGGCGTCGCAGTAGTTGACGCCGAGATTGGCGGCGGACAACAGCGTGTCGGGATGATCGACTCCTAGCGTGTCGGTCCGCAGTTGGAGTACCTCTTCGAAGAGTGGAATCGAACGATCGAGACGCTTCATCCGCCAATAGGCAACAGCCAGATTGTTCATGCTCATGAGCGTATCGGGATGCCTTGGCCCGAGGATTGCTTTCATCAGTTCGAGTGTCTGCTTTAAGAGCGGCAGCGCCTTCTTGAGATCGCCGGCGTCTTTGTAGGCACCGCCCAGATTGTTCATGCTGGTGAGCGTCCGTGGATGCCTTGGACCGAGGATTTCCTTTTGCAGCTCCAGCGTCTGCTCAAGAAGCGGTATCGCCTTCTTGAGATCGCCGGCGTCTTTGTAGGCACCGCCCAGATTGTTCATGCTGGTGAGCGTATCGGGATGCCTTGGCCCGAGGATTGCTTTCATCAGTTCGAGTGTCTGCTTTAAGAGCGACAGCGCCTTCTTGAGATCGCCGGCGTCTTTGTAGGCACCGGCCAGATTGTTTATGCTGGTGAGCGTCCGTGGGTGCTTTGGCCCGAGGATTGCTTTTTGCAGCTTCAGCGTCTGCTCATGGAGGGGTATCGCCTTCTTGAGATCGCCGGCCACGTGGTAGGCAAGAGCAAGGCTGTTCGTGCTGTTGAGCGTGGCGGGATCTTCCTCGCCGAGTTCCCGTTTCTGCAGTTCCACCGACCGCTCCAGATGCGGGATCGCCGTTTTCGCTTGGCCCACGTCAACATACGCATCTCCGATGGCCCGCTGGATGGCGGCTTCGGTCAGCGGGTGCTCCTGGAACCGGTCGCCGATCCGCTCGGCCGCCCGGTCGAGCGCTTCGCGCAACGTCAAGTTGGGATCGACTTCTATCTTCTGTCCCGCCTGCGCAAACGAACTCGTCTGCCGGATCATGTCGTTCTGCAAAAAGTCGTTCACCGCTTGCGCGATCCTCGCCTGCTCTTCGGCCTCCCGACGCGCCAGCTCCGCTTGCCGCTTCTGCTCTTCGGCCCGCTCGCGCTGCTCGTCCGCCTCCTGCCGCGCCTTGCGTTCCTTTTCGTTCGACACGGCCAGGTCGTGGTTGGCTCGAATCAATTTCGTATTCCGCTCGGCCAATTCCCGGCGGTGGACCGATTGCAGCGCGGCGACAACGCCGAGCGCCACCAGCAGAACGGCCGCCGCGGCGGCCGTCGAACCGACCAGCACGCGGTGCTTCCGGGCCCAGCGGCGGGCCCGAACCGCCAGCGGGTCTCGGTGGGCCAATACCGGCTCGTCCGCCAGGTACCGCTCCACCTCGTCCGCCAGGTCCTTGGCCGAACGGTATCGGTCGGACGGACGGAGAGCCATCGCCTTGCCGCAGATCGTTTCGAGCGGCGCGGGGATGCGGCCGTCGATCTCCCGCGCTGCGAGGAAGTCGCCCCGTTCCACCTTGCGCAAGACCTCCCCCACGTCCTTGCCTTGAACCGGCGGCCGGCCGGCAAGCAGGTAATAGAGCGTCGCCCCCAGGCTGTAGACGTCGCTCGCCGGGCCGAGTTCGTCGAGTCGCCCGGCCGCTTGCTCGGGCGGCATGTAGCCCGGTGTACCGATCGCCGAACCCATCATGGTCGGCACACTCCCCGTGCCGCTGCCGCTGGCACTGCGCGGTTGGAGTGTGGCTTCTTCGGTCGCCTCGTCGGCACTCCCTCGCCCCACCGGCTTGGCCAGTCCCCAGTCGACGACCAGCGTCTCGCCGTACTTTCCCAGCATGACGTTGCCCGGTTTGAGGTCCCGGTGGAGTACGCCGCGCGCGTGGGCGTAGCCGATGGCGTGGCAGACGTCGACAAAGCGGCCGAGCAGCTTGCGGAATTCGAGCGATTCGAAGGGCCGGTCGCGGCTCGACGCGTCGCGGCGGAACCGGTCGGCCGCCTCGCGCAGACTGTCGCCCCGGATGAACCGCATGGCATAGAAGGGTCGCCCATCTTCATATTGGCCCAGGCCGTAGACGGGAACGATGCCCGGGTGTTCGAGTCCCCCGGTGATTTCGGCCTCCAGGAGGAAGCGGAACCGGCTGTCGGGATTGTCGGCGTGTTGGGGCAGGATCTCTTTGAAGGCGACTTCGCGGTTGAGTTCTTCATCGAGTGCGACGGAGACTTGACCCAAGCCGCCTCGAGCGTGGGGACGCAGGATGCGGAACCGTTCCACCACTCGACGGCCACCAACGGCTGATCCAGATCCGATTTCCATTCCGCTGCCGCTCGATCGCATCATCGTTGAATCATCCGCGGTCTGTCCCGGTGTCCGCACCCGAGTCAAACTCAACTCAATATCACCGTCTCCCAGTGTGGCCAGTTGTTCGCACAGCGAGGAGGCGATCGAGCTCAGCGCGGCCAGGCTTTGCGCGGGATCGCCACCATGGTTTTCGATGTGCCGGGCGACGAGAGGGGCGATCAGGTCACGGTCCGATTCGGAGAGGGCGCCTTGTTCGAGCAGGATCTGTTCGATGGGAAGGTTTTTGTCGGTGAGCCACTTGCTGGTGGCGGAGACGAGATGTTCGCGGGTGATGAGGTCCATCTGCATGGCCAGGATGCCGAACAGCAGATTACGGTCGGAGAGGGACATGAGACGGATCCTTGTTTCAGCAGGAGCGCCAATCGCGCAGGGCGAGTAGAAGCGCCCCATCGTTTCGTGCGATGGTGGCGTTGCAGCCGGCCGCGAGGACTTCGCCGAAATAGGCTATCACCAAGTTTCTGGCCGCAGGCAACACCTTCGAGGCATGGCAGACGTTCGCCACGCGGGACATAGGCCCCAAGAAACATCTGACCCACTCGCCGACCAACGGTTTGCTATCATAGCACAGGCCGTTTGGGGATTGCAAACTTCGCCAGTGGGTGGATGATACCTGTCGGCGGTTGCATCGATTTGGAGGAGTGTACCATGGCTTTGGTTGGGACGGGTTGGGGGGTGAGTGGTGCGACGTGGGACAGCGAATTACAAGCGAATTACAGACAGCCAGCGAATTACACAAGCGAATTACAGACAGCCAGCGAATTACACGAAGCGAATTACAGACAGCCACCAATTTCAAGTGGGATGCCGGGGGGCGGTGGGGAAACTGGGGGGCAGGAGACGAAAAGAA
>JALSIV010000095.1 GCA_026989685.1 Pirellulaceae bacterium | reverse complement strand
TGATTGGCAGTCAGTTCGTGAAAGCCAATCAGTCATCGGTGCAAGAGGCCACGGCGCACTACATGGGAATGTTGGCGACCGTGATCAACGCACTGGCTCTGCAAGACGCGCTGGAGCGACTCGGTCGGGAAACCCGAGTCATGTCGGCGATCCGGATGGACGGCGTCGCCGAGCCTTACATTCGGCGGCGCGCTCTGCGCCACCTGGAAAAAAACCGCGTGGTCATTCTGGCCGCCGGTACCGGTGGGCCCTTTGTCACGACCGATACGGCTGCGGCACTGCGGGCACTGGAATTGGAGGCCGAAATCGTCATGAAGGCGACTCGCGTCGACGGCGTCTACAGCGACGACCCGGAAAAGAACCCGCATGCCGTGCTCTATCCGCACCTCACCTACCAGGCCGTACTCGAGCAGAACCTGCAAGTGATGGACAGTACGGCCATTGCCCAGTGCATGGAGCACTTCATGCCGGTGCTCGTTTTCAATTACAGACGGGAAGGCAACATTCTGCGGGCCATTCGCGGCGAAAAGGTGGGCACGCGAATCGACTCGGAGAAACCGGCCGCCGCACCGGTCGGCGGCGACTAGGCGGTATGTTGGCACCTCCCGGTAGACTTCTTGTTTCAAGGAATCGAGCGACGATGCAAGCCGATGAAATCCTGCTGGATTGCGAAGAGCGGATGGACAAAGCCGTCCAGGTTCTCAAGTCGGCGTTGGCGGGGATCCGCACCGGCCGAGCCAATCCCGGCCTGGTGGACCAACTCCGGGTGGAAGTGTACGGGTCACCCACGCCGATCAAACAGTTGGCTTCGGTGGGCGTTCCCGAACCGACGCAAATCGTTATCAAGCCGTACGACCCCGGCACACTCAAGGATATCGAAAAAGCCATCATTGCCAGCGACTTGGGTTTCAATCCTCAAAACGACGGACGGCTGATCCGCATCAACGTTCCGCCATTGTCGACCGACCAGCGCCGCAAGTTGGTTTCTCGAGTCAAAGAGCTGGCCGAGGAAGCCAAGGTGGCCATTCGCAATATTCGCCGCGACGCCAACAAGGCGGCGGACCAGGCCGAAAAAAACAAAGAAATGAGCGAAGACGACCGGGACCGACTCAAGGAAGAAATCCAAGAACTCACCAAACGGCACGAAACCGAAGTGAACGCGGTTGCCAAGGCTCGCGAGCAGGACATCCTGGAGGAGTAACCGGCGGGAATATGTCTGGCCAAGCGTATGCGTGTCCCCATTGCGGAAACCGGTAACGTCCTCGGCGGCGCCCGGCCAGCGCATCGCGTGCTCTCACTGCCAAGCCACGTTCAAACTGCCGTCTGCCGCCGAGATTGCTTCGCCCAAACCGTCCGAAAGCCCCGCCACTCAGACGGTCGGCCATCAGATCGCGTTCACCTGCCCGCTGTGCGACTCGCGACTCTACGCTTCCCCCGGCGAAGACCGCATCGTCTGTCCCGATTGCCTCGAGTCGGTCGAAGTGCCCAGTCCGCCGACCGGCGACCTACCGCGACCACCGCTCGAGGATTCGGCTTCTTCCAGTTCCTCACCGAGCAAGCCGCCTGCTTCAAACCACTCCGCAGATGTTGACTCCGATCCTCTCGCACTCCGTTTCGATGACGACGACGAGCTCCCTCTGGCTCCGCTGGACGCTTCCGACGCTCTTCCGGGAAACACGGCCGCACCGCCACTGCGGGAATCGGCGATGCCGCGCGGCCCGACCGAATCGGCGCGAGGCGGCGCACTCCCCGATGACGACGATGAGCTGAAGCTGGCACCGCTCGATCCGCTCCCGGAGGAAGTCCAGTCGGCCGCCACGCTGGGAATGACCGGCGAAATTCCGGCCGGCGAACCGCCCGGCACGAACGAACGCCCGCGTCGGAAGGCGCGACGATTCGGTGTCACTTGCGGCGTGTGCGACACCCGGTTGGACGTCTCCGAAGAGGACATCGGCACCACGATCGTCTGCCCCGACTGTGACACGCCCATGGTGGTCGAGCCTCCGCCACCGGGAAAAAAATTGGCCGAAGTCCAGTGGGACGATGACGGCGATGAGCTGAAAATCGCCGAAGCCGAATCGCTCGATGTCTATAAGGAAATGGCTCAGCAGGCCGAGCAAAAGGCGATCGAAGAAGAGAAAAAGGAGATTCAGAAAAAGCGGAAAACGCCCTCGGAACTCCCCCCCAATCCACTCAAACAAAATGTCTTCCGCTGCTTCTCGCACTGGCGAACCTGGGTGGTCGTCGTTGCGATGGGAGCGGCCCATGTCATAGCTCTTCTGCTGCTGGCCGGGATTATCGCACTGGCCAAAGCCAATCCGGCAATCGCCACTCTGTTGGGACTCATCATCGGCTCCGTGGTATTCCTCACGGCGGCCGTCGTCACCGCCTATTTCGGCGGTATCGTGCTGACCGACAGCGCCGAAGGGTGGGACGAATTGCAGGAACTGCCACCGTTCGATCTCTGGGAATGGCTGGGGGAAGCCGCGTTCATGGCGATGGCCGTCGTCTACAGCGTGCTGCCGGCCAGCCTGGCCGCTCTGTTGGTCGCCGCGGGGCTCCCGCTGTGGTTTCTGGCCATCCTCTCGGCGATCTCTTGGTTCCTGCTGTTCCCGGTCGTGTTGCTTTCCATGCTGGAAAATGCTTCGCTCGCCGGCCCGTACAGCAACAAGATCTGGTCTTCCGTTCGCCGCCATCGGCGCCCCTGGAAGTTTTTCTATGGATGGACGGCCGCGGTCGTGATCGCGACCGCCGTTCTCTGGGCGATCCCGCTCCCCGTCTGGCTGTGGCCCATCGTGCTCGGCGTAGCCACGCCCATCGCCACCGTGGCCTATTTTCGTCTATTGGGACGACTCGCGTGGTGGCTCAGCCATCTCGAGTAGCCCGCGACTCGAACGGCCACTCCAACAGGGGATCCGCTCCGCCAGAAAGACCAGGTTTCTAATGGAGTTTTGGCGGGTCAGCCAAGCCAAGCGCAAAACGTTTGACATGGCAGCCGGTTCTCTCCAAGATAGGCTCATACGAGGCAACAAACGGCAAACCAAACCTGGTTGGACGGATGACCCAACGCGATCCCCTATACGACGAGCGGCTCAGTGCCATGTACGACGGTGAAGAACCGCTCGACGAAACCGGTCTCGCTTCGGATCCGGCTAGTGCGGAAGTATTTCGGCAATGGCGGGGTCTGGGAGACGCGCTGCGAGGTTTGCCCACTTACCGCCTCCCGGACGATTTCGCTCGGCAAGTCTGGACATCGGCCAACGTGGCTCAGCCGGCAGGACGGGAGCAGCCAAACAGGACCCTCACATGGCGGATTGTCGCCGGATTGTTGGCCACCACGGCTGCCGGCTTCCTTTTGCTGCTGGCATGGGCCCCATGGTCGGGTGGCGACCGCCCAACCGAGCAGGCGAATCAGCCGCCGGAAGCTCGGCAGCATCCCGCTGCTTCGCCTGAGGGCGGGGCCGAATTTGTGGGAGCCAAAACGCCACTTCCGGCTGCCACTCAATACTTGCTGGTCGTCGACGTCACTTTGACCCAGCGAGGTGTTCGCCAACAGGCATTCGACCAGGCGCTCGCTCAGGTCGGAATCCCGTTCGACGCTTCCATCGGGCTCGACCGGCAGCTCGAAGAAGTGCTCACAAAGAGTCGCTTCCTTTTCAAGCCCGCCGCGCGAGCGGACGCCACCAAGACCAAAACCGCTCGACAGCAAGTTGGCAAAGTCGTCGATTTGGTCTACGTCGTTGCTCCGGCGAGGAAGATCGACTCCGTGATTCCGCTGATGAAGCAGCAGCCGGACTGGTTCAAACAAGTCCGGCTCGACCTGGCCACCAAGCCGGAACAGCTCAAGGTGTTCGAGCAACTGCGTCGCGCTTCGAAGGCGGTCCTGGCCGGAAAAGTACGGCCCGCGCGAGCTCAGCGCGTGGCATTGCCGCCGGCGTGGCTGGAATTCCGTGAGTCGACCGGACGTCTCCCGATCGGCTTGATTCCATCTTGGACTCGTCCTCTGCTCGGCATCACCGCTCCCGACCGAGTCGTCTCCACCTCTTCCTCCGAGCTTTCGAAGCAGCAGCGGCAAGCCAAGCGGATTGCCGAACTGGCACAGTCCGAGGCCGAGGCACTTTTCGTACTGAAGGTCGATCGGACGGGCGAGGGGCGCTGAGCCGACGTCGTCGCCGTGGCGGGTACGTTGCCACGCTCCGCAAGTTGAACCCGGCCGCCTGATCGGGTAGGCTGGAGCACGACGGCTCCACCACCCCGGCTGCCGCATCCCGCCATCGACGATCCCCCCTTGGTCTTTCAGCACAGGGTCCGGTCCATGCCTTCACCAGCCCACACGGCTTCTTGTTCCATGCTCTGCGTCCCCGCTATGCCGCTCGCACAGTCAGTGGATCGCTTGCCGCGGTGTTCGATCTCGGGACTGTGGGTGTTGTGTTGGATGGCACTATCGCTGGCGGCCGGGGCGTCGGACTGGGGTTCCGTTTCGATTCCTCGAGCCTGGAAGACGGGTGTCGGAAGCGGAAGGTATTCGAAAGGGGTCTTCGCACACTGGTACCGCTGTGGCGTCCGGATTCCCGGCGAGTGGCGAGGTCGGCAACTATCGATTTTCGTGGAGGGAGTGGACGACGCCAGAGAAATCTATGTCAATGGCCACCGAGTCGGGACTCTGGGACAGTTTCCACCTCGCTATCGCAGTGGTCTGGGGCATTCCCGTCGCTTTCCCATCCCAACGGAGGTGATTCGATCGGGAGAAG
>JALSIV010000094.1 GCA_026989685.1 Pirellulaceae bacterium | reverse complement strand
GCGGTCATGGCGAGTGCCGCCAGGATGCCGATGATGACGATCACCACAAGCAGCTCGACCAATGTGAACCCGCCGCGCGCTGAGTGCCTCGTCCGTTGCATGTCGATCTCCTTGAACTTCCGAGCCCTCACCGGACTCGCCAAACGACTCTTGTTTCCACTTCACACCGTCCCATTCGGCACATCCTATCCCGACAGGTTCGAAATGAGCTCGACCAGCGGCAGGAAGAGCGAGATGACGATGAACCCGACGCTCACACCGAGGAAGACGATGAGGATCGGTTCGAGGAGTGCCATGAGTCCATCGGTCAGCGTCCGCACTTCTTCGTCGAACGTGTCGGCCACTTTGTAGAGCATTGTATCGAGTTCACCCGTTTCCTCGCCGACATCGATCATGTTGACGACCAGGTCGTCGACGACCCGGGAACGCATCTTGGCGATGCAGATGAGGGCTCCGAGCGCCGCGCCGCCGGCCGTCATCATATATCCGGTATCGCGCAGTCCGGGAGCGAAGATGATGCCGATGAAGGGGCCGGCCAGGAGCAACGCCCAGAAGAAAGCGGCGATCGGGTGGAATCCGAGCCGCGAATGTTCCTGCATCGGTTTGGCGATCGTTTCACCCTCCCGAATCGCTTCGATCACCTTCCCGTACATCCGTTCGAAGACCGCATTGCCGGCGGTCTCACGGGTGATGGTGAGGCATTCCAGGATGGGGACGCCGGCGGAGACGAGTGTTCCGAGGGTCCGCGTGGTACGGGCCATGATGTTCTTCTCGATCAGCTTGCCGATGATGGGAACGCGCAGGATGAAGATATCCCATCCCATTCTTCCGTGCCGGAACTTGCGCACCAGCTTGATGAAGATGAACAAACTGATGGGGATGATGGGGATCAGCCACCAGTAGGTCTTCACGCCGGTGGAGATCGAAATCAGGAGCAAGGTCATCTTGGGAAGCGGAATCTCGAACTCCTCGAACATCTCCTGAAAGACCGGCACGATCCATGTCATGATGAATGTGAGGATGGCCACGGCGACGAAGATGACGACCGATGGATAGATCATCGCGCCGCGGACTTTTCGTTTGAGCGATTCGGCGCGTTCCATGAAGTCGGCCAGGCGTTGGAGGATCGATTCGAGGGCACCGCCCGCCTCGCCCGCCTTGATCATGTTCACGTAGAGCCGGTTGAACACCTTGGGGGACTTGCTCATCGCTTCCGACAGCGTGGCCCCCTGTTCGATCTCGTCGCAGACGTCCATGAGCGTATTCTTCAGGCGTCCGCCTCGACATTGCCCCTCCAGGATCTTCAAACTGCGGAGAATGGGGAGCCCGGCGTCTTGCAGGATCGACAACTGGCGGGTGAAGGTCGTCAAGTGCTTGCTCTTCACTCGGCCGATGGCGAAGGATCGTTTCCGCTGTCCCGAGACGCCCTTCTTGGCAGCGCCTTTCTTGACGTGGATCTTGGTGACGAAGTAGCCCATCTGACGGATCGTCGCCAGGGCTTCCTCCTCGGTCGTCGTCTCGATCACGTCGCGGATTTCCTGGCCCGTCGCGTCGCGCGCTTCAAACTCGTACGTCGGCATGGTCGATCACCTGTTTCCGTTGGTTGCGGTTTCGGTCCGGTTTCGAGTCGTGAGGAATCGCCTGGTGCGGGATCGGCCGCGGTTCAGGCTTCCAGAATGGTCTCCCGCAAGACTTCCTCCGCCGTCGTCACGCCTTCATGGACGAACGCCATGCCGGCCTCGCGCAGGGTGACCATGCCGTTGCGTTGAGCCACCTTGCGCAGTTCGTCGGCGGAACAGTTCCTCATGATCATGTCGCGCATTTCGTCGGTGACGATCATCAATTCGAACAGCCCCACCCGACCCTTGTAGCCCGTGTTGTTGCACGCGTCGCATCCCATCCCGCGATAGAACTTGGCGCCGTTCCGCTGTTCGGGTTCGAGGCCGAGTTGATACATCAGTTCGGTCGACGGTTCGACTTCCTCGCGGCACTGAGTGCAGATGCGCCGCACGAGCCGCTGGGCTAGGATCGCTTCGATCGTGGCCGTGATGAGGAATGTCGGCACGCCCATGTCCTTCAGCCGAGTGATGGTGCTTGGAGCATCATTCGTATGCAGCGTGGAGAAGACCATGTGTCCGGTGAGGGACGCCTGCACGGCGATCTCGGCCGTCTCCACGTCGCGGATCTCTCCGACCAGGATGCGGTCCGGATCCTGCCGCAGGATACTCCGCAGACAATGGGCGAATGTATTCCCGATGTCGGGATCGATCGGGATCTGCACAATCCCGTCGATGTCGTACTCCACCGGGTCCTCCGTCGTGATCAGCTTGTCTTCGATGCGGTTCAATTCGGAAAGAGCCGAATAGAGCGTGGTGGTTTTGCCGGAGCCGGTCGGGCCGGTGACCAGGACGATGCCGTTCGGTTTCTGAATCACTTCACGGAACTGTTTGATCGTCCGTTCGTCCATCCCGACCTTGTTCAGGTCGAGCGATACGACGGAGCGATCAAGGACGCGCATGACGACACTTTCGCCGAACAGCGTCGGCAAGACGCTGACGCGCAGATCGACCGGATAGCCGCCGACCGAAAGCTCGATCCGGCCGTCCTGCGGCAGCCGCCGTTCGGCGATGTCGAGGTTGGCCATGACCTTGATCCGCGTGGTGATGGCGAAGGCCAGATGGCGCGGCGGGGGAACCATTTCGTACAACACCCCGTCCGCCTTGATGCGGATGCGGAACTCCTCCTCGAACGGCTCGAAATGGATGTCGCTGGCATGGTCCTTGATGGCCAGCAGCAGGACCATGTTGAGCAGTTTGCGGACCGGCGCGCTGTCGGCCAACGCCTCGGCACTCGTCAAGTCGATCGCGCCGTCCGTGCTCAACGCCTCGATCTGCCGCTTCAACTCCTCGTCTTCCTCCAGCTCCCGGATCACCGATTCGACACTCTCCGACTCGGAATCGAAGAATCGATCGAGACATTGCTGGATTTCACGTTCGGTAGCCACCACCAACCGGATGTCGTAGCCGAGAAACGTGCGCAACTCGTCCGCCACCGTGAGGTTTTCCGGGTGCGCCGTGGCGACCGTCAACACATCGTCCTCGAAATGGACCGGAATGACCCGGTACAACTGGGCCATCGTTTCGGTGATTTTCTCCAGCACGGCCGGATTGAGCTGGGCTTCGGCCAGCGAAATCATCTGCAGATTGAACTGTTCGGCCAGCGCCTGCACCAGTTGCTCATCCGTGATCAGCCCCATTTCCTCGGCGATCTTGCCGAGCTGAACACCGGGCTGCTGACGCTGCTCCTCCAGCACCACCTCCAACTGGTTGTCGTCGATGAACCCGAGGTCGATCAGGATTTGTCCGAGTTTTCTCAGCGGCATGGTCTTCTCATGGAAGTGATGTTCTCATGGAACGAGCGGCTCGACGACCGACCGGATCGATCGACGGGAGACGCTCCATTCCGCCTGCCCGATGTGCCGTTCCAACTTCATCTTCACCCTGCATCCTTCCTGCTTCACATTGCGGTTTGCTCAAAAGGCTTCGGCGTCGATCACATCGCCGTCTCCCTCTTCGATCGACATCATCTGACGTTTGGCCCGCACGATCCGTTGCGACAGATCGTCGGGGCGGTGGGCTTTGGCCAGCACGTCCTCTTCCGTGGCCAGTCCCGCCTGCCACGCGTTGAAGAGGGAGTCGTCCATGAGCTGCATGCCGAACTTGGCGCCGGTCTGGATCGCTGAATTGATGCGGAATGTCTTGTTTTCACGGATCAGGTTGGCGATGCCGGGCGTGACCACCAGCGTCTCGAAACAGGCCACACGCCCGCCGCCGATGCGGGGAACCAGCGTTTGGGCCACGACGCCGATGAGGGCGGTCGAAAGCTGCGTGCGGATCTGGTCCTGGAGATTCCCCGGGAAGGCGTCGATGATCCGGTTGACCGTTCCCTGAGCACTGTTGGTGTGCAGCGTGGCGAAGACGACGTGCCCCGTCTCGGCCGCCGTGATGGCCGCCTCGATCGTCTCCAGATCGCGCATTTCGCCCACCAGGATGACGTCCGGATCCTGCCGCAAAGCCCGCTTGATCGCCTCCGCGAAACCGGGGACGTCGACCCCGATCTCCCGCTGATTGATGGTCGACTTCTTGTGGTCGTGGTAGAACTCGATGGGGTCCTCGATCGTGATGATGTGGTGATCGACCGTCTCGTTGATGTGGTTTACCAGACTGGCCAGCGTCGTGCTCTTTCCCGAACCGGTCGGACCCGTGACGAGGAACAGGCCGCGCGGGCGAAAGACCAGCTTGACCACCTGATCGGGCAGCCCCAGCTTCTCCACCGGCAGCTTTTCATTGGGGATCTGCCGCAAGACCATGGCGATGTTGCCGCGCTGCTTGAAGATCGACACGCGGAATCGAGCCAGGTCGTGGAAGGCGAATCCGAAGTCGGAGGTCCCCTTCTCCTGCAGCTCCCGCTGGCAACGCTCGGGCGAAATGCTCTTCATCAGCGCCACCGTGTCGTCCGGCTCGAGGACCTTCGTTTCGAGCTTGCGGAGACGGCCGTGAAGCCGGAAGACCGGGGGCTGGCCCACGGTGATATGAATGTCGCTGGCGCCCTGCTTGATGCACGCCTGCAGCAATTTGTCGATGAGGATTTGCTGTGCCATCGTCTTTCAGCTATCCCACCCAAGTCGGAAAAGTCGACGCCGTTGCGGCCCCGCCAGCCTCCGGCCACAACGGATCGGCTCCGCCAACTCCCGCTGCAGGGCCATTATTGGCCGACCGCCTTCGCACGTCCAA
>JALSIV010000093.1 GCA_026989685.1 Pirellulaceae bacterium | reverse complement strand
CTGGGGATCACCCGCGCCGAGGCGGCGGCGTTCATCGAGGCCTACTTTGCGCGGTTTCCCGCCGTATCGCGATTCATCGACGAGACCCTGGAAGATTGCCGCCGGCGCGGCTACGTGACGACATGGCTCGGCCGCCAACGACATATCCAGGGCATCCGCGGAGCGGAAGAACGCGCCGGAGCCACGCAGCGCAATCTGCCCGAACGCATCGCCGTCAATACGGTGATCCAGGGAACCGCCGCCGACCTCATCAAACAAGCCATGCTCGACGTGTGGAAAGAACTGCGCCGCACGGCGCCGGCAGCTCGACTCCTGTTGCAGATCCACGACGAGTTGCTGCTGGAAGTGCCGCGGGCCGAACTGGCCGCCGTCGAACGACTGATCACCCACCACATGACGTCGGTCGTGTCGTGGAGCGTCCCGCTGAAAGTCGACTTGAAACGGGGTTCGAACTGGGCCGAGTGTGAGTAGGTTGGGGGTTGGGGGTTGGGAGCTGGGAAGAGGCGGGGTTGTCGGGGTAAAGCCCCGTATCACATTCGCGTCGTTCACATCAGCCGCCGGGCGCTGGCCCCTAGGTTTACCCGCATTTCTCGAGTTCTGCACTTTAGCTCGACTTTTTCCACTCGTTCCGGAACTCGCGGGGAAACTGCTTTTGGTGAAAAGAGCCTCCTAACGCCCAAATTGGGGGAGTGTTTTATGAAACACTCCAACTTTGGGAAAGGAGGCTCGCATGATTCGCACACCGAAAGGAATGGCTCCGCTGCTGCGCTGTCTGACCGGCTCGTTTCGCCGAAACGAAACGGCGCGACGCCTGATCTTTTTCTGTGCCGCGGCGATTCTCGTCATCGGCACTCGCACCGTGTCGAACGTGATGCGACTTCTGTCCCTCATCGAGAAACTGATTCCGTCGACCCACCACCGGCTCTTCTCCCGCCGCCGGTGGAGTGCCTGGAATCCGTCCCGTGGCCCTTCCCGTCCTGGTTGCCCTCTTTCTTCTCTATACCGTTGTCGTCTTGGTCTACGACGCCCTGCCGGAACGAACGTCTCGCTTGGGGTTCCAATCGTGGCCTGGAAAGGAATACGTCACGTTTTCCGACATGATCGCCGGTGTCCGACACGATCTGTGGATCGAATGGGGTTTTCAACAGGTGCTGCGAGGCAGTGCTGTTCACACACTATCTGCCCCATTGCGCCGCGTGCCGGACTTTGGCCTCCTGCAAGCCGCATAAACTGGAAAACGTCGAGTTGCGTGAAGCTCGGCTGGACATTGAGTTATCGCGTGAATAGAATCGCGTCATGGTATGCAGAGCATCGCACGAATCACACGAGTCGCACGGCGGTATGTCGAGCATGCGAGTCCGCTGATCGTGCTTGAACGGATGACGGACTCGACTCGCCGATTCGATGTGTTCGAGGCGATGTCCGATGGCGACCGTTATTCGTAGCGTCAGCAATTCTGTTCGGTTTTCGTGTCATGCCGATGATGTTCCATCAGGCAGCCACTGAATCCCGACAGTCTCAACCGCATAATGAGTATGTGCAATCATGCGGCGCTGCGCCGCATCGGTGTGGGCGCGACCGTTCACGGGCTCCAGAATACAGAGTGCCGGACATGCACCCCGGAGACTCAATGGTTGGAAACGCAGAGACGCTGAGCACGCGGAGAAACGGACAAGAAAGGCATCCCTTTACGGGTTCCGCATTTCCGCGTTTCAAATAAGAGGCATGGGGAACCGGCACCCAACGCGACAGCGAATGTTGCAGAATCGCGCACGGCCATTATGGACCACGAGATGAACGCAACTCCGAAGAATCGAGGCCGTTTGGCGGCGTCTTCCACGATGCTCGGGATGTGGGTAATTGGTCTCCATCTCGCCTGTTGGTGGTCCAGCATCCGTGCTCAAACGTATTCTCGCGGACCGCTGGAAAAAGGCGAGTATGTTGCCACGTTTGTGGAAGACGTACAGTTTCCGCACTTTGCCACGGGCACCTATTTCACATTTCTCTATACCAGCTATGAAAACGGCAAAACGGCGCGCCGTTCTATTCGGGAATCGTGATGAAAGGCGGATGGCGGAAGAACGTATTCAACAACGCTTTTTGGAAAGGGGGCATGAAGGGGCAGTGCGAATGTCTCTATACGGGGCCGACGATGTTCTGCAGTTCCACCGGCGGCGAAGGGGCCACCGGCGGGGCATCCGGAGCGTTTCCGCTGATGAAACCGAACCAATGGTACACGATCGTCTACAAGATCTGGAGACCGGAGGAGAATCCACGGCAGATCAGCTATTTCGGCCTCTGGATCAAGGATGTGAAGAGTGGCCAGTGGCACCACATGGTCACGTATCGACTGCCGGTCCTCTCGCGTGGGTTCTCATCTCTGGGCGGCTTCATTGAACAAATCACGACTCGCAACCAGGTCCATGTATTCCAACGTCGTAGTTCGTATGCGCTGGTGCACGGAAAAGGCTGGC
Source organism: Pirellulaceae bacterium (assembly GCA_026989685.1). GTDB lineage: Bacteria > Planctomycetota > Planctomycetia > Pirellulales > Pirellulaceae > S141-3. The sequence continues at coordinate 2,342 of JALSIV010000093.1, read as the reverse complement.
GTAGTCTGAACACCGTCACCGTGAGAACTCACCGGCCCACCGATTCTCAAGTGACGCTGTGGCGCATCCGGCAGGATGGCGACCATCAGTCGCAGCGCTTGACCTGCGTCCACGACGAGGACCTGCTGCCGGACCACAATGTCCCGACCGATGGGAAGTTGCACACGTACGACTTCACTCAACCGGAACATCCGCGCTTCGACGCATTCGCGATCCGCGAGACGCGCGTGCGACGCTGTGGGAATCAGTTGCTGATCAGTTGGGAGTTGGCCTCCGGTAGTCCGCCGCACATCGCGGCCCGCGTCGATATCGCCGACGCGTCGAATTCGGGCAAGATCGTGGAAACGCATCGCGCCCCCACGAGTTATCAACGGAGTCTGTTGATTGAAACCAAGGTAAAGAATCCGGTCATCACGCTCGTACTCCGCAGCATCTTCGACCAACAAGCACGTTCGCGTCCTGTTCGGTCCATCGACATGGTCGCCAAACCCGCGTCTTCCCCGGTTCGAAAAGAAACAGCGTCCGGTTTGCAATACAGCTACTACGAACACGAGCATGACATCGCGTCTTTGGCCGACGCGTTCCGTATGCCGGCAACGAACCAGGGCGTGGTCCATGGGTTGGATTTGAGCGTCAAGCCGGCCACGAAAAGGAAAATACCGTTTGCCATGAAATTCAGCGGGTTCATCGAGGCACCCGCTGCGGGCTTCTACCAGTTTCATGTGCGGGCATCGGACGGCTATCGTCTGACGGTCGCTGGCGAGTCCATCGAATATGATGGGAAACACGGCCTTGTCCCAAAGGTCTTGACGGTTCTGCTCGGAAAAGGACTCAATCCTTTCGAATTGCACTACTTCAATGCCAGGCAGGGCGAAGAGATGCTGTTTCTGGAGTGGGTGGGACCGGGCGTTCCTTTTCAACCCTGTCCTCTGAAGGCATTCCGTTGCCGAAGTACCGAGCCCGAAACATTGGCTCTTCGAATCGAGCCTCGGAAAACGCCTTTTCTCAAAGTGGCGGTGGAAGGCGTGGCCCGCAAGGTCGAATCGGCAACTTATTATGTCGACGATCGCGTCTGGGCCACGGCGACGACTCCGCCCGTGACCACCCATACTGGAGTCGCTCTCAGCGGCAGCCACGAATACTGGGCCCGGCTCTACTTCCAGGACGGCAGCACACGGATAACTCCCCGGCGAAAGTTCGTTGGAAGGAACCGTCTGACCGCCGGCGGCGACTGGTCCTATCAACTTGGTTCTCATGCTGCATCGCCGATTGCCTACGGTTTTGATGGGAAAGAACTGCTCATGAGCGGCATGGGTCGCCATGACATCCTTCGAAACGCGCGCGGCGATTTCGTTCTCAAAGCGCGCATCGATGCACTGGAAGGCGGCAGCAGCGGGGCCTATGTCGCCTTGGCGGTTCACGGTTCGACCTTCGGAATCTACTCGACAACAACCCATGGCCTGTGCCCTCCCACTCATCAGCGCGATTTCGGGGGTGGAAAGTACATGGAAAATCCGTTGACGACAAAGGGTGAACCGCCGAACCCGCCCTGGATTTGCCTGGCTCGGCGAGGTAGGAGCTTCTTCACCTACTATTCGCACGACGGCAAGCAGTGGTACAAGGCGAACGAGTTGCACGATCCGTCGCGTTCCAGCACGAAAACCTGCCGCGTTGGGATTCGGTTCGAGACGAGTCTGGCCATCGGCTCGCCCTATCTCACGGCTCGAGTGACTGACATCGACTTCCAGTCCCGGTTCGATTCGACTTTGGAACCGAAGTCGAAGCCGGTCGATATCGAGTTGACGGACCGGGCAATCGTCGGACTGGTCCACGTCGACGGAGAGACGATTCTTGCCCGGACGATGCATGGGCTGCTGATTTCCTTTGACTTCGGCAAATCATGGACCTCATATCAGGGTGATTCGGAAGAAAAGGCCGATGGCGTGATTCGGTCGCTGGCCGTCGATCCGAAGAACGCCGGGAATCTGTTCTGCGCCGAGGTGGAAAAAGGAACCAGCAAACTGCTTCATTCGACCGACGGTGGCCGTCATTGGACGCGGATTCCGTGTCCCGTTACCTTCTCCGCTCGGCCCGAGGACGTGATTCTCGGGGAGATTCTGGCCATCGACAAACATACCGATCGCATCGTACTCGGCGGCGATGGCTTGTACGTCAGCGAGGACCGAGGGCGATCATGGTCCTTGCTGGGACACGAGGGGCAACACATTTCGTTCGTGCGATTCAATCCTGATGCTCGCCCGAGGGACCCGCGACGGCAACTCTATGTGGCATGCACACCGCTCGAAGGTCCTCCCTTGATCGGAAGGCATAACAGAGAGGGG
>JALSIV010000092.1 GCA_026989685.1 Pirellulaceae bacterium | reverse complement strand
CTCGCGAGGTGGTCCACCAGCCACGCCACCGATTGGGAGAACTCGGCCGGCGTGCCGAAGCGGGGGGGCTGCCGCGTCGCCTCGCGCACCTTGCGCAGAAACTGCCGGCGGGGCATGGCGACCGCTCCCAGGGCGACCATGTGAGGCGTGGCTTGCTGGATGTCGAACAGCGTAAAGCCACGGCGGTGCAGGTGAGCTGCCAGGGCGACGACAGCCGCCTTCGAGGCGTCGCGGACTCGGTGGAACATCGACTCGCCGCTGAAATACTCGCCGATGGCCACACCGTACAGTCCGCCGACGAGTCGATCCTCTTGCCAAACTTCGATACTGTGAGCGTATCCCAATTCGTGGAACGTCTTATAAGCTCGCTTGACCGCCGGCGTGATCCAGGTGACCGAGTCGGTGCGGCGCGGCGCCGCGCAGCCCTGGATGACGTCGCCGAACGCCTGATCGCAGGTAATGGTGAACTCGCATCGCCGCAGCCTCCTGGCCAATCGGCGAGGAATGTGCAGCGTCTCCCACGGCAGCAGGACTCGCGGATCGGGCGAGAACCAGGCCAGTGCGTAGCCATCGGGCAGCAGAAGCGGCCAAGGAAAAATGCCTTGGCGGTAGGCGGTCAACAGCCAGGGCGGGGTCAGCCGTCCGCCCACGGAGACGAGGCCTTCGCGATCGGCCGTCTCGGGAGGCGGGAATCGAGGAGTTTCGTAATCCCTGGTCATGCGTGAGCGCTCGATGGCAACGACTCGAATGCGAATCCGCGAGAAAAGTGCGAGCGGTAATACCCTCCGTAAACCAGCCATATTTTAGCGGTTGCAGGGGAGCGTTTGGGGGGACGGGGTCCGGTTTTGAGCGAATTTTGTGGGCTTCGTATGCCCAGCGGCCGGATTTCCGTATAATGGACAGCGTAGACTTGTCCGGGACGTCGCCCACACGAGGAGCCAGAATGAGTCGAGAAGACGGATGGGACCCCCGGCCCGAAGATCACCAGGTAGAGGGGGATGCCGAGCGATACGAGCTGCCGGAATCGCCGTTGCGATCCCCGCGGCCCATTCCACCGGCCGAGGACCCGGCGGTGCGCACCACCAGCAGCATGAGCTGGCTGGTGGGGTTGCTCGCGTTCCTGCTGCTCACGACGCATTTGGTCCCGCTAGCCGTTGAGCGGGTTCGCTACGCCTGGGTTCGAGGCCAGCAGCGGGCCGAATATGAAACGGCCGGTGAGGCACTCAAGCAAGTCCGTTTCGACGATTTGTCTCGAGCCTTCCAACTGGTATCGCAGCGAGTCAGTCCCAGCGTCGTTCATATCTCTTGCGACTCGACCACGGCGACATCCGGCAATGTGGGGACTCGCGGGTTACCCTTGAGAGGATTGCCGTTTCGCCGCGCCGACCAGGGGTCGGGCGTGATCGTGGACCAGGCAGGATACATTGTCACCAACCACCACGTGGTCGCCAACGCGGGAAAGATCGAGGTGCGGCTGTCGGATGGACGTCAGGTCCCGGCGAGGTTGATCGGTCAGGATCCACCGACCGATCTGGCGGTGGTGAAGATCGAGGCATCGAATCTGATCGCCGCCGAGTGGGGCGACAGTGACCGGCTTTCGGTCGGCTCGCTGGTTTGGGCGGTGGGCAGCCCATTCGGATTGGAAAACAGCATCACCTTCGGCATCCTCAGCGCAAAACACCGCGCCGGTCGCATTGGCAACTTCTACCAGGACTTTCTGCAAACCGACGCCGCCGTGAATCCGGGCAACAGTGGTGGTCCGCTGGTGGACGTGCGAGGGCAGGTCGTGGGGATCAATACGGCGATCGTGGGCGAAGCCTATCAGGGAGTGAGCTTTGCCGTCCCCAGTCGCGTGGCTCAGCGAATCTACCGTGAGATCCTCGAGCGAGGGCAGGTGACGCGCGGCTGGTTGGGCGTGCATCCCGCCGACGTCACGGCGGAACTCGCCCAGGAACTCGGGTTGGAAAAGGCGGAAGGTGCGCACATCGTGGAAGTCGTGACCGAATATTACGGGACGATCTCGCCGGCTCACCGAGCCGGTTTGCGAGCGGGCGATGTGATCATTCAGTGGGGGGAGGCACCGGTGAAGAACGCGTCGGACCTTTTTCGCGTGGTGGCGGCGACACCACCGGGCCAGCGCGTCGACGTGGTCCTGATGCGAGACGGGAAGCAGATTACGTTGCCGGTGACGGTGGAAGCGCGGCAAGATCGGTAAGCTGGTGTGTGGAAGTGTGGGTCGTCTGCCCGCTGGGCATGCCCGACTGGCCGATTTGCCGTTGGCGTTTTGGGGATGGTGGTCCTATAATCTCCGCCGGTATCAGGGATGGTACTATTTGCTGGTTCCGCGCGAGCCGGCGGCTGTTGGAGTTGCCACGAAGGGACGCGTTGCTCCGACCGTGGCGGTGAAGTGCGGGAGTGGGAGTTTGCCACAGGGAGTCGCCGGTGTCTTCGGGAACGCCACTGGACGATAGGGAACGGGTCCGCCAGGCGACCGATCTGGTCGAACTGGTCGGCAGCCATGTCCCGTTGGAGCGTCGTGGAAGGCTCTTTCTGGGGCTGTGTCCCTGGCATGACGACTCGCGCCCCAGTCTGCAGGTCCATCCCGAACGCCAGTCGTGGAAATGCTGGGTCTGCAACATTGGCGGAGACTGTTTCAACTTCGTGATGCAGTGGGACGGAGTCGACTTTCGCGAATCGCTGAGGATCTTGGCCGACCGAGCCGGCATCACGCTGCAGCGCCGCGGGTCGCTGCGTCGCGAAGCGCATGATGAAAAAGCCAATCTGCTGCGCGCCATGAGTTGGGCTCAGCAGCAGTACCATCAATGGCTGCTGGAGGCTTCCGACGCCAAGCCGGTGCGCGATTATCTGGCGGAACGCGGCATCTCGACGGATTCGATCCGGCGATTCGGCATCGGAGCCAGTCCGACGCATTGGCAGTGGTTGATCGACCGATCGCGCAGCACACCGCACAACGATCCCATTCTCGAGGCTTGCGGGTTGATTTTGGCGAGTCAGCGCGGGGGGTGGTACGACCGGTTCCGCGGCCGAGTGCTGTTTCCGATCCGCGACGAGCAGCAGCGGACGGTGGCGTTCGGAGGTCGCGTGTTGCCGGCCTGGGCGCGGCAGGACGAGCCCAAGTATGTCAATTCGCCGGAGACCAAGATCTTCTCCAAACATCGCCATCTATACGCGCTCGATCTGGCTCGCGACGCCATTCGCAAGGAGCGGATGGCGGTAGTCGTCGAAGGCTACACGGACGCGGTGATGTGTCATCAGTATGATGTGAAGAATGTGGTGGCGGTGCTGGGGACTGCGTTGGGAGCCGGGCACATTCAGATTCTCAAGCGATACTGCGATACCGTCTGCCTGTTGTTGGACGGTGATGAGGCGGGGCAGCGGCGGGCGAACGAGGTATTGGAACTGTTCGTCGGAGCGCAGCTCGATGTGCGCGTCGCCACATTGCCGCCCGGCGAGGACCCGGCCGAGTTGGTGCAGCGGGCCGGTGCCGAAGCGCTGCGCGAAGTGATCGCGGCGGCACCCGACGCCTGGGAGCACAAGCTGCGCGTGGTGACTCGCGGCGTCGACTTGACCCGGGACACGCACCGCGCCCATCAGGCACTCGAACAAATGCTGACCATGCTGGCCAAGGTTCCTCGAGGTACTCCCTCGGGATACTCGCTGCAACTGCGGCAGCAACAGATGTTGACGCGGCTGGCTCACATGTTTCGAGTCGACGAGTCGACACTGCGCCGGCGGCTGCGGGAACTGTCTCGGGCGAAGCCCGCGCGTTCCGTCTCGAAGCTGGCTCAGCAGGAAGCGCCACCCGAAGTTCGGCCGCTGTCGCTGATCGAGCGGGAGTGTCTCGAGCTGCTGATCATGGGGAACGACGTAAGCCGGCAGGTGGCGGAGACGATTTCTCTGGAACAGATCGAACATCCGGCGGTTCAACAGTTGCTGATGGCGGCTCGCGAACTGCTGGCGGAAGGAAAGGTTCCCGATTACGAGCAGTTGATGTTGCGAGTGGAGGACTCGCGGCTGAAGTTCGTGTTGACGGACGTGGCCGATGCCGCGGAGGCCAAATCGGACGTGCTGCTGGCGGACGCCCAACAGCGATTCGCCGATCTGGTGACCTGGCTGAAGGAACGGGAAGCTGACGACCAGTCGCGACGCGTAATCGCGGATCTGGAGTCTCAGCGTTATGACGAGGAGGAACAGGTGGAAGCGCTGCGGCGACTGATCGAGCAGCAGCGCGCACGACAAGGTATTTCCGCTCCCACGGACGGGTAGCAGCCTTGAGCGACCGCGATGCGCCTGTAAGGGCGAGCCTGCGGTCATTCGATTCTCTTGGCAAGCGCAGGATGGCGCAGGAGGACGACAGGTGGAACGTTGTGAACATGGATGGCAAACGTTGATCGAAACCGCCAAACAGCGAGGATACTTGACCTACGACGAACTGAACGAGTATCTTCCCGACGATGACTCTCAGCCGGAGCAGATGGATCAATTGCTCACGGCGATCGAACAGGCCGGCATTCAACTCATCGACCAGCCGGCCCGGCCGTCGCTCCGAGACTTGGAGGCTCACGACGGCGGCCAGAGCGAGATGGAGCGACGACTGCTGCCGGTCGAGGAACTCCCCAAGCTCAGCGACGATCCGATCCGCATGTACCTCAGCCAGATGTCCGAAATCCCTCTGCTCAGCCGCGAGGAGGAGATTTCGCTGGCGAAGAAGATCGAGGTCAGTCGGCGCCGTTTTCGTCGCATGGTGCTCGGCTGCCATTTCGCCATGCGGGTCGCTTTCGAGACATTGCGGCGCGTTCA
>JALSIV010000091.1 GCA_026989685.1 Pirellulaceae bacterium | reverse complement strand
AGGCGACGAGCTGGCCGAGCGTGAGTTGTCCCTGAATCACCAGCCAACCGCCGACCCCCAACAACACCGATCCGGCCAAGGCGTGCAGTCCCAGAGCGAACGCGATCTGCCGCAACAGCACCCGGAAGTGCAATCGCCGATGCTCGAGGTAACTCGAAACTAGATGTTCGGTCTTTTCGGACGCGAATTCCGCGGCGTTGTCCAATTTGAAGGTCAGCGGGCAGCGAGCGATCTCCTCCAGCCAAGCAGCGGTGGAGTACTTGTATTTCGACTCCTGAATGCTGGTCCGCACCCCCCCTCGACCCAACACGAATACGATGACTCCCACCGACACCAGCAGCGCCACGTCGAACCCCAACAGGAACGGGTGATAGACCGCCAGTACGACCATGCCGATCAAACCGACGGTTACCAGGTCGACGGCATCCAGCAAGAACTGAGTGCTCACCTTCTGCAAGGTCACCACGTCGAAAAACCGATTGGTCAGCTCGGGGCCGTACCGCTCGTCGAACGCGTCCTGCCGGACTCGAGGCAATCGGTAGCTGATGTCATGGACGACTCGAGCGAACAAGCGCCGCTGCAACACTTCAGCGATGTACGTCTCCCACAGTCTCAAGGCGGCCCAAAAAGACGTCAGGGCCAGCAGCATCAGCGACAAGATGATCACCGGCTGGAGAAATCGGCCGAAGGCGACGAACGACACCATCACCTGCACCGCCATCGGAGTGGCCAGTGCCAGGATCCCCGCCAGCAGCGAGAACACCAGCACCACCCAGATGTCGGACCACTCGGCGCGAATGATCAGCAGCGTGCGAGCCAGCGGTGAAAGCGGGCGGCCTCCCAACGCTTCGCCTTCGTGAGGGTCGGCCACGCACGTCAGCGCCGGTTCGATCGCCACCACCCGTACCACGCCGTCACGCGACGAAGCGCCCAACTCGCGCTGCAACTCCCGGCGGGACATCCGCCGAGTCGTCCCCTCGACACCTCCGCGAACCACCGTGTACTTCTTGCCGGACACGCCGGTCACCGCCAGCCACGGTTCCTCGGCTTCGGGCAGGTACGTGGCGATCTGAACGCCCTCCTCGGTCCACCGCAGTACCTCCTGCAAACTGCTCTCGATGACCGAGATGCGCAGATTCAAGCTGGCACCGGCTTCCACCAGCCACTTCCACCATCGGGCTTCCACCGGCCCGTCCCACACCCGCACCGCCTCGGCCACCGCTCGACGAATCTCCGAACGCTGCGTCTTCTGCCCGTGCTGAGGCAGACTGTGCTCCAGCAGATCGACCAGACCGTCGATGGTATTCGACGATACGTCCAGCGCCTCGGCCGATGCCGGCTCCCCGCCAACTCGGTCCGCGCCCAACGGTCGGTCTTCTCGCTTCATCCCGAACCCTTCCCCAGAGGGTGCCCCCTCTGACCCCTCGTCGCCCTCGGCTCGACGCTCCACTGCGCCGTCCGATCACGCCTCGGACGCCTGTCACCTCGCATCCGCTTCTCTCTCTTTATACGACAAAGCCGCTCATGTAGATATAGAGATTATCAATTTTTCGATGTTAGAAAAAATCTAATCACATTGGGTGCGCATCCGGCTCTGGGAAGTATAGCCTTCTATTCTGATACCACGTCTGCCCGATAATCGCCGATTGGTGTCGGTGGATTGTTTTATTTTATCTATGTGTTCTTGGCTTGTTTTCTCTCTATCTAATCGGCCCGGCATTCGAGTATGATAAAAGAGCGTGGGAGACCGGCGGCCGTTCGCAGTCGATGGCCGGTCGTCGGCAAGCCTTGGCAAGCAGGCTGAAATGCGAGAACCGACGATGGTCGAGCCAACGGAAGTGCGCAGTCGAAGCGAAATCGAATCGGAAATCAGCCGGGCCATCATCCGCTTCGAAAAGGAGTATATGGGACGGGGACCGTTGGAGGCCCGCAGCTATCTGCTGGGGGATTTGCTGGTGGTTCGCCTGAAGAAGGTGCTCACCCCCGCGGAAGTCAAGCTGGCCGAAGTGAGTGATCCCCAGCGCGGGCGCTACCTGCTCAAGCAGACGAGGCAGCAATTGATCGAGCATGGCAGACCGAGGCTGGACGCGATCATCCATGATATTTGCGGTGTGCGCTGTGTGAGTCTTCACACGGACATCAGCACCAAGACGGGAGAGCGGATCATCGTGTTTACCTTGGAGCGGGCGCCGACGGTGCGACCTCGAGGCGATGGCAAGGTGGGAGCCCGGCCGGGCCGGCGAGTGCCTGCTTCCGTGTCGGCCGACTCTTCGAGCGATCGGGAGTCGCTTTGACGCGGCAGGCGGGCCGATTTGGGAATCGCACGACGACGAGTAATCCAGCAATGAGTCGCTGAAGTCGCCTGCGAGCGACCAGGGACGACTCACACCATGGCACCGAGTCCAAGCCTCACGGGACACGCGCCCGAGGGGACAAGGCCGGAAGATCATGCCGGGCGGAGACCGTACCCGGCATCGTCTCCCGGCCTTTTTTCGTGACATCAGCGATTGGTATGGCAAATCAGAAGAAGGCAAGGAGACTCTCGATGGAACGAACCAAACGAACGTGGCAATGGGTGGCCTACAGTTGGTATTCGAGAATCGGCCGCCTCCGGCCGGTAGAACCCGGCACGACGGTAGTCGGCAGCCGGATCCCAGGCTCGTCCGAACCGCCATCCACCATTCTCGGCGATGATGCTTGCGACGACGGTCTCCGCCGGCAACTGGAGCAGGCCTCGTTGCCGATCCGCTGCCTGGGTGATCCTCGCGACATCTATTTGGCCTGAGCTGGATGGAGAGAGGTGTTGAACCGGAAGTTGCAGCTCCGTATCCTCAGTGGCATGGATTGGCTCAACTATCACCACCTCTACTACTTCTGGATGGTCGCTCGCGAAGGCAGCATCGCCCGCGCGGCGGAGCAGTTGCACTTGGCTCATCCGACCATCAGCAAACAGCTCCGCCAACTCGAGAGCGCTCTGGATGGCAAGCTTTTTGACCGAGTCGGTCGCAATCTCGTGCTGACGGAGTTCGGCCAGACCGTGTTTCGTTACGCCGAGGAGATCTTTTCCGTGGGTCGCGAGTTGCAGGACGCGGTGCGTGGGCGTCCCAGTCACCGGCCGCTGCAGTTCTCCGTAGGGATGCCGGACGTCCTTCCCAAGCTGGTGGCTCACCGGCTGCTTCTCCCGGCATTCGAGTTGTCCAAGGACATCCACGTGGTATGCTACGAAGGACGTTACGACGATTTGCTGGCCGAGTTGGCCGTTCATCGCCTCGATTTGTTGCTCTCCGATTCGCCGGTCAGCCCGGCCGTGCATGTCCGAGCGTTCAACCACTTGCTGGGCGAGTGCGGTCTGACGTTCTTTGCTACGTCCGATCTGGCCGCCAAATACCGCCGCCGGTTTCCTGCGTCACTCGATCAGGCCCCGCTGCTGGTCCCCACCGAACGAACGGCCGTTCGCCGGGAACTGGACCAGTGGTTCTACCAGCACGACTTGAGACCTCGAATCGTGGGCGAGTTCGAAGATACGGCCCTGATGAAGGTGTTCGGACAGGACGGCACGGGGTTGTTTCCGGCGCCGTCGGTGATCGAGAAGGAAGTCTGCCGCCAATATTCGGTGAAGGTGGTCGGCCGGATCGATGACGTTCGCGAACGGTTCTACGCCATCTCGGTCGAACGCCGACTCAAGCACCCGGCCGTGGTCGCCGTCTGCGAATCGGCCCGCGAAAAACTCTTTCACTGAGCCCTCTCCTCGCGGCGCACCATTCCAATCGGATCTTTCCAGTGCGGCCATGCGCGAAAGAACCTGCCCCTGAGCCGCGACCGTATCGCCCCACTGCGAACGGTTTGTGCTCGGCCGTCGGGTCCTCGAGCAGCCCCATCAACCTGCGGCCAATAGTAATGCGACTCGAACGGCGGGGCGATGGGTCCACACGGTAGTTCTCCTGCGGATGCTCAGCGAAGCGGCAGCACGTTGGACTGTTCGGCCCACCGCTGCCACAGCCGGGCCATCTCACGGACACGTTGCGGATGCTCACCGGCCAGAGCATGCAGCTCCGTCCGATCGTTTTCCATGTCATACAATTCCCACTTTTCCTTTTTGCCTTTGGCTACCAGCTTCCATTTTCCCACCCGCACGGCTCGGTTGCCCTCGTGCTCCCAGAAAAGAGCCTCCCGCTCGATCGTGCGGCCCTCCAGCGCCGGAATCAGGCTTCGACCGTGCAGCGGGGTCAGCTTGTGGTTTCCGTGGCGAAGCGGGTACTCGGCGCGAGCCACTTCCAGGCAGGTCGGCATCAGGTCGATCAGGTGGGCGGGCTGGGACTCGAGTTCACCGCGGCGCGTCAGGCCTTCGGGCCAGTGGACGATAAGTGGCGTGGAGATTCCTCCTTCGTGGACCCAGTGTTTGTATTCCCGAAACGGGGTGTTGGAAACATTGGCCCACGCCTTCCCATAAGCGATAAGCGATATAGGTGTCGGCCGGTCCCGGCATCACTCCCACACCTTGCCGTACCGGGTAGCCGTCGCGAGTCTGTTTCGGGATGATGCGGCGCTGCAGAAAATCGGCCTCCAACGCGGGCAAGGTCGGCTGACGCGGCCGGCCAGCCGATCGAGCGTCGGCGTGGAAATCTCACCCCCATAACAGCCGATGTCCGAATACCCCATGTCCCCCATGTCGTCGGCCATGATCAGCAAGATGTCGGGACGCGGATCGTTGTTCTCAACTCCGCCGGCCGACGAGGCCGAGCCACAACAGACCAATGCAACAACCAGCCCGCAGAAAAAACGGGCCCCAGCCAGGTCCGACGATCGGTTCATCAGGTGTTCCTTGGGAGGGGTGAGGGGTGAGGGGTGAGGG
>JALSIV010000090.1 GCA_026989685.1 Pirellulaceae bacterium | reverse complement strand
CGCGATACGCTCTACCGCATCAGCGAGTTTCTCGATAAGGTCCAAACTCGAAACGGGAGTCGATACCGGTATCGAGTCGGTGAAGGCGGCCCCACGCCGTCGATGACCGCCGAAGGCCTGCTCTGCCGCCAGTATCTCGGCTGGGACCAGGACGACTCGCGGCTGGTTCGAGGCGTCCGCTCACTCGTGGAACGCCCCATCAACTATCGTCAGATGGACGTCTACTACTGGTACTATGCGACACAAGTGTGTCATCACCAGGAAGGAGAAGCCTGGGAAAAATGGAACGCGGTCATGCGCAAACTCGTGCCGGCCGCGCAAATCAAAGTCGGCCGCGAAAAAGGAAGCTGGGATCCGCGGACCGATGCTTGGGGCAACCTCGGTGGCCGCCTCTACACCACCTGCCTCTCCACCTACATGCTCGAGGTCTACTACCGCCACCTGCCGATCTACTCCTACCGGAAGAAGAAGCAATAGGGTTCGGCCGACCACGGTCTCCAGCCTTGCGGGCGAAGCCCGCGTCAGGGCCTAGCGCCTCACGATCTCGGCCAGGTAAATGGCAGTCCGCGTTTTGCCTTGTGGATCCTTTTCGTGCGCAGAATAGTACGAAACGAATGCTCGAGTGGGACTCAGAGCGACGAATCCCGGATACGAAGTGTCTCCCCCGCTGGGAAACGTCACCATTTCATGGAGCCGGTCCTGCTGCAGCCAATAGAGCGTCGTGACAGCCTTGCGCTTCTCATCGATCCTGCGGCCTCCCACCACGTAACGGTCGCCCCAACGCACCAGCAGCGGACCGCCGATGTAACGCCCAAGATCCTTGCGTTCCCATTTGCGATAAGGAGGCTTCGAGCGGCACAGCACGGCGTTGCGCCCCCCGCCGCTGCGTGCCACCGCCAGTACGCTCCCGTCGGACTCGAACAAGAACGCCGTCTCGTCTCCAAAGGTCTCCTGAAACAACGTGTGGTACCGCCAGACGATGCCGTCGTCGCTCTTGAGCATGGCCGACTCGATGAGCGGGTCCCGCTCGGCTCGCGTGGCCGTCTCGGCGAATTCCCGCTTCCGCCGTCCACACAGGTAGGCCGTCCCGTCCCGCGCCGCCGCTCGCCAGATGTAATGCCCATACGTTCCTTCCAGCATTTGCGGGCCGTGCCACTTTCGCCCGTCCCCCGTCCACACGGCGTATCCCAGGTGCCGATTCATGTCATAATGTTTGGGTGAGCTGTCGCCGCAGTACCAGCAGCCGGTGTAAACCCACAACCGATTACCGAACACCAGGAAATGGGGGTCACGGGTGTCCCTCCGAGCAACCGAGAACCGGTGCACTTCGTCCCACTCCCGCAGATCGTCGCTCGCCAACACGCGAATCGTCGACGTGGGATGGACGCCATGCCCGTCGGGACAACTGCGAAACGTCAGGTAATAGCGTCCCTGGAAGCGAGTCAGATCGGTGAACGCGTTGTGCTCGCGATTGTCGAAAACCCGGCGAACCGACACGACTTCGACGGTGGGCGACAACTCGCCACTGAGGGCTGCTCCGCCGAGGAAACTCGCCAGCACCACCCCGCCGCTTACCGCCGCCGCTCGCCACTTGCCGCGGACCCCCGCGACGGGGGAAATCGTTCTTCGCATCTGCCATCAGCTCCCGTGGTATCGTATACTGGTTTCTATGTTGATCGAGACAGACTCGAGCGGAAACGATTCGTTTCCGCCTCGAATCAGTGTAATCCAAACCGGCGCGACCTGCCGCGCTCGCCACGCGGTAACGGCAACGAATCAGGGAGAAACGACATGAGACGACACCTCGGCACGATCGCATGCATCTTGAGCATTCTCGCAGTCCTGACCGGCCAGGCCATCTCCGGTGAAACCGGCAAATCGGAAACGGTCGTCCTCGGAGATGCCTCGCTGACGTCGGGAATCCCCGGCAGCGGTCCGTTGAGTATGGACGAAATTCGCCGCTTCGTGTCCGATCCCGCCAACCACCGGACGCTGGAGGTCATCCTGCCGATGGGACTCAGCGGAGGTGCTCAGAACATCTACATCCCCGACGACAACCCACTGACTCGAGCCAAGATCGAACTGGGACGACAACTCTATTTCGACCGGCGGCTGTCGGCCGACAACACCGTCAGTTGTGCGGACTGCCATCATCCCGATGAAGCCTACACGCGGCACACGCAATTCGGTGTCGGCATTCGCGGCCAGACCGGAAATCGCAATTCCCCCGTCAGCTACAACCGCATTCTCAGCCGAGCTCAGTTCTGGGATGGACGAGCGGCGTCGCTGGAAGAACAGGCGGTCGGACCGATCGCCAATCCGATCGAGATGGGAAACACTCATGAAGCAGCAGTGAAGACCGTCAAGAACATCCCCGGTTACGCTCTGCAATTCAAGAAGATCTTCCGCGACGGAGTCACCATCGACAATATCGGCAAGGCGATCGCCTCGTTCGAGCGCGTGATCGTCACCGGGCCGGCTCCCTACGACTACTATGAACCGCTGCGGAACTTTCAGAAGCAATTCGCCGACTATCTGGAAGATCTGGACGATTTCAAGGCGGAAGAGCCCGAACTGTACGAAAAATACATGGCGGTCAAGAAAGCCGCGGACGCGCACCCGATGTCCAAGAGCGCTCAACGGGGCCGCGAGCTCTTCTTCGGCCAGAAGGCGAGTTGCACGGCCTGCCACACCGGAGCCAACTTCACGGATGAAAAATACCACAATCTCGGCGTGGGAATGGACAAAGCCGATCCTGATCTGGGACGTTACGCCGTGACCAAACAAGAAAAGGACAAGGGAGCGTTCAAGACACCGACCCTGCGCAATGTCGAGCTGTCCGCGCCCTACATGCACGACGGTAGCCAAAAGACGCTGGAAGAAGTCGTCGAGTGGTATGATCGGGGCGGCCATCCCAATCCCTACCTCAGCAAAGACATCCGCAAGCTCAACCTGACGGCCCAGGAAAAGAAGGATCTGGTTGAGTTCATGAAAGCGCTGACAGGGGCTTTCCCCAAGGTCGAAATGGGGCGACTGCCCAAGTGATGCATGACGGCCGGACGAACGGCGGGCGTTTCACGGAGGAAACGCCTCATAACCGGCTCGAGACCGCTGCCTTCGCGCACCGGCCGCTCTGCGGTCAGCTCAACCCCGTCAGCGGACCATCACCACAGTAGTCGGGGTTGCCGAAGCTTTGCATCGGGTGCCCCATCGCCTCGGCGATCGCAAGCAGCAGGCGATTGTGCGGCACCTTGGGAAAGTGGACCGCACGGCCCATCTGCCAACCCAGGCCACGCCCCACGGCGACAAACGGGATGTTATCGAGTGTGTGGGAGTTTCCTTTGCCCAACTCGTTGGTCCAAATGATCGTGGTGTGGTCGAGCATATTGCCGTCACCACCCGGCTCGGGAGTTTCCCGCAATCGCCTCGCCAAGTACGCGAGTTGTTCGCAGAACCAGCGATTGATGCGGGTGAGCTTTTTCTGCGCGTCTTCGTCGCTATCCGGCTTGTGGGACAGCTCGTGATGGCCCTCCTGCACATCGATCCACCGCATCTTGGCCTGCCCCACCGAGTTGGTGAATTGCAACGTGGCGATGCGAGTAAAGTCGGCCTGAAAGGCGTGCACCATCAAATCGATCTGCATCCGGCTGATCTTCGGCATCTGGTCGTTCTTTTCCTGCACGCCCAGCTCGAGTTCGGGTACCGCATGAGTCGATTCCTCGTCGACCGCCGCAAACTCTTTTTCCAAAGCCCTCACACCGTCGGCGTGAGCATCCAGAATACGGCGATCGTCGGCCGCCACGCGGCTGCGGATCTGTGCCAAATCGTCCTTGACCAGATCCAGCACACTCTGCAAATCGGCACGATTCTTGAGTTGGCCGTAGAGACGGTCGAACATCTGGTAGGGATTGTCGATCGGTGCGATCGGCTGATTCGGTCCGGCATACACCATCCGTGTCCAGGTGTCGGCCCGATCGGGAACCATCACGCCGAACTCGAGCGAACCGAATCGAGTGCGGGTCGCCCGATCGCCTTGCAAGCGCTTCTTCAATTCCTGATCGATCGAGATGCCGCGCGACCATCCTGCCGGCGTGTGCGAACCACCTTGGATGTTGCCGGGAAACAGCTCCACGCCTGTCAACAAACAGCCGATCCCGCGCATGTGGTTGTCGCCGTCGCCTCGAATCTTGTCGCACAATCCGTGCATCACCAGCGTCTCTGCGCGAAACGGCTCGAGCGGCGTCAAAGATTCTTTCAGCTCGAGGTCCGTTCCTTCCGCGCTCGGCCAAAACGTTCCGGGGACGACACCGTTGGGCGAGAACATGATCACCAACCGTTTCTTCGACCGAACGTCGATGCCGGCGGCTTCGGCCAACGAGGGAAGGTTCAGCACGAACGGCAGCGCGGCCGTTCCCAACCCCAGATCCCTTAAAAACTCGCGGCGACTGCTGCGTTGCATGGTATGTTTCCCTCTCTCAGTTCTGTCAGTTCTGATTGGCGGGAAGCGCCGCGGAAACGGCCACGTCCACCAGGAGTTTGCGAATGTGGAACCGGCTTTCGGTAAAGCGGTCTTTCAGCCGCTTGGGCATGTCCGACCCGAACGCCAAAATGGGCTGTTTAACGAAATCGTGAAATACTTGCTGCACGAATGCCGCGTGAGTCTCCTCGCTGCCGGCCAGATAGACCACCAGTTCGCGCGGGCCGTAGAATTCCACTTTATCTCCCGATGCCAGTTGCAACCAGCCCGATGCGTCGATGGCGTTGCCGTTTTCCTTTTCCCGAAATCGACCGGCCGCATCGAAAAACTCCAGAGGAAAACCGAGCGGATTGATCAGGTCGTGGCAGGTGCGGCACGCGGTC
>JALSIV010000089.1 GCA_026989685.1 Pirellulaceae bacterium | reverse complement strand
ATCCACCCGTCACAGATTCGATGTTTCGCAAGAAACTCGAGGCGGGAATGGTGGTTCGCGATGGCATGGTCGACCGCACCTACGTCGTGGCCAAGGACGGAACACCCGGCCCCGATCTTGCCTCCGTGCGGAGAAATCGAGCCATTCGAGAGGCTCGTGCGGAAGACAAGCAGAGGAAACGTTGGCGATGGATGCCGGTTCTGGTGGTGGGTGTCGTGCTGTGTAGTGGCGCTTTGTTCCTATGGCTGCGGCGAAGGGGAACACGTGAACCTTAAGCAATGTACTTTGGTGACTCCCTCGCTCCCCAACCTCCGTCGTGGTTTCACGGTGGTGGAGCTGCTGGTTTGTATCGGGATCGTGATGACGCTGATCGGCCTGTTAATCCCGGCGACGCAGTCGGCTCGCGAAGCCGCTCGAGGTATCCAGTGCGCCAATCGCCTGCGCAACATCGGGCTGGGAGCACTCCAGCACGAAACGGCTCACGGCATCTATCCCAGCGACGGATGGGGCTTTCGTTGGGTGGGCGATCCCGACCGGGGTTACGGTCCGGATCAGCCGGGTGGCTGGATCTACGACATACTGGTTTACGTCGACCAGGAAAACCTGCGGGAGATGGGGCGAGGGAAAACGGGATCGGAAAAGAGGGCCGCGTTTGCCAGGAGGTTCTCCATTGCCGTTCCCATTTTTCACTGCCCCAGTCGTCGGTCGGCCGAGCCGTATCGCTATGGCGAAACTCATTTCGGACTGGTCAACGCTGACGTCCCTCGTTTCGCCGCCAAGACCGACTACGCCATCAATGCCGGCAGTGTCGAACTCGATGGCGGCATCGGGCCCAACAGCGCCACCGACCCTCGCTACCGCTGGCCGAACCTGGAGTTGATGAACGGGATCTCGTTCGTGCGCAGCCGCGTGCGAGTCGCCGACATTCTGGATGGGACCAGCCACACCATCTTGGCCGGCGAAAAGCACGTTCCGGCGAGTATGTATGCCAGTGGCAAGTCGATCGGCGACGATCAGAGTCTGCTGGTGGGGGACGACGCCGACATCCGGCGTTATACGGTAATCCCCCCGGTGCCCGACATTTTTGAAGAGCGCCTTCCCGGCGCGCGGCTGGTACATGCCTTCGGCAGCGCGCATCCCGGTGCCACGCGGTTCGTGTTTTGCGATGGTTCGGTGCGGAAGATCCACTTCGAAATCGAACAGGCGGCTTTTCAGAAGTCCGGCCGCCGCGACGATGTGCGGATGATCCGGGGCACGCGCTAGCGCAATGTGGATGGGGGGACACGGTGGATGGGGTTGGATGTGTGTACTACTGAACATGAATGAACAACAGTCCATTCAGGACAGGAGAGCACCCCATGTCTTCCCCGGAGCCCCTCATTCCCAAGCACGGTGGATTCCGATTCGGCGTTGGACGCGGTGGCCTGCTACCTGCTGGACCGGCAGATGGCGACGCTGGCTCGGGATTTTGAGCAGGCCGGTGGCTTCACCGAGCGACTGTACCGGGTGCGGAAGGCGTTCCGCCGGCGGTGTGCGTGAGGGTGTCTGACGCTGGCGTATCCTCACCATCCGCGACACGGCCTCTGCGGAAGGCGTCCTGTGGGCAGCGGGCGTGAGGGTGTCCCGGGCTTGCTGACTTGGTCTTGGGCGATGTCCCCATACTGCGGCGCGCTGCTCGGGCTTTGTCCGCTTGCTGCAACTTCTGATTTCGCCGACGCTTGGCACGCTCTGTGCGTTCGTCTATCCACTGAGCCACTTGCCTTGGGCCGCTGAGCGGCGAAAGATAGTGGCACCCAATCTCCGCCCTCGGTGGAGACCAGTCAGAGGAGGTAGACACCATGCACCGAAAAGAATTCATTCAGAAGATGCAGCAGGTTCTGTTGCGCCGCCGATCCGCGTTGCGGCAGTCGCTGTCCGGCGAGTTGAGCCAGTTCAATATCAGTGCCGATCGCCACGTCGGCGACGAGATCGATGCCGCTTTGGATACCGATTACGGTTTGATCAACGCGAATCTGGCCGAAGTCGAGAGCCAGGAACTGGCCAACATCGACGCAGCCTTGAGACGGATTCGGGAGGGAACTTATGGGACTTGCGAGGGGTGCGAGAAGCGGATTCCGGTCGCCCGTTTGCAGGCGATTCCCTATGCCCGATTCTGCGTGAAGTGCCAGCAAGAGCAGGACAAGCTGGGAGGGGCGAACCGGTCGGCGACCACGTATGGCGTCTGGTCCCACGAGTGAAATCCAGAGGGCGTTCTCGAGCCGGTTCGGTTTTCATGGAACCAATGGCCTCCGTGAGAGTTTCTCACGGAGGTTTTTTGTTGGGTGCCGGGTAGCTTGCGAATGGCGTACGACATGGAGCCTCCAGCATGCGAGGAAGTCGACGGGAACGGGGAAGGCGAGCGGCGGCGCCGAGGAATGGGGAGGCTTGGGGGGGCCGTTGAGCCGTCGAGACAACAGTGGCCGGCCGTCCATCCACTTCTTCCGTCTTGAGTGCTGGCTTTGCCAGAGTGGCCGGACAAACTGGCTCTGCCTCTGCCATCTGCCGATGGCTGATCCCAGACTGGCTCGGATGTCCGGTTTTCGGTCCCCTCATGCGGTGGGTTTTGATCTGTTTTCAGGCGTGGCACAGCGTTTGCTCAGATGCCGCTAGCGGGCCGGAGGCTGCCGCAATGGCTGCCCGGAAAGGGTGGCAGCGGGGGAGGGCGCCGGTCGGGTCAACGCGCAAACCAACGAATCATTTAGGACTGTCCGCGGTCGGCTTGTCGTCGCTGTGGTCGAATAACGGGAGGAAAGCAATGCAGGGTGAAAAGATCATCGGGATCGATTTGGGAACCACCAACTCCGTGGTAGCCGTCGTGGAGGGCGGCGAACCGAAGGTGATTCAAAACGCCGAGGGCAATCGCCTGACGCCATCGGTGGTCGCCTTCACGGACAAGGGGATCTTGGTGGGTGAGCCGGCGAAGCGTCAGGCCATCACCAACCCCAAGCGGACGGTCTACTCGATCAAGCGCTTCATGGGGCGGCGCCACAACGAGGTCGAGACCGAGGAGAAAATGGTTCCTTATCAGGTCGTCGGTGGTGCCAGCGACTACGTCAAGGTGAAGATCGACGACAAGGAATACACGCCGCCCGAGATTTCGGCGATGGTCTTGCGAAAGCTGAAGGAGGCGGCCGAGTCGTACCTGGGGCACAAGGTCAACAAGGCTGTAATCACCGTTCCGGCCTACTTCAATGATGCGCAGCGGCAGGCCACCAAAGACGCCGGACAGATCGCCGGACTGGAGGTGGCGCGGATCATCAACGAGCCGACGGCGGCCGCGCTGGCGTATGGGCTCGACCGCAAGAAGGACGAGAAGATCGTGGTGTTCGATCTGGGGGGCGGCACGTTCGACGTTTCGTGCCTGGAGGTGGCCAGCAGCGGTGACGGCGGCGAGGACGATCGTACTGTTTTCCAAGTACTCAGCACGTCGGGCGACACGCACTTGGGCGGCGATGACTTCGACGAAGTGTTGATCAACTACGTGGCCGACACGTTCCAGCAGGAGCAGGGGATCGACTTGCGGAAGGACAACATGGCTTTGCAGCGGTTGCAGGAGGCATGCGAGAAAGCGAAGAAGGAGCTCAGTAGTGCTCCGCAGAGCGACATCAACCTGCCGTTCATCACGGCGGATGCCAGTGGCCCGAAGCACTTGCAAGTGACGATTACTCGAGCCAAGTTCGAAGAACTGATCGATCCGTTTGTCGAGCGGATCCGCAAGCCGCTCGAACAAGCCTTGGCCGACGCGCGGCTCAAGCCGAGCGACATCGACGAAGTCGTGTTGGTGGGCGGATCGACTCGCATCCCCAAGATTCAAAAACTGGTGCAGGACTTCTTCGGCAAGGAGCCTCACAAGGGCGTCAACCCGGACGAAGTCGTTGCAATCGGTGCGGCCATTCAGGGGAGCGTGTTGGCCGGCGAGCGGAAGGACGTGCTGTTGCTCGACGTGACCCCGCTGTCGCTGGGAATCGAGACCGAGGGCGGTGTATTCGACAAGTTGGTCGAGCGCAATACGACCATTCCGGTGGAGAAGACTCGCATCTACAGCACGGCGGCCGACAATCAGCCGGCGGTGACGGTGCGCGTGTTCCAGGGTGAACGCCCGATGGCGGCCGACAACCGGTTGCTGGGCGAGTTCAACCTGGAGGGCATCCCCCCGGCGCCTCGAGGTGTGCCGCAAATCGAAGTCAAATTCGATATCGACGCCAACGGCATCCTCAGCGTGACTGCGAAGGAACTCAAGTCGGGCAAGGAGGCGTCGGTACGCATCGAAGGATCGTCCGGTTTGAGCAAGGAAGAGATCGAAAAGATGCAGAAGGACGCCGAACTGCACGCGGCCGAGGACAAGCGGAAGCGGGAACTGGCCGAGGAACGCAACAAGGCCGATCACCTCGTGTATCAGCTCGAAAAGCTGATGACCGAGCACGAGGACAAGCTCAGTGATTCCGACCGGGAACCGCTCAAGCAGGCGATCGAAAAGGTCAAGGAGGCTGCTAAGGGCGAAGAGATCGACGCCATCAAAACGGCGCTCCGCGAACTCGAGCAGGTGCAGCAGGCGTTCACCAAGGTGCTGTACGAAAAGACGCAGCAAGCGGCCGGCGCCGGCGCTGAGGCGGCTCAGGGAGCCGAAGGGGGTTCCGGCGGCCCGCCGGACGATGAGGCGATCGACGCCGAATTCGAAGTGAAGAACTGAGGGCCAAAGGACGGTAGGAGGCGACCGCGATGGCATTTCGATTCGACAAACTGACGATCAAGGCTCAGGAAGCCGTACAGCGAGCCAAGAATCTGGCCGAAGAGCGGGGGCACGCTCAGATCGAGCCGTTGCACTTGCTGGCCGGTCTGTTGGCCGAGGGCGAGGG
>JALSIV010000088.1 GCA_026989685.1 Pirellulaceae bacterium | reverse complement strand
GTTTCGTTGACTGGCTGCAGCAGGTCGTTTTGCCCGACCGTCTGCCCGACGTGACCGTTCCATCCCTACATAGTTTGGAGGAGATGCAGACGATGCTCGAAGAAAGGTCGATCGACTGGACACGGGAATGGCGTGAAAAAGGGTTTCAGGAAGGCAAGAAGGAAGGCTATGAGGTAGGAAGAAAAGAGGGTTGGGATGTAGGCCGTGAGGAAGGTCGAAGGGAAGGTCGAAGGGAAGGCAGGAAGGAAGGCAGGAAGGAAGGCAGGAAGGAAGGCGAGGCGGAGGTGCTGCTGCGGCTGCTTGAGCGGAAGTTCGGACCAGTTGGCGACGAGTACCGCGAGAAGATCAAGCAAGCGGACGATGAGCAGCTTCTCCAGTGGGCCGAGCGAGTCCTCTCGGCGGATCGCATTGAAGATGTGATGTGCTGACGCGGATGGGAGCGATGTGTGCCTGCTCGAAGGCGGCGACGCCGCCTGTCCTGCGGCTAGCCGCCCCCCAGTGTCACCCACCAATCATACAGCCACGGATGAGACCACGGCTGCATCGCCGGGTACGCGGCCGCAAAGGCGCTGGCTCCCAGCAGGCCGTACACCAGCCCGCGCCCCGGCCGGCTGGTTCCCAGACGAAGCGTGGCCGGAATCGTGGTACCGAGCCATAGGGGGATCAACCAGAACAGCCAGCGAAAGCCGCTTGTCATTCCGCCGTAGTTGCGGTCGATCTGAGGCCGCGTGAGAAAGAACGCCAGGCATACCAGGCTCAATGCCACGGTGAGCATGACGAGCGACTTCTGCACGCTGTCGCCATGACGCCCCCATTGCCAGCAGCCGTAGAGCGTCAGCAGCCAAAAGGGTGTCAGTGACATGATTCCGTGATGCCCAATCAGAACATGGAACGCATAACGGGCTCGAGACGGCTCGCCTCGATCAACCCCTTGCCGCTTCCCCGGTCGCCAATAGCTTCCCGCATAGTCGTACCAGTCGTCCCATTCATACAGCACCAGCCGGCCACTCTCCACGCGCATCGCCCACCGGCGGCCCGATTCCAGATCGAATAGCGCCCAGCGATCGGGCTTGCCCGTTTTTTCCCAGCGAGCCCGCTTGCCTAAGCGGATCCCCAGTCGCTCAAGTTCCCGTCGCCAATCATCGCCAACGATCGACTCGCGCAGTCGCGACACGCGACTCGACTCGAAAGTCGCCACCTGCTTGCCTTCGCCGCGGTGAGCATACGGAGGACGCCAGCTCCCGTGAGCCGCGTAGTTGGTTCCGAAAAAGAGAGCAGTTGTCAGCATTACAGCTGGGGTGGCAAACATCAACGTACGTCGCCAGTCGATCCACGCCAGATAGACGAGCACGGCCGCCAGCAGTGACAACGCGGGTAGTTCGTTGGCCGCGGTGAGCGCGGCCATGCCACTCGCCAACGCAAATCGCCAGCCTTGCCGCTCGCCTTGCCCCAGCCGGATCAGCGCATCGGCTGTCCATGCACAGGTGACGGCGGCCGGGAGATGGTTGTTGATCGTCACCGCGAACGTGGTGAGAAACGTGCCGAAGGCCGCCATCGCGAAAACGACGGCACTGCTCCACTCATCGTCACTCCACAGCTTGAGCCACCGGGCAATGGCCCACCAGAAGGCGAGCAACAGGCTTCCGTTGGTGAGCCACACGATCAGCCGCACCGGTGTGAACGGATCGTCGGCCAGTGTCATACCGGTTAGTTGGCGGATGACCCAATACTCGGCAGCCAGTAGCGTGGGATACAGTGGCGGTTTGCTCGAATAGTCGTGTTCCCTGCCGTCCCAACCGCGATGGCGCACTCGGTCGATGGTGCTCCAAATTCGCCGTCCGCTCTCGCGATCACGCTCCCGGATAATGCCGTCAATCCGGTAGGTACCGTGTTCCACGAGGGCTCGGACGGTACACCAGCGGCTGCGGTCGTTGGCGCTGAGCATGGCCGAATCGCCGGTCGGCGCAGTGACTCGGCAGACACGAGCGCTAAACAGAGCCAGCGCTACGATCGCCAACAGCGGCAACCATGCCGGGCGGCGCAACTGCGGGGTTTCATTCGGTCGGGCCAGGGATGAACTCATCGATGTCGACTCAGGCATGCCCTCCGGCGGCAATCGCTGTTATTTCAGGTGTTCACGGATCAGGTAAGGCGGACGCTCGCCCGCTCGATAGGCCGTGATCAACTCGGCGAGAAACCCCACGGCCGTCAGTTGGGCTCCCAGCAACACAGCCACGATCGAATAATAGAAGATGGCTCGCTGGTGCAGGTGCAAGTCGTTGGCTTGGGCCGCTTTCACGGCTTCGGTCGCAGCACCGCTCACCGATGCCATCGCGTTGTCCCATCGAGTGATCCCCCACGCGGCGGTCAATCCCAGCAGCCCCAGTGATCCGAACGCCAGACAGAACAGTCCTAGCGATCCGAGGAGGTGTTGGGGACGCTGACCATAACCGGTGAGAAAGTAGATCGTCAGCAGATCGAGAAAGCCCTTGACCATTCGCCACACCCCGTACTTCGACCGGCCGTGTTGCCGAGGCCGGTGATGGACTTCGATTTCGCCGACGTTCCATCCCCACGCTGCCGCCAGCACGGGCACGAATCGGTGCCGTTCTCCGTACAGCACGATTCGCTCGAAGACTTCGCGGCGATAGATCTTGAACCCGCAGTTGTGATCGTGCAGCCGGACTCCCGTCAACCGGCTGACCATACGGTTGAAGATCCGAGACGGCCACACCTTGTGCCAGGGGTCGTGGCGAACGCGTTTCCAACCGCTGACGACATCCCACGGATTGTTCTCGACGGCATCGAGGAAACGAGGAATCTCCGCCGGATCGTCTTGCAGATCGGCGTCCATGGTGATGATCCAATCGCCTCGAGCCGCCGAAATGCCGGCGTTTAGTGCCGCCGCCTTGCCGAAGTTGCGGCGGAAGCGAATGCCGCGGACGCGGTTGTCGGCGTCGCGCAGCTTCTGGATGACTCGCCATGACTCGTCTCGGCTGCCATCGTCGACGAAGATGACCTCCGACTCGTGAGGCAACGCGTCGAGGACTCGCCGCAACTCTTCGTGGAGTGCCGGCAGGCTTTCTGCTTCGTCGTACAGCGGAATGACTATGGACAGCATGTGGGGCTGGCGGCGATCGATGACGGGGCAGCACTGTCTGATTATGGTTTCTTAGAGGCTGTCACAAAACTCCAGGCCGCAAGTAACATAGCCGAGGCTTAGGAAGTGGCGCGGCGGGTTTTGTTACAGGCTCTTATACACCATCGGCGCCTGTCCGCGAAGTGCGCCCGGCCGCCGCCGGCCGCTATGGGTGCATGCACCCTGCCGCTGTCAGTCCTTCCCTTGACCCCCCGGAGTGTGTCGGGGAATAGGCAGGTACTCCACCGACGGCTGCTGGCGCACGGGCTGCGGATAGAGCGTCATCAGCTTCATGAACTCTTCCGGCATGTCGTCTCGAACCGGCAGGCCGAATTCCTTGGCAACTTCGTAGGTAATGGGAAAGTCGTGTGTCCAGTGTCCTTCCGAAAGGAGTCCGGCAAGTTCATCGGCTTTTTCCGGAGTGGCGCACTTGTCCGCGAGTAATTCTCGCACTTGAGCCCTGACTTGGCGGATCGCCTTTTCGCCCTGATCGGCCAGCACCAGTGTCTGGTCGTCGATCTTCTCGACCGGCTTCTCCCGCACCACCTTGACCAGCGAGGCGGCGGGGAACTGACCCAACTGCGGATCGACCGGCCCCAGCACCGCGTGAGGGCTGACCACGATTTCATCGGCGGCCAGAGCAATCAACGTTCCCCCGGACATGGCATAGTGGGGGACGAACACGGTCACCTTCCCCGGATGTTTGTGGATGGCTCGAGCGATCTGGGTGGCGGCCAGCACCAGACCACCGGGCGTGTGCAGCACGATGTCGAGCGGCAACTCGGGATCGGTCATGTGGATCGCTCGCAGGACCTCCTCGCTGTCGGTGATGTCGATGTACTTCACCAGGGGGAAGCCGAGCAGGCTCATCGCCTCTTGACGATGCACCAGCAGAATCACACGCGAACCCCGCTTGCGCTCGATCTGCGCCAGTAGCCTCTTGCGGGATGCTTCCAGCAATCGCTTGGCAATCACCGGCTGCAACATCGTCAGCATGATGAACAGCCAAAAGAAACTGTTGACGTCCATTGTGCAAGTCCTTCACTCGTGGAAACCGGGCGCAACCGACAACGGAATTGTCCGAATTGCCGTGCTGTAAACTCATCTTGGCTAAATCATGGATGCCCATGCTTGGGCGTGGCAATCTTCATCGGGCTGGCACGGGCGGCGCCGTGGCCGGGCCGCATGGAAGAATGGCAGGAGCGTCATGCCGGCCAGAAATCCGCCGATGTGAGCCCAAAAGGCGATGCCGCTATCGCCGTATGC
Source organism: Pirellulaceae bacterium (assembly GCA_026989685.1). GTDB lineage: Bacteria > Planctomycetota > Planctomycetia > Pirellulales > Pirellulaceae > S141-3. The sequence goes on along the minus strand of JALSIV010000088.1, from coordinate 509 downwards.
CGAGGTTACCGCGAACATCCCGCTGAATAGTTGCAACAGGAACCAGTATCCGAGATAGAACACGGCGAGAAAGTCGAAAAAGAAGGGGAAGAAGAGAAAGGGAATCATCACCACCACTCGGGAATGCGGAAAACGCACCAGATAGGCGCCCATCACTCCGGCAATCGCCCCCGATGCCCCGATTGCCGGTACGATCGAATCGGCGTTGACCACCGTGTGAACCACACCCGAGGCGATTCCGCATAGCAGATAGAATATGAAATACCGCAGCGAACCCATCTCGTCTTCCAGGTTCCGGCCGAATACCACCAAAGTCCACATGTTCCCAATCAGGTGCAGCCATCCGCCGTGGAGGAACATCGAGGTGAGATACGGCCAATAGCTGTCGATCGGAAAGCCGACCCGCATCGCCCAATCGGGGTGCGTATATCGGGCCGGAACAATGCCGAATAAGTAAACCATTTGCTGGCGTGCTTCCTCGGGAAGGCTTACTTCGAGAAAGAACACCA
>JALSIV010000087.1 GCA_026989685.1 Pirellulaceae bacterium | reverse complement strand
TTGCCGGTGCACACCAGCAGCACCACCAGGCTGGCCAGATGTTTGAGCGCCGAGACGCTGACGACGCCCTCGCGGAGGACCCGCAGTTGCGAGGGTTCGACCATCAGCACGGTAGAGGGCTGGCCGTAACGCGTCCGGCCGCCATCGAGGATCAGGTCAACCTGATTCCCGAATGCTTCAATGACCTGCTGACCGCTGATGGCGTCAGGAGTTCCCGTCGGGTTGGCACTGGTCAGCACGAGTGGCCCGACCGTCAACTGGAGAATATCGAGCACGACCTCGTGAGCGGGAACGCGGAAGCCCAGAGTGGGGCCGGGGGCCACGGCGACCTGGACTCGGGGATCGAGCTGGGTGACCAAGCTTCTGGAGTTCCCGTATTCGCAGACCATGGTGAGCGGTCCAGGCCAGCAGCGGCGTGCCAGCCGCCGAAACAGGGGTGGAGCGTTGGGGACGTAGTCGTAGGCTTCGGCAAAATCCTTCACTGCCAACGCCAGCGGGTGACCCGAGCGGCGGCCCTTGATCTCCAGCAATCGATCGACGGCTTGCGGATCCAGGGCTCGAGCGGCCAGGCCGTAGACGGTTTCGGTGGGAACGGCGATCACCTGTCCCTCGGCCAGGGCCTGCACGACGCGATGCACCACATCGCGCAGATCGTCCGTCTGGGTCAGGTCAACTACGGTGGCGGGCATGGAAGAAAGAAAACTCCGAAGAGGGAACGGCGGGTCGTCGGTTACTATATGATTGCCTGGTACGGCGAGCAACCGGCCCGGCCGTGTCCCCGCTTGTCCGGCGCCACTACAATGGTCGGGGACTTCGATTCTTCAGCCCACGGTGCGTTACGACTTTTCCGTTTTCCCCATTCTGCCCGCTCGTTCGGTCCCATCATGCAGTCCTCGCCGAAAAACCGGTTCCATCGCCGCACTTGGCTGGCGGCCGCCGGCTATTGGACGGGCGGTTTGGCGGCCGGGTGCCGGTTTTCGCACGCGGGACCGCCTCGAGTCGACAAAGTATGGGGGCGTCGCGGCATTTCTCCCGGTCGGCTCCAACGCCCTCGCGCGATCGCCATCGACGACCACCAAGAGCTGTACATCGTCGATATTACGGGGCGTATTCAGGTTTTCGACCGAGACGGTCGACTCCTCCGCTACTGGCGGACACCGGCGATCGAGCGGGGGAAACCGGTCGGTCTGGCGATCGGCCTGGGGCGACGATTGCTGGTGGCCGATACGCACTATCACCGGCTGCTGGTGTACACTCACCGGGGAAAGCTGCTCAAAAGTCGCACGATCGGCGGCACCGAAGGAACGGGGCCGGGCGAATTCGGCTTCGTGACCGACTCGGTGCAAACAAGCGACGGCTGCCTGTATGTCGGCGAATACGGCCAGAATGATCGGATCCAGAAGTTCGATCCCAAGGGCGCTGTGGTCACTCAGTGGGGTGGCCACGGGGGCGGAGTCGGCCAGTTTCGCCGCCCGCAGTCCTTGAAGTTGGGACCCGACGGGCACCTGTGGGTTGCCGACGCATGCAATCACCGCATCCAGATCTTCGACATCGACTACGAACCCGCGCGCCTGGTGTCGGTATGGGGAACACCGGGGCCGAACCCGGGCGAGCTCCAGTTCCCCTACGATTTCGCCTTCGATGGGCGTGGCCACATCTTCGTTTGCGAGTTCGGCAATCAGCGAATTCAACAGTTTACGCTTTCGGGCGAGCCGGTCAGCGTGTGGGGCACTCCGGGCCGGGCTCCCGGCCAGCTTTCCCGGCCGTGGGGAATCGTGGTCGACCCGAGTTTGCGGTTCTATGTGCTCGACACCTACAATCATCGCGTTCAGCGGTTACGTCTTTAGCGGCAGCGGAGCACCGGCATGGACTGGGGAAACTGGCACATCTCGTTCGCTCACCCGGCCTATCTGCTGTTGGCCACGGTGCTGATTCCGCTGATCTGGCTTGCCAGTTTCCGCAGCCTCGCCGGGCTGGGACCGTTGCGACGCCTGATCGCACTGACGCTGCGATCGCTGCTGGTCTTGCTGTTCGCCGTGGCATTGGCGGAGATCCAGTGGGTGGAAAAAAGCAACCGAGTGACCGTCATCTATGTGCTGGATCAGTCCGAGTCGATTCCGCCGGCCAAACGCCGGTTGATGCTGGAGTATGTGGCCCGGCAAGTTCGCCGCCACCGCAATGCTCGCGAACAGGACCGAGCCGGTGTGGTGGTGTTCGGTCGGCGAGCGGTCGTCGAAGTTCCTCCCTTCGATGACGACATCCCGCCGATGCCCCAAGTCGAATCGACTCTGGGAGCCACCGACGCCACCAATCTGGCCGATGCCTTGAAGCTGGCTTCGGGGTTGTTTCCCGAAGATACGGCCCGCCGCATCGTGCTGGTTACCGACGGCAACGAAAACCTGGGCCGAGTTCGCGACATCGCTCCCAGTCTGGCTCGCAACGGCATCGGCATCGACGTCGTTCCGGTGAAACTCACCACCCGGGCCGAGGTGGCGGTGGAGAATATCATCCTTCCCTCGAGGCTGCGCCGGCAGCAGAAGTTCCACGCCCGCATCGTTCTCAACAATTACGTGGAGGAATCGGCGGGAGGCGAGCCGGTGCGTGGCAAGGTGCGCGTGACCCGCAGCAGCGGCGGAACGGAAACGCCTGTCGGGGAGGACGTGGCGGTGGAACTCAAACCGGGAAAGACCGTGCTCACGTTCGAGCATGAAATCGACGCTCCCGGAATCTACACGTACAAAGCGACATTTGTTCCGGAGAATCCCGGCGATGATCTGATGCCGCAAAACAATACCGCCACCGCGTTCACTCACGTCAAGGGGAAAGGTCGCGTGCTGGTGATCGAGGATCATTCTCACGCGGGCGAATTCGACTTTCTGGTTTCGCGGCTGCGCGCGATGAACCTGGAAGTCGACATGATGTCGACGCTCAACCTGTTTGCTTCCTTGGCCGAATTGCAAGCCTACGACGTGGTGATTCTGGCGAATGTGCCTCGCAGCAGCGGCGACGACGAAACCAACGTGACGGCGTTCAGTGATGCCCAGATTCAGATGTTGGCCAACAACACGGCGCAGTTGGGAGCTGGCCTGATCATGCTGGGCGGGAACCGCAGTTTCGGCGCGGGGGGCTGGACCAACACGGAACTCGAAAAAGTGCTGCCGGTCGACTTCCAGATCAAGAACGCCAAAATCAATGCCGTCGGCGCCCTGGTGATGGTCATGCACGCCTCCGAGATGGCTCAAGGCAATTTCTGGCAGAAGGTCGTGGCCCGCGAAGCACTCAAGACGCTGGGACCGCTCGATTACTGCGGCGTCCTTCACTGGAGCGACTTCGGGAACGACTCGTGGCTTTGGCGTCCGGGACTGGCTCGCGTGGGCGACCGGCGGCGGGTGATGATCCGGGCACTGGCGCGGATGACGCCCGGCGACATGCCCGCCTTCCAGAATTCGATGCAAATGGCGCTCGCCGCGTTCCGCCAGAATCGAGCTTCGGTCAAGCACATGATCATCATCAGCGACGGCGACCCGTCCGCACCACCGAGGGCACTGGTACAGCGGTTTGCTCAAATGGGGATCAAGATCACCACCGTGGCGATCGGGGCTCATGGAGTCACCGGCACCAAGACGCTGCAAGATATCGCTCAGATAACGGGGGGCAACTACTATCGCGTTCGCAATCCCAAGGCGTTGCCGAAGATCTACCAGCGCGAAGCGCGACGGGTGACCCGACCGGTGATCAAGGACCTCCCCAACGTCCCTCCGCGGCTGGTGCTTTCCCACCCGATCGTCAGCGGGATTCTAGACGACTTCCCGCCGCTACAGGGAATGGTACTGACGACGGTGAAAGAGAGTCCTCTGGTGGAAGTGATTCTGCGCTCGCCCGATCCGCAGGACAATCGCAACAACACGATCCTGGCGGCTTGGACCTACAACAACGGTCGGGCCGTCGCTTTCACCACCGACGCCGGTCACCGCTGGGCCAATGCCTGGACGAGCTGGCCGCATTACGACCAGCTTTTCGCTCAGATGGTGCGATGGGCGATGAGGCCGGCGGATGACGACGAGCAGTTCGACGTGGCCACCACCGTCCGCGACGGGAAGGTGCGAGTGGTGATCACGGCGCTTGACGAGGAAAACCAATTCACGAATTTCCTCGGGCTGACCGGTGCCGCGATCGGCCCGGACCAGAAACCGTTTTCCTTCCCCATTCGGCAAGTGGCCCCGGGGCGTTATGAAGGCGAGTTCGCCGCGCCCAAGGCGGGCAGCTATCACATCACCGTCGGTGGGCGCGGCCCCGGCAAGCCACCGCTGGTCGTCGGCGCCAACGTGCCTTACTCGTCGGAATTCAAGGATCAAACGAGCAACGTCGAATTGCTGAAGGAACTCGCCTCCTTGCGGCCTCGAGGCGGACGAGCCGGCAAGGTGTTGGGCAGCGACCTCACGCCGGCCAAACTCGACGAACTGGTGCAAGCCAACCCGTTCCGCCGCGATCTGCCTCGAGCCGTCACCATGCACGATGCCTGGCCGTGGTTCTTGTTCCTAGGAGGCGTGCTGTTTTTCGCCGACGTGGCCGTTCGCCGAGTGGCCATTCGAGCAGAAACGTGGGCCAAGTGGGTGCAACCGCTCGTGCGATGGCGGCGGAAACGCGGCGAGGCCGCGGAAGTCGAAACCAAGTTGCAGCGGCTGCAAAAGCGAAAAGAGCAAGTGGCCGATGACTTGGACCGTAAGAAAGCGGCCATTCGATTCGAACCCGACACGTTGCCGGACGAAGAGTCGGCCGAGCCGGCAGCCGCTCCCCCACCCCGCAAGGACGTGTCGCCGCCGCAGCCGGTGGTCGAGCCGGAAGGAGAATCCTATACCGAGCGATTGCGTCGGGCCAAAGAAGAAGCCCGCCGAAAACTGCGGCGTGATGGGGAAGAACATGAGCCGCCGGCGCCATGACCGAACTTGCGACAACTGGGCTGCAGGGCCCCGATTGGACAACACTGGCTAAGGAGAGGAATCGACCATCTGATGAATGATACGACCATCCAAGAACGCGCCGATCAGTTCCGTGAGCGGTATCGCCGAGTCCGAGAGGAGATCGGCAAGGTCATCGTGGGGCACGAGGAAATCGTGCATGGCGTGCTCACCTGCTTGTTCGTCGGCGGCCATTGCTTACTGGAAGGCGTCCCCGGGCTGGGCAAGACCTTGCTGGTCCGAACGCTCGCCCAGACACTCGACCTCGACTTCAACCGCATCCAGTTCACACCCGATCTGATGCCCGCCGATATTTTGGGGACGAATATGATCATGGAAACGCCAGACGGGCGGCGGGTCTTCGAGTTCCAGCAGGGACCGGTGTTCACCCAGATCTGCCTGGCCGATGAAATCAACCGGGCCACGCCGAAAACCCAATCGGCGTTGCTGGAGACGATGCAGGAGGGAACGGTCACCATCGGGGGCAAGCGTTACGAGCTGGAACAGCCGTTCTTCGTGATGGCCACGCAAAACCCGATCGAGCAGGAAGGCACGTACCCGCTGCCGGAAGCCCAGCTCGACCGCTTCCTATTCAAGCTGGTGGTGGGCTATTCCAACCGCGACGAATTGGCCACCATCGTGGACCGGACGACGGCCGGCGTGACCGTCACCCCGGAAAAGGTGATGGACGGCACGGAGATCTTGAAGTGGCGCCAACTGATTCAGGAGGTCATCTTGGCCGACCACGTCAAAGATTATCTGGTGCGGCTGGTGTTGGCCACGCATCCCGAAGGCGAGTTCGCTCCGCCGATCACCAATCAGTACCTGCGATGGGGCGCGAGTCCGCGAGGAGCTCAGACGTTGGCGCTGGCGGCCAAAGTGCGAGCGCTGCTGGAAGGGCGCTACAATGTGAGCTTCGAGGATGTGCGGCGCGTCTTTCTGCCGGCGATGCGCCACCGCGTGATTCTCAATTTCGAAGCCCAAGCCGAAAGCGTGGAAACCGATGCGGTGCTGCTGGAGATCCTCGAGCAGATCCCGGAAAAGGCGGATGATCTGGTCGGCGCTTCGGCCTGATCGCTCTGGGTATCCCGCGTTCTCTTGTTGGCACTTTTGGACCGTCTTCGACGATCGATGACAGAACTACTCACCCCCGAACTCTTATCGCGACTGGAACGACTGGAATTGGTCAGTCGCAAGATCTTCCGCGGCCGACTCAAGGGAGAACGCAAGAGCCGCCGCAAGGGACAGAGTGTGGAGTTTACCGACTTTCGCAACTACGTCCCCGGCGACGACCTGCGGTTCATCGACTGGAACTTGTACGCCAGGCTGGACCGCCTGTTCCTCAAACTCTTCCTCGAAGAGGAGGACCTCCATTTCTACGCGCTGATTGACGCCAGTACGTCGATGGACTTCGGCGATCCGACCAAACTCCACTACGCCAAGCAACTGGCTGCCGCGTTGGGCTTTATCGGACTGTGCCGCTCGGATCGAGTGCGGATCAGTACCTTAGGGGAGTCATCGCAACAGGCCGCCCCCACTCTGCGAGGACGCCAGCAGTTATGGCGCATGCTGGAGTACCTCGATGCCATCGAGCCGGGCGAAAACATTCCTTTGGTGGAGGGCGTCAAACGGTTCTGCGTCCGCTGCCCCGGAAAGGGAATCGTCGTCTTGATCAGCGACCTGTTGGACAAGACCGGTTATGAGGCGGCGCTGCGATTGCTGATCGCTCGGGAAATGGATGTGTTCGTCTTCCAAGTCATGACCGAAGAAGAGTGGGATCCGCCGATTACCGGTGATTTGGAACTGGTCGACTCCGAGGACGGTGATGTCGCCGAAATCAGCGTTAGTCGGGCGCTGTTGCAGCGGTATCGTCGGACCGTATCCGCTTTTGTCGAGCAGGCCAAGGAGTTCTGCACTCGCCGCGGAATGACGCATTTGCTGGCGCGGACCGATGTTCCCGTCGAGCAGTTCGTGGGGAACTATCTGCGACAGCGGGGGCTGGTGCGATGAACTTCGTCAACACGTTGCAACCGTGGCAGTGGGCGATTCTGGGGTTGGTTCCGCCGGCGATCGTGCTGCTGTATTTCCTCAAGCTCAAACGGCAACCGCTGGTCGTTCCCAGTACGTATTTGTGGAGGCGAACGCTGGAGGACTTGCATGTCAACTCGCTCTGGCAGCGGCTGCGGAACAACCTGCTGTTGCTGCTGCAACTGCTGATCATTTTTCTGCTGATGGGAGCCTTGATGCGCCCTGGGAGGCGCGGCCCCGAGTTGCTGGGGGATCGTTTCATCTTTCTGATCGACGTGTCGGCCAGCAGTCAGGCGACCGATGTTCAGCCGTCCCGCTTCGAAAAGGCCCGGCAGGAAATCGAAAGCATGATCGACCAGATGGATTCCAACGATACCGCGATGATCGTGCAGTTCTCCGATCGCGCCGAGATCGTGCAGAACTACACCCAACAGCGCCGGTTGCTCAAGGAGCGGCTGCGCGCACTGCGCCCGACGATGCGAGGCAGCGACGTGGCCGAGGCGTTGCGAGTGGCTGCGGGGCTCGCCAATCCGTCTTCTGCGCGAGGCGAAGGGGCCGCCCAGTCGGAAGAGGCCTTGCCGGCAACGGTCTACATCGTCAGCGACGGCGCTGTTCCACCGGTGAGCGGGTTCGACGTGGGGAATCTCACGTTGCGGCACGTGCGCGTCGGCAGCCCGGAGGCGTCCAACATCGCCATCACTCAGTTTTCGGCCGACCGCAACCCGGATCACCCCGGCCAGTTGGATCTGTTTGCGCGGATCGAGAACTTCGGCAGCGAGAAAGTCACCGTCCAAATCGGGCTGCGATACGGCGAAACACAACAGGAAGCCACCGATTCGCAGCGGCCTTATCTGGACGTCAAAGAAATCGAGATTGCGGCTCATGGCTCGAGCGGCGAAGGCTTCCGCCTGCAGGACGTCGAGGAAGGGGTGTTCGTGCTCGATTTGGAGTGGAAGGACGACTTGCCGCTGGACAATCGCGCGTATCTGGCTATCAATCCTCCCGAGCGAGCTCGAGTCCTGGTAGTCACGCCCGGCGCCGGTTCCCTGCTCACGGCCTTGAATACTCAGACGGCTCGGCGACTGGCGCAGATCGAAGTCCTTTCCCCCGAGAAACTCGAGCAAGCCGAATATCGGCAGGCAGCAGACGCCGGAGTGTACGATCTGATCATCTACGATCGCTGCGCGCCGCAGCAGATGCCTCTGGCCAACACCTTGTTCTGGGGGGCACTGCCTTCGGACCAGCGCTGGCGGTTCGGAGAAAAGAAACAACTGCCGGTGGTGATCGACGTTGATCGCTCGCATCCCCTCTGCCAGTTCCTGAGTTTTGATGACGTGTTGGCCTTTCTGGAAGGCCGCTCCGTCAAAGGCCCCGAAGGCACCCGTTCCCTGATCACCAGCTCGATCGGCGACGTACTCGCCTTGGCGCCTCGTGAAGGATACGAGGATGCCGTACTGGGAATCCCGCTTTATCGGGAGGACGCGACGGGGAACATCCTCCCCAATACCGACTGGCCGCGGAGAACCAGTTTTCCCGTATTCGTGACCAACGCACTGAAATACTTGGGAAGAGTCCAATACTATTCGGCCGCTCCCAACGCGTCGCCCGGCGATGTGGTCCGTATCCGCACCGAGGCGACTGCACCGGAGGTCGTGGTGATCGATCCGCGGGGAAAACGCCACACCGTGAAAAGCTCTCGCGAAAACGTCTTCGTCTACTCGGCGACCGAGGAGGTGGGAACCTATCGCGTGGAAGACGGCAAAGGCAACGTGCTGCGACGGTTTACGGTCAACTTGTTCTCTCCGATCGAGAGCGACTTGATGCCGCGCGATATCGCCGTCAGCGAAGACAAGGTGCAAGCCGCGCGAGTGAGCGACGTGCGGCGGTGGGAATACTGGAAGTGGCTGCTGCTGCTGGCGCTTGCCGTGCTGGCACTCGAGTGGTACATCTACAATCGCCGTATTTGGATTTGACGGAAACCGGAAAACGGCTCGGACGCCGTCGCCGGCACACTGCGAACTGAGGTGGAATTGGCATGACGGCATCCTCGCCCGATCGGGAACTTTGGGAAGGCGAACCGGCGCACTGGACCACCGTGCAATCGTGTGCCGATGGACCGGCGGGAAAACTGCCGTTTACCGAAAGCCAACTGCGGGAAGCTCCCAGCGGCGACCTGTTCGGCTGGTCGCAAAACGCGGGAATGGGGTGGTCGCCGCAGCGGATGATCGGCCCGGAGTTTCTCATCGTCTCCACTCAAGGCGGACTGCGCGCATCGGACGGCCGCCCGATCGCATTGGGATACCACACGGGGCATTTCGAAGTCGGGTTGCTGGTAGCGGCGGCGGCCGAGACGTTTACCGGCGCGGGAGCCATTCCGTTCGCAGCGTACGTCTCCGATCCGTGCGACGGCCGCAGCCAGGGTACGACGGCCATGTTCGACAGCCTGGCCTACCGAAACGATGCCGCCATCGTGATGCGTCGTCTGATCCGGTCGCTTCCCACACGCCGCGGCGTGATGGCGATCGCCACCTGTGACAAGGGATTGCCGGCCGCCATGATGGCGCTGGCCGGGATGCCGTCTCTGCCGGTGGCGCTCGTTCCCGGAGGAGTCACCTTGCCGCCCCGCGTGGGCGAGGATGCGGGCAAGGTACAAACGATCGGAGCCCGCTTCGCTCATGGCGAAATCTCGCTGGACGAGGCGGCTCGCGCCGGTTGCGCCGCCTGCGCGTCGCCCGGTGGCGGCTGCCAGTTCCTGGGAACGGCCGCCACTTCGCAGGTCGTCGCCGAAGCTCTGGGATTGACGCTGCCTCACGCGGCACTGGCGCCCAGCGGCCAACCGATCTGGAAGGAACTGGCGGCGCGCTCGGCTCGAGCCCTCATGCGGGCGGCACAAAACGGACTGCGCTGTTCGGATCTGATCACCGACGACGCCATCCACAACGCAATGGCCGTGCATGCCGCCTGCGGCGGGTCGACGAATCTGCTGCTGCACATCCCGGCGATCGCATTCGCCGCCGGGAGAAAGCGACCGACGGTCGACGATTGGGAATCCACCAATCGGCAGGTTCCGAGGTTTGTGGATGTGCTTCCCAACGGCCCGGAAAACCATCCGACCATTCGGCTTTATCTGGCCGGCGGTGTACCCGAAGTGATGCTCTGGCTGCGCCGGCTGGGACACCTGCGCGGTGACGCCATGACGATTGCGGGGGCGACCTGGAATGAATTACTCGATTGGTGGGAAAGCAGTCGTCGACGCCAAGCTCTGCGTCAGCAACTGCAGCGGCTCGACGGCGTCGATCCCGATGACGTGATTCTGCCGCCGGATCGAGCTCGCGAGAAAGGACTCACGAGTACCGTCTGTTTTCCCACCGGCAACCTCTGCCCCGAGGGCTCGGTCATCAAAGCGACGGCCATCGATCCGGCGTTGGTGACCGAAGGCGTGTATCGGCACGAAGGACCGGCTCGAGTCTTCACCTCCGAGCGTGAGGCGATCACTGCGATCAAGGGAGGCGATCATCCGGTTCGACCCGGCGACGTGGTCGTGCTGATCGGCCGCGGACCGATGGGGAGCGGCATGGAGGAGACGTATCAGATCACATCGGCACTCAAGTTCCTTCCTTGGGGAAAAAAGGTCGCCGTGGTCACCGACGCCCGCTTCTCGGGTGTGAGCACAGGAGCCTGCATCGGACACGTGGGTCCGGAAGCACTGGCGGGCGGTCCGATCGGGAAAGTACGAGACGGCGACCGTATTCGCATCGTGATTGACCAGCGGCGACTGCAGGGAAACGTCGATCTGGTGGGAACCAGTGCGGGGCCGCTATCGAGCGAAGAGGCGACCCGGCTGCTGTCCGACCGGGCCCCTCACGCCGGCCTCTGCCCTGATGCCGACCTTCCGGAGGACACGCACCTGTGGGCGGCACTCCAGTCGGTCGGAGGCGGAACCTGGGGCGGGTGCGTTTACGACATCGAACAGATCGCCAAGCGGCTGACCAAGAGGTAACCCGGAAACGTCGAACTGCTTTTGCCGCCGTGAAGATGTTTCGATATGATGGAGGTGCGAGCCGGATCACGCCGGGATGAGAACGAAGAGCTTCCTCAAGAAAAGCGGAACTCAAGCATGCCGAATCAACAACATTCTGTCTGGTGGCCGTGTTGCCTGCTGGTGCTGGCCGCCCTGCTGGCTTCTCATTCGGCGTGCCGGAAGTCGAACCCGGCTGCAGAACCGCAGTCCGATTCCGGGGCGATCCAACCGCTTTCGCTGACCAGCGCCGCCACATCCGACCCGGCCGACGACCCTGCGGACCCTCCAACCGACGACGGACAACCGATGAACGAACCCGAGCAGACTCATCCGTTTCCTCGCCGCTCTTTGGCTCCCGAGTTTCCTCGCGATTTCGAGTGGCTCAACACGGCGGGACCGATGCGGATGAGCGATTTGCGAGGCAAGTTCGTCTTGCTGGACTTCTGGACCTACTGCTGCATCAACTGCATGCACATTCTTCCCGAATTGAAGAAGTTGGAGCGAAAATACGCCAATGAGCTGGTGGTGATCGGCGTGCACTCGGCGAAGTTCACCACGGAAGAGGACAAGGAGAATATCGCATCGGCCATCTTGCGATACGACATCGAACACCCGGTAGTGGTCGATGAGAACCACACGATCTGGAATTCCTATCGAGTCCGTTCGTGGCCGTCCCTTCGCGTCATCGACCCGCAAGGAAACCTGATCGCCGGCCATAGCGGCGAGATCCGCTTCGAGGCACTCGATGAGTTCTTCAAGCGAGCCATACCGTACTACAAGAAAAAGAAGTTGCTCGACACGACGCCCCTCCACTTCGAATTGCTGGCTCATCAGCAAGACGACACACCGCTCCGTTTTCCCGGAAAGATACTGGCCGACGAACGGACGGGCCGGTTGTTCATCACCGACAGCAACCACCACCGGATCGTCGTCACCGACCTGGACGGGAAACTGCTGACGATCATCGGCAGCGGCCGGCAGGGGAGTCGCGACGGCGATTTCCAGACGGCCGAGTTCCATCACCCTCAAGGGTGTGCATTGCGAGGCGACCTGCTCTATATCGCGGATACCGAGAATCACATGATTCGCAAGGTCGACTTGAAGCGGCAGCGCGTGGAGACGGTCGCAGGCACCGGAGTGCAAGCTCAGTTTCCCTGGCCGCGCCCTCGCGGTCTCGCGCCAGGTCGGATTCCCAAGCGGTGGGTCGGCTTGCCGAAGAAGACCGAACTGAACAGCCCCTGGGCTCTCTGGGTTCACGGCGACCATCTGTATATCGCGATGGCCGGCCCGCACCAGATCTGGCGGATGTCGCTCGACGAAAAGGAAATCGAGCCTTACGCGGGCAACAGCCGCGAGGACATCGTGGACGGTCGTCTGCTACCCAGCCAGCCCTACGAAGTGGCGGCGTTCGGTGAGACCCCATTCAGCTCCTTCGCTCAGCCAAGCGGCCTGACGTCGAACGGGTCACGGCTGTTCGTCGCCGACTCGGAGGGGAGTTCCATTCGGTCGGTTCCGCTCGACGGCAAGGGACTGGTAGAGACGGTCGTCGGCACCGCCGATTTGACTCAGGCGCGCCTGTTCACGTTCGGCGATGTCGACGGAACGAGAGCCGAGGTTCGCCTCCAACATCCGCTCGGCGTGACATGGCACGATGGAAAACTCTACATCGCCGACACATACAACAATAAGATCAAGGTGATCGATGCCGAATCGGGAGAGACTCGCTCACTGGCCGGCGACGGCGAGCCGGGCGACAGCGACTCGCCTGCTCGTTTCGATGAACCCGCGGGGATCTGTTATGCGGCGGGCAAGTTGTATGTAGCGGACACGAACAATCACTTGGTCCGAGTCGTGGATCCCGAAAGCGGTGCTACGAAGACTCTCGAGCTGCAGGGATTGACGCCGCCCGATCGGCCGGCGGAATCAAAACCTCGGCTCGAAGCCGACGTCAACGTGGCGGTCGGCCAGAAGGCGGTCAAGCCGATCGACGGTCACATCGAATTGCGCTTGGCGGTCGACCTGCCCGCCGGCTGGAAGATCAACTCGCTGGCGAAGGCGACGTACTGGATCGAGTTGGAAGGAGATGGGCCGGTGAAGCGCGACGTGGCCCGTATCGGCAAACTCGAGAAGGGGCGCTCCGTCTGGACAATCCGACTCCCGGTCAACGGGCAAGGCGGCGACCGTGTAGTGGTGGGACTGGAGTATCCGTATTGCCGAGCCAGTGGGGAAGGAGTCTGCCGCGTTGGATCGGTGGCCTGGAAACTCGACCTGCAGATCGATTCTGCGGCGCCCGCCGAGCGGATCACATTGGAACACCGAGCCTCGGCACCGGACGCGTTCCTGGAAGCAACCAAGTTCGGCCAATAGGTGCTCCCGTGGCCTACGCGGGCTTCGCCCGCAAGGCGGGAGCCGGGAGACCGGAGGCTGTAGGAGTGGTGGTCTGCTTTGCACTGGTTGCTGTCTTGGAGGCTGTCACAAGACTCCATGCCGCAAGCAACACGCCCGAGGCCGGGATGCGACTATCTCGGCACAGCCCGCTTCGTGAGCGAGGGGACCGGCAGGCGGCGGCAGCGGTCGTCAGCAACCATCGGCGCGCCACTGGGCCACGATGCGGTGAGGCAAGCCGTTGGTGACGGCGTTGTCAATCGACAATTCGCTCTCGCTGACGCTACGGACCAGGTTTCCATGGCGGGTTCGGGAGTGGGTAATCGCACTGAAGTCAACAACCGCACCGATGGGCCTCTATTTCGACCGGGCGCGCAAGTCCGTGCGGGCATCTTGGTGTAGCCAAAGCTCGGCGGATGGCTTGAGTCGGGCCACCGTCTTCGTTACATTGTGTTTGCTGTTGCCGACTACCCATCTGCCGCCCGAGCCGTTGCCTCGTGAATCCACAAGCAGGAAAACGAAGCGGCCTGTCACTGCAGTCCTGTGTTACGGAATCGATGGCAAGATGTATCTACTCGTTACCACGAAGACCAAGCGCACCCCGGGCCCGGTGGTGGAAATCCACTGCCCGACGTGTGGAGCGAATTCGGTGCCGGCTCAGTCCGTCGAACAGCTCGACACGATCGGTCTGTTCTATGTGATTCCGCTGCTGTGGTTTCGAAACACGTTCGTGCGTTGTTCGGTATGCGGGAAGGACTCTGTTTCGAAGATCAAGATCGACGAAATCGGAAGGTACTCCGCAGACGATCTGGCTCTCTTCTTGGCTCGCCGCACCTCTTTCCTCAGCAGCTTCCTGGCAGTGGCCAGCCTCATCATCTGCTGGCTCCCCTTTTTCGGTCTGGTATTCGCCGTGGTCGCGGTGCTTTCGAACTTGCGCTCGCGCGGCTGGGCGCGGGCGGTGAGTTGGACAAGCATGATTATCGCCACGTTGGCGACGGTCGCCGTGAGCGTGTCGATCCTGCTGGAAGGGACGTAAGGCCCCTCAGCAAACGGGCGAAGCTGAGTGACCGAGTCGGTGAACAATGAGTCCCCCCAAGAAGCCCTGACGAGGCTACTGTTTCAAGCCTGGGGTTATCTCAAGTACCGGCGGGCCCAAGTGGAAGGCGATGGTGGCGAATCAAAGGCTCCGCGGCCTGCACACAGGCCGCCCAAC
Source organism: Pirellulaceae bacterium (assembly GCA_026989685.1). GTDB lineage: Bacteria > Planctomycetota > Planctomycetia > Pirellulales > Pirellulaceae > S141-3. The sequence continues at coordinate 12,937 of JALSIV010000087.1, read as the reverse complement.
GCCCAATCCACACCTCACCCAACGCCCTTGACAGCGGCTGCCGCTCATCCGATACTCTAAAGTGGATGGATTGGTCCGATTTTGAGCGTCTGCAATGGCGGGCGGGGCGCGAGTTGTGGCAAAGAGCGAGGTGAGTGATGAGACGGAACATGCGCCGGCGAGGGGGTCAGCGGGTGCTTTGGCCGCTGATGGCGGGGATCTGGTTGGCCGCGATGCTGCCGGCGGCCCGGGCCCAATTGGACTTCGAGCGTCCGCCGATCGACTATCACCGAGTCGCGGTCCACGATCCGGTAGCCCGGTTGCAGAAGAAGATCGACTCGGGTGAGATCGAGCTGAAGTTCGATTCGAGCCACGGCTACCTGAAGTCGGTCCTGGAAAACCTCGAAATCCCCGTCTCTTCGCAGTCGCTGGTCTTTTCCAAGACCAGTTTTCAATTGCGGAAAATCGATCCGGCGCGTCCTCGAGCCGTCTACTTCAACGACTCGGTCTACATCGGCTGGGTTCAGCAGGGGGACGTGGTCGAGGTGGCGTCGGTCGATCCTCGGCAGGGAACGATCTTCTACACGCTCAGCCAGACACAAAGCGAGCGCCCGGAGTTTGTTCGGGACCGGGGCCAGTGCCTGACCTGTCATGCCTCGTCGCGGACTCAGGGAGTCCCCGGGGTGCTGGTGCGCTCGGTCTACACGGCCGCGTCGGGGCAGCCCATTCTCGGCACTTCCACATACACCACCGATCATCGCAGTCCGCTGCGAGAGCGCTGGGGTGGGTGGTATGTGAGCGGCCGCCATGGCGACGATTTGCACATGGGCAACCAGACGGTAAGCGGCCGTCGCGGCGCCGAGTCGGCCGATCTTTCCAAAGGAGCCAACTGCACCGATCTTTCGAAGCTGGTGTCCGTATCCCCGTATCTTTCGCCCAACAGCGACATCGTGGCGCTGATGGTGCTGGAACACCAATCGCAGACTCAGAATCGGATCACCCGTGCCAACTACGAGTGTCGGATGGCGACGCAGTACGATCAGATGATGAACGAGATGCTCGACCGGCCGAAGGACTATCAGAGCGAGACGACGAAGCGTCGTTTGGCGAAGGTCGTCGATGAGCTGGTCGATTTCCTGCTGTTCGTCGATGAATATCCGTTGGCGGCTCCCATCGAGGGAACCACCGATTTCACTCGCGAGTTCGCGGCTCGAGGGCCTCGCGACAAGAAGGGCCGATCGTTGCGGGACTTTGATCTGCAAAAGCGGCTGTTTCGTTATCCGTGTAGTTATCTGATCTACTCCGAGTCGTTCGATTCGCTTCCTCAGCCGGTGCGGTCTCTGGTGTATCGCCGTCTGTGGGAAGTGTTGACCGGCAAGAATACCGGCCCGCGGTTCGCTCACTTGACTCCGGAGACGCGAGCGGCCATCCTGGAGATACTCCGGGACACCAAGCCGAGCTTGCCCGACTATTGGCGGTAGCACGCGTGGGTCGGCAGGATCCGGCCGGTCACTTGGGTGCCACCCCATCCACCAGATGCTCCACGTTGATTCGGCAGTGTTGGGTTGGCAGTTTGGCTGGCAGCGGTTCCCGAACACTTTTCGCGGCCGGAAAATGAAATACGCGTTTGGGAGGCACCCTCTTGCCAGAGTCGATCGACGTCAATGCGGTTGCGCGCCGCATTATCGGAAATGTCGAGCAAGTCATTGTGGGAAAGCGGCAGCAGGTGATCTTGTCGCTGGTGGCCTGGTTCTGTGAAGGTCACATCCTCCTGGAGGACGTGCCGGGCGTTGCCAAAACGATGTTGGCTCGAGCCTTAGCCCGCAGCGTCGGCTGCACATTCAAGCGGATTCAATGTACGCCCGACCTACTGCCGACCGACGTGACCGGGGCATCGGTCTTCAATCAAAAGACGATGGAATTCGAGTTTCGACCGGGGCCGATCTTCTCGCAACTGCTGTTGGCCGACGAGATCAACCGCACCACGCCGCGGACTCAAGCTGCCTTGCTGGAAGCGATGGCGGAATCGCGCGTCACCGTCGACGGAGTGACTCATGCGTTAGAGCCTCCATTCCTGGTGATCGCCACGCAGAACCCGGTGGACCACGAGGGGACGTTTCCCCTGCCGGAAGCTCAGCTCGATCGATTCCTGATGCGGTTCAGCCTCGGCTATCCGTCGATGAAGGAGGAACTCGACATGCTGGACCGGTTGCAACTGGGGCACCCGCTGGAGAAGATCGAACCGGTGGTGAGCTCGGAGGAGCTGGTGTCGTGCCAGCAGGCGGTCCGGCAGGTTCACGTCGACCCCAAGGTTCGGCAGTACTTGACTCAGATCGTCCATGACACTCGCGAGCACGTAGATTTGGCACTGGGTGGCAGTCCGCGGGCGTCGATCGCCTTGTTCCGCACGTCGCAAGCCATGGCAGCGATGCGCGGCCGTTCGTACGTCCTGCCGGACGACGTAAAGAAGATCGCACCTCCCGTACTGACACATCGGTTGATCCTCAAGCCGGAAGCTCGCTTGAGAAAAGTCAAGCCGGAACAGATTGTCGAGGAAGTCGTTGCCGAAATAGCCGTGCCGACCCTGGAGCCGAGGGCCGGATGAAAAAACTCGGCAACATCCGTTTTGCAAGCGAACTCGTGCCATGAAGTGGCTTGTCCTCCTCTTGCTGCTGCTCGTTGCCGCACTCGTCTTTCAAATGGGCCTGCTGGCGCTGGGCATCTATACGCTGATTGCAATCGCTTTGGCCAGCCGGCTTCTGGTGCAGTCCTCGGTTCGCCGCGTCCACGTCCGTCGCACCTGTTCGCAAGCGACGGCGGAAGTGGGCCAGTCGGTGCTGGTGGCCATCGAATTGATCAACGCCAGTTCGTTTCCCATTCCCTGGCTGCTGATTCAGGATGTCTTGCCGTTTCGATCCGTGACGGGCCCGTCACCGGCTCTCAAGGTGACGGGCTCGCGCATCCTGATGACGATGTTGTGGCCTCGACAAAAGAAGGTGTTCCACTACCAAGTCCGGCTCCAGCGGCGCGGCTATTATCAAATCGGCCCGCTGCTACTGGAGAGTGGCGACCTGTTCGGTCTGTTTCGCAAGTTCCGACTGGCCGACGAACCTGCCTTCGTGCTGGTGTTTCCTCGAGTCGTGCCGTTGCTCAGTTACGACGTGGCTTCCCGCCGGCCCATCGGCGAGGTCATCATGACTCATCGGCTCTATGAAGATCCGACTCGCATCGCCGGCGTAAGAGAATACCAGGCCGGCGATCCGTTCAATCGAATCCACTGGAAGGCGACGGCGCGAACCGGAGCGTTGCACAGCAAGATCTACGAGCCGTCGACAATTGCCGGTGCCACCCTGCTGATCGACTTTCACGCCGACAGTTATCGTACCGAAGACGAGCCGATTCGCAGCGAGACGACGATCACCGCCGCCGCCTCGATCGCTCATGCACTCAACCAGATGGACCAGCAGGTCGGCTTGGTCAGCAACGGCCGCGACGGCGCCGATCGCGTGCGTGTCGAAGGGTACCGCGTTCCCCGCATCACCCGAAAAGTCGCCAAGCGGCTGGCCGAGGAGGAGATTCGCGAGTCCCGGCTGCGACCGGTTGTCCACACGGCGGCGCGTGGCCCCGAATCGTTCCGCAGACTGTGGGAACAACTGGCTCGGCTGGAATTGAACCGGGGACTCGACCTGCCGCAGTTGTTGATCGAAGCCGGCAGCCGGCTGCCTCGCGATGCGACCGTACTGGTACTGCTGGGAGACGTAGCTGAGGGCCATGTCCTGGCGCTCGACGAGCTGCAGCGAAGAGGATACGCCGTAGCGGCCGTAGTCAATGAACATCAGGACGAACGGTTTCAGCGAGCCGCCGGGCCGTTGATCGGTGCCGGCATTCCCGTCCATCGCCTGGTTGACGACGCAACCATCCCCGAATTGTGTCGAAGGACGGTGTTGGCATGAACGATCGGTCGTCCATCGTGGACAACGTGGCGGATTTCATGCTGGTGGCACTGACCCCGGCATTGATCATCGGCATGATCTCGTCGGTGGCCATGTTCGTGTTCATGCTCGGCTATCACGGACCGTACGTCGCGCGCAGCTACGTCATTATGTTCTTGTTCGTGGTAGCGGCCGTATTGATCGCCCGCATTTCGATGGAGCAAGGCAAGGAGTATGCATCGATATTCGCCGCACCACTGGCGATCGTGATGTTTCTGGCCACTGGCTTCTCGGTGTGGGGACTGCTCTGCTGCGCCGTCGTCTGGTGGGTGGCCCATCAAGTGACGTGGAACTGCACGTGGCTGAAGAAAGCGGACGAAGATCGCGGCACGGGATTGCTGCAGGAACTCGGAATCGACCGTGAGCGGATGGTGGACGACGAGCCGGTGCAGGAAGAGGAGAGTGCCGAGCCGGTGGCCGACCAACAGGGATGGGTGGCCTGGTGGAGGAAACAAATCCGCAAGTCCCACGACGAGCGGCCGCCGGGAGTAACCGTGATCTACTTCGCCTGCCTGGCACTTCCCGTGTTCGGAATCGGGCACTGGTTTCTGCCACGACACTTGGAAACGATGGCCCTGCGGATGGCGCTGCTCTATTTGGGATGCTCCATCGGACTGCTGATGACGACTTCGTTCCTGGGATTGCGAAGGTACCTCGAGCGGCGCCGCGTCGCGATGCCGGGCGAAGTCGCCTGGGCGTGGTTGATCGGGGGCACCCTGCTGACCGTCCTCTTCCTCGGCCTCTGCTTGCTACTGCCGCGTCCGAGAACGGGTGCCCGCTCGACGCCCCTGTTTTCATTCGGCTCCTTCAACTTCCGCAGATGGGACGACCTGGCCTGGGGACGCGACGGAGAGTCCGATCCGAATGCCCGTCGATCGGGAAAAGCACCCCGGTCGGACGACCACGAAGCAGCCCAACAGGGAAAGGCCGTCCGGCAAAACGGGCCGGGTTCCACGGGAAGGCGGAAACGGGGAACACCCGGCAGCCAAAGCGGCGGTGAGGCGGGGCGGCGAGGCGGCAGCCGAGGACCTCAGGAAAAAGGTCGACCGCAGACGGGCTCGGGCGACTCGCAGCGGCCGGGCAAGTCCGGACCAGGCAGATCGAAGGGAAAGCCGTCTCCTGGGAGCGGAAGACATCAGAGCGGAATGAGGAAGGGCCAGGCGGGAAAAAAGGCAATGACGAACGGCCAATCGACTCGGAAGGCCAGTGGTGCCAAAATGGGCCGGAAAGGAGGAAAATCGGGGCAGCCAGGCGACTCGAAACAGCCGGCGACGCAGACGGGTCGCGGCCGGCCGCCCGACCGTCAACAGCAGAACAACGCAACAGAACCGCAAGGCCGCAGGCAGCGATCGGTTCATGGCAAGACTCAGCCGGATCGTGACACCTCGAACAAGGGAACGCAGCGAGCCGGCTCGCCACGCGTTGACCGGGCCAAATCGGCCGACCACAAACCGGTTCGGGAACAACAAGATCAGCAGCGCCCCACGGCGCAGAGCAACTCGAGTCGTTCCCCTCAGCGGTCGGCTTCGACACCGCGATCGACACCGCCCGACGACGCACCGCGCTCATCTTCCCGCTCGCCGCTCAGTCTGCTGCTGGGACTGATGACGGGCATCGTTCGCCTGCTCTCGCTGTTGCTTCTAGCGGCGGTGGCCGGTTATCTGATTTGGCGGTTCCGTCACGAGCTTCTTTCGGGACTGCGTCAGTTGTGGAACGACATTCTGGCGTTTTGGGCGAAGTGGTTCGACCGCTCCGACAAACCGGGACCGGCCGAGTCCGATCCGACGGCGGAGAAAGTCGAACCGACCCCACAGCGGCGCTTCGCCGACTACCCCAATCCGTTCCGAACAAAAGCGGTCGAGGCATGGGAGCCCGAAGAGATTGTGCGGTACACGTTCGAAGCTGTGGAAGCTTGGGGGCGAGAGCGGGGCTGGGTGCGTCTTGAAGACGCTACGGCCATGGAGTACATGAGGCGACTTGGCGGGAAAGTGCCGGCGCTGCGCCGCGAGTTTCGAGCGCTGGGGAGACTATACGGCCAAGCGGCGTATGCACCGGGATCGCTGACCCCTATGCAGGCATCCGACTTGCACTCGCTGTGGGAGCGTCTGGAAAGGGCGGCTTCGACGAGTTCCCCCGAATCGGTCAGCAGCGGCCGGTCGTCCTGCTGAACTCGGTTTCGGTAATCAGCTTGGCTTCTTTGGACTGGATCGTCTCGACGGCCTCGAACATCGATGTCTTGTCGCCGGCCGTGACTTTGATCGTTGCCGGATTGTCGGGCGACAATCTCCGCGTGTACCTCAGGATCAGGCCGCCGGCGAACCGGCGAGCTTCTTCACTGGACGGTCCCGTAATCAACGCCGTGGGGCCGAAGAAACTCTCCGGCTCAAGCAGTTCCGAAGCCTGGGAATCGGGCATTCGGTACGCGTACTCCAGTTGCGTGTTTTCGGCTTCATTGCGTCCGAGGATCACTTTGGTTTCGGCTGAGAAACGGAAGTGGCGGCCGACTTTCAGCATCTCGTAGTCCCAGCGAGACCGCTGCGGGGCGATCTGGATCAAATCGAAGACTTTGCGGCTGAATTGCGGCTCGGTAAGGGAGCAGCCGGTGGAGGGCGTGGGAATGTCCTCGATCCCGAGCTGATGGGCCAGTTCGATGAGGCCCTTGCGACTGCGGCCGCAGAATCCATAGAGCCGTTCGCGGTCCACCCAGCCTTCCCGTTCGGGCAGTGTCGGCGGCAACATCTTGGCCGAAAGAGGCCGCAGCAGCAAATCCTCGAGATCGGAATGATACGAGATCACGTCCAGGTCGCGCCGTTTCTGGCTCATCGGACGCTGCCCGATCACTTCACCACTGACGATGAAGTCCGCACCAATTTCCTCCATGAAGGTCTTCGCCTTCTGGAACATGTAGATGCGGCAGTCGACGCAGGGATTCGCACCTTTGCCGTACCCGAACCGCGGCTGTTCGATGATCGGCAAATAGTCGTCTTCTTGCGTGAGCACGGTGAGGCGGACATTGAGTTCGTGAGCCGCCTGGGCCGAGACGTCCTGGCAGCAGGTGAAAACGGTCTTGAAGTTGAGCGCTTCGACTTCGATCCCTTGCTCTTGCATCAGGCGGATCGCCAGCTTGCTGTCGAGTCCACCGGAAAGAAGGGCGATGCACTTGCGAGGTCGGGTGTTCATTGGAATTCGGAGAATGGCGGTGGGTCGGTTTGCTATTCACAGGGGAACGGAGGGGGCTCGTGGTTGAGTTCGGCCAGTGCATTGCAGGCCGCTCGCTGTTCCGCTTCCTTCTTATTGCGTCCCCACGCCGGATGATAGCGGTCCCGTCCGATTTGGGCGACCACCTTGAAGAACTTGGCGTGATCGGGACCCCGCTCATCGACAACCTGGTAGGTGGGCGTGCAGAGCAGATCTCGCTGGGCCACCTGCTGCAAGATCGACTTGAAATTGCCTTCCGTTTCGCCGGCTCGTACCGCCTCGATCTCCGGTCGCAGGTAGACTTCCACGAACCGGCGAGCCGCCTGGGGGCCGCCGTCGAGGTAGATGGCCGCCACCAGAGATTCGAACACGTTGGCCAGCAGGGAAAGCGGGATCTGTCCGTGGTTGGCCAGCCCCTTACCCAGGATGATCAGATGGTGCAGTCCGAGCGCCTCGCTGATCTTGGCACAGGTCTGGCGGCTGACGACGACCGACTTGATCTGGGTCAATTCGCCTTCCAACGCCTCGGGGTACTGATGGTACAGCAGTTCGCAGATGATCGCTCCCAGGATCGCATCCCCCAGGAATTCCAGTCGTTCGTTGGACTCGAGCCGGCAATCGGCTCCCGACGAGTGCGTCAGCGCGGCCTGCAACAGCGACTTGTCCTTGAACTCGTAACCGATCTGGTGTTCACAACGAGCCAGTCGCTCCTCGATCGGCACGCCGTCCATACGCCGGTCGATGCGGGGGTCTTCTGAGGCAAAAGGGGACGTCATGGCTGGTGCGGACTGGTCGCTGAAGGACCCTATCGAAAAGACCGCGGGTTTTCTGCAAGGAGAACGGGAACGTCGACCTGCGGCGGACCGACCGGCCCTCGAGCCCGATGCGCTCCCATCCGCTACGGCCGATGTGGCCAGATTATCGAAAACCGAAACGCAGTCCTGTGGATGGTCTTTGTCCCATTATGCGTTGTGGGGGCGGCGAAAGAAAGACCGGGACACCGGTCACCTGCAGAGAACCGCCGTGCGCGCATCCTTCACTGGCTTTCGGTTGTCACGACCACCTCTACCGCCTCCGGTCTCCCGCCTCCGGCCTTGCGGGCACAGCCTGCGTTAGACGTCAATGGCTGCCTCGCCCACATACAATTGCAGGATTTGACTTTGCACCTTGATGGCTCGAATGAGCACCCAGATCTGATCGGGCGAGAACTTGCGAGGATCGGATCGAGCCAGCTCTTCCAACTCGCCCGTCATGGCGGCATGCTGGTCGGTGGCCGCCTGTAGCCGGAGACTCATTTCCCGCCAGGCTGCCTTGAGCTGTCGCGTATCGGAGAACTCGTCCAGCTCGTCGGTGGTGTTGCTCAGCAGCAAGCAGAGACGGGCGACGTCGCGCGAAGAAGCCTCCGGCTGGAGTTGTTCGATACGACGGGCAAGCTCATGGCACTTCATAATAGGGTCCTCATGGGGCGTCACGGATGTCGTTCTGGAAGTGTCTGGGCGTCGACGTCCGGGCACGAACGTGGCCCCAGCCGGAGTGGCGTGAACGTCTACCGAACCCTAGCTCGCGTTCTCACCACACAGACTATGCCCGTCGCACGGGTTCCGTGATTCGCCGGTGGCGAAGCGGGTTCTCGCGGTCACAACGGTTGGTCCGGCTAGCGGGAAGGGGACGAGTGACCTGGGCGACGGGGAGCGACGGCCGCTACAGTGGAGCCATGGGCGTCTATTCGAAGCTGGTGTTTCCGTATCTTTGCGATTGGGGGATGTCGTCGCGGCAGCTCGCCGAGTTGCGAGCCGACGTCTTGTCACCCGTCGGAGGTGAGGTACTGGAGATCGGAGCCGGCACCGGGCTGAATCTGCCTCATTACGGTGACGGCGTCGAACAACTGGTCCTGATCGACCCCAATCCCGGAATGCACCGCTTGCTGAAGCGGCGGCTGGGCAAGGCCAAGGTACCCGCCGTGAAGCAAGTAGGGCGAGCCGAATCGCTGCCGTTTCCCGACGACTCGTTCGACTACGTCGTGAGCACGTTCGTGATGTGCAGCATTCCCCGGCGTAAGCAGGCGATGGCGGAGATCTTCCGCGTGCTGCGCCCGGGTGGATCACTGGTCTTTCTCGAACACGGTCTCAGCCCCGACCCCAACGTCCGGAGATGGCAGTGCCGGCTCAATCCGATTCAAAAGCGAATCGGGGACGGCTGCCGGCTCGATGTCGATGTTCCGGCGCTGGTCCGATCCGCCCCCTTCATGCTGGCCGACCTGAGTGAAGGCTATTTCGCCCGAGCCCCCAAGTTTCTGGGGTATCTCTATCGAGGCACGGCCGTCAAACGGCTTGCCGGCTAGAGCAAGCCGAACTGCGCAAGCGTCTGTTTCAGAGATGCTTCTTGGTCCGGCGGCAGCGGTGTCATGGGGAGCCGCAGCTCCCCGCTGTCTCGCCCCAAGATGCGCATGGCGGCCTTGATCGGAATCGGATTGGTGGCCAGGGAGAGCATATCACGGCAAAGCGGAAACAACCGATGGTGACATTCGCAGGCGGCGGAAGCGTCGCCGCTGCGAAACAGCTCGACCAGTTCCTTCATGGCAGAAGGGACAATGTTGGCGACCACCGAAATCACTCCTTCGGCTCCGATGGAGAGAAGCGGCAGGGTCAGGCTGTCATCTCCGCTGAGAAGGGTGAGCTGGGTGGTGTTGAGGATTTGGGAGGCCTGGTCGAGCGAGCCGGTGGCTTCCTTGACCATGGTGATGTTGGGGAGCTCGGCCAGTCGGGCCATCGTCTCCGGCTCGATGTTCTTTCCCGTACGTCCCGGGATGTTGTAGACGCAGATCGGCAGGCCCACCTGCTCGGCAATGGCCCGATAGTGCTGAAAAAAACCTTCCTGAGTCGGCTTGTTGTAATAGGGAGCCACCATCAAAGCGGCATCGGCGCCCGCCTTGGCGGCAAACCGAGTGAGTCGCAATGCTTCGTCCGTACTGTTGGAGCCGGTACCGGCCATCACCTTGACTCGTCCCGCCGTCAACTGTACCACCTCACCGATCACCCGCTCATGCTCTTCATGAGTCAATGTTGGAGATTCCCCTGTGGTTCCCACGGGGCAGAGGCACGTGACCCCGGCTTCCACCAGAAAATCGATCTGCTGTTTCAGCCTCGCAAAGTCAACGGCACCATCCTTAAATGGCGTGACGATGGCGACGGAAACTCCGGCAAAATCAGATCCTCGTCGAGTCATGGGCAGATCCAGCAAGTAGCAAAGGGGGCGGGACCAACAAGCCGGCCTGGAGGCTCGCACGGTCCAGAATCTCGACCGTGCAGCGTCTCGGCCACGGCAGCCACCGCGTGCGCGGCGCCGCCATCATAGTGGCGCATCGGACAGCGGACTACTCGGGGCGCCGGACGCGCCGACCATCAATCGCTTCATTTCCCGCACTGCCTGCTCCATCCCGACCAGCACAGCACGAGAGACGATGCTATGACCGATATTGAGTTCTCTCATTTCCGGAATGGCTGCAACCGCGGCCACATTCCGGTAGTTGAGACCATGTCCGGCATGAAGTTGCAGGCCGTGTCGCCGAATCTGCCGCCCGGCGTCCGCCAACCGCCGCAGTTCGCGCTGCTGTTGCCGGCCGCTCGCCAGACTATAGGCGCCCGTGTGCAACTCCACTGCGTGAACTTCCAAATCGGCAGCCGCCGCAATCTGCTCGGACACCGGATCGAGAAACAAGCTCACGGAGATCCCCGCCTCCTTCAACGCTTGCACCGTGCGCCTCACGGTGTCCTGGTTGGCCAACACATCGAGCCCGCCTTCGGTCGTCACCTCTTCGCGACGCTCGGGGACCAGTGTCGCCTGATCCGGTTTCAGGCGGCAGGCGAATTCGGTGATCTCGGTGTCACAGGCCATTTCCAGATTGAGTTTGCACTGCACTGTCTGCTTCAGACGCTCCACATCGTGCGCCTGGATGTGCCGGCGGTCTTCCCGCAGATGCACCGTGATTCCGTCGGCTCCCGCCAACTCGGCCAGCACGGCCGCCCACACAGGATCCGGTTCGTACGTACGCCGCGCCTGCCGAATGGTGGCCACGTGGTCGATGTTGACACCCAGTTCAATCATGTGGAATTCCGCCTGGAGTCTGGAGTCTGGAGTCTGGAGTCTGGACGTAGTGGTCGGAAGTTGTGATGGGATCGCTACTGTTCCGTCTGGCTTTCCAGCCTACATTGTGGCCCAATTACCTCCGACTGAAACCCGTGAGGGCATGTTTCGGCGATCAGTGGGCGAGTGTTGGCGAACACGGGAGATCGGCGGGACCGCTGGAGCACCTCGGTCGCCTCGGTTTCGGAACGAACAACGGCGAAGATCGTGGGTCCCCACGAGCTCTGTCCGACGCCGAGAATCCCCCACTTGCGCAGCAACTCGACGCGGCGACTGAGAAGCGCGCCGTTGAAGGGTCCGCCTTGCACCGACGCAAACTCCATCCCGGCCGAGTAGCCATATTGATAAAGAGACTCCGAGAAACACTCGAAGTCGGCCTGCTGAGCGGCAGCGACGACGGCTCGAGCCAGTTCGGGCAGCGACTGCCGTGAAGACCGGCGTCGACAACTGCATTGCTGGAACACCTCCTCCTCGGCACTGCCGGCCAGCCCCTGCTGTGAAGGATCCAACCACAAAACCCATCGCCACTGCCGCGGCACGTTCACGGAGACGTCGAGCGGCGCAAGGAACCCGTCCCCTTTCCTGCCGGAGGCCAAGATGATGCCGCCGTGGAAAAACCCGTGGCAGCCGACGGCCGATCGCTTGCCTCGTCCCACGGATCGGGCAAGTTGACCGACATCGGGAAGCGTCTCGTTTCGCCAGAGGTGGAGCAGCGCCCCGGTGGTCAAGGCGATTTGCGTACCACTCCCCAGCCCGGCGTGCGCCGGCAAGGGTTGTTCGACCACCAGACGGCATGGCCGTTCGTCGAGGCTGGCGCCGTAGTAGGCGGCCCAGCTCGAGGCGAACTGCCGCACCCGATCGGCCTGCGGGCCTGTTGCCACGAACTCACTCGCGGGGAATGCACTCATCTGCACGGCGGGCGGATGAACCATGGCTCCCAGGCTGCCGTACTGCAGAGGACCTTGGTGGCCGAGGGAAAAGAGGCCAAAATGGAGCCGGCTCGGGGCTGTCACGCGGAGACAGTGGCCGGGACCGGTGGCGAGCGACGATGACGGAGGTGCCGATTCCATGGGACAGGATGCACGAATCAGGGGAAACCGGGAGACCGCGGGAGTGCTTCCACGGAGTTCGTTCGGTGCTTGCCGGCTTTCGGTCCAGGCGGGGATGATCCTGGCACTTCTCATGGTGGCCGCTTTCGCCGCCTGCCGCAAGCAGACCGACTCGCCCAAGACGAAGAGCAAGAACGGCCGCCCGACGGCCTCTGGCGAAGAATCGCCCGCCGAGCCGTCGTCTCCCGCTCCCGGCACGCAGCCGGCGGCCGAAAAACCCGATTACACGCCGCAGCAGATACGGGAAATCCTGGCCAAGCGAGATCTTGCCGTTGCGAGGCTGGAAGTGGGTCCGGTATTCGTTGAGCACCAGGGTGAGCCGATCAGTTCGATTGAGCTTGCGGCGCGCAACTTCCTCGAATTGCAAAAGCTGACGCCTCACGAACGGCTCCCGTTCCAAAACTACACGATCGCTCGCGTCTTTGCGTTGACGTCGGCCGACGACGACCACCGCGAACAATACCGGCAGCCGGCGCTGGAAGCGACGGCCGCGTTTCTCAAACGGTATCCTCGACT